>JABDKV010000057.1 GCA_013002045.1 Gammaproteobacteria bacterium
CATAAGCCGAGGCACCCAGTGCCACGAACATGTATCCGAGCTGCGACAGTGTCGAGTAGGCAACGATGCGCTTGATGTCGTTCTGCACGATCCCAATCAGGCCCATGAAAAACGCTGTCGTCGCACCAATGACCAACACCGTACCCAGGGCGACCGGAGACAATTCAAACAGCGGGGACATACGAGCGACCAGGAATATACCCGCGGTGACCATCGTTGCCGCATGGATCAGCGCCGAGATCGGTGTCGGGCCTTCCATCGAATCGGGTAGCCAGACATGCAGTGGCACCTGTGCACTCTTGCCCATCGCACCGATGAACAACAGGATGCAGGTCACCGTCACCGCCGACCATGCGCTGCCTGGAAATACCTGGATCGTCCCGTTGGCCAGCGTATCGGCGCGCGCGAATACTTCGTAGTAATCGAGCGAATTGGTGAAATAGACGACCGCCGCTATGCCGAGCAGGAAACCAAAGTCGCCGACGCGGTTGACCAGGAAGGCTTTCATATTGGCGAAAATCGCGGTCGGCTTCTTATACCAGAACCCGATCAGCAGATAGGAGACCAGGCCGACCGCCTCCCAGCCAAAGAACAGCTGCAGGAAGTTATTGGCCATGACCAGCATCAGCATCGAGAACGTGAACAACGAGATATAGCTGAAAAAGCGCTGGTAACCGGGATCGTCTTTCATATAACCAATGGTGTAGATATGCACCATCCATGAGACGAAAGTCACAACCGCCATCATCAGCGCAGTCAGCCGGTCTACCAGGAACCCGATTTCGAAGCGGATGCTGTCGCTGATTAGCCAGGTGTAGATTGCATCGTTGAATACGACATCCTGTGTGCGGGTCTGCAGCAGCACCCACATCGACAGGGCAAAGGACAGGCCAACGGCGCCGATCGTGATCGTGTGCGCCGCTGCCCTGCCGATGCGCTTGCCGAACAAGCCGGCGACGGCGGCAGCGAGCAGCGGTGCGAGTACGATGGTCAGAAGTACGCTTTGCATCATCAGCCCTTCAGTACATCGAGTTCGTCGACATCGATACTGCGACGGTTACGGAACAACACTACGAGTATCGCCAGTCCAATAGCCGCCTCGGCTGCCGCTACAGTGAGTATGAAAAACACGAACACCTGGCCATCGAGGTTGCCGAGGAAGCGTGAAAAGGCGACAAAATTGAAATTCACTGCCAGCAGCATCAGTTCGATACACATCAGCAGTACGATGACGTTCTTGCGATTGAGGAAAATCCCGGCGACAGCAAGACTGAACAGGATAGCGGCCAGTACCAGGTAGTGTTCGAGGCCGATCATTGTCTCGGCTCCGAATCCATCGATACCAGTCGCACCCGGTCCTGGCGGCGGGTCGCTACCTGCGCACTGATGTCCTGCGCCTTGACACCGGCACGCTGGCGCATGGTCAGTGCAATAGCGGCGACGATAGCCACCAGCAGTATGATCGCGGCCAGTTCAAACGCATAAACGTAATCGGTATACAGCACCGCGCCGAGCGCTTCGGTGTTGCTGTAGTTATCGGCAGGCAGCGGCTGTTTCTCGGGCAGCTGACCGCGCCGGGTCCAGATCACGTAGCCAATCTCGGCTGCCACCGCGAGTGCCACGATGATACCGAGCGGTGCATAACGGGTGAACCCGACTCGCATTTTCTCGATATTGACGTTCAACATCATGACCACAAACAGGAACAGCACCATGACGGCACCGACATAGACCAGCACAAGGACGATGCCGAGGAATTCGGCTTCAAGCAGTATCCACAGCACCGCGCTGGTAACAAATGCCAGTACCAGGAACAACGCGGCATGCACCGGGTTGCGTGAGCTGATTACACCAACGGCAGCACCGACCAGCACCGTTGCGAACAAATAAAAGATACCCGCTTCAATCACATCGTCACCGGTACTGCGAGTCGGCCGCTTTGTCGGCGGCGATCATGGCTTCATAGCGATCGCCGACCGCCAGTAACTTGTCCTTGGTCATGATGTTCTCGCCACGATTCTCCATGTGGTACTCGTGTATACGTGTCTCGACGATGGCGTCCACCGGGCAGGCTTCTTCACAGAACCCGCAATAGATGCACTTGAACAGGTCAATGTCATAACGGGTGGTACGCCGTGTACCATCGTCACGCATATCCGATTCGATCGTGATGGCCAGTGCCGGGCAAACGGCCTCGCACAACTTGCATGCGATGCATCGCTCTTCCCCGTTGGGATAGCGACGCTGTGCGTGCAAGCCGCGAAAACGCGGCGATTGCGGCGTTTTCTCCTCCGGGTAGCGCACCGTTACTTTCGGGCGCAGCATATTGCGCAGGGTTACTGCAAGCCCGCTTCGCAGCTCCGTCAGTAACAACGTCTTGGACCAGTTTCTGATCATGCTCATGTCAGTTAAACCATGGGCCGACATCGAGTGCGACCAGGACGCCCTCGACTGCAAGCCACACTATCGTTATGGGAATAAAAACCTTCCAGCCCAGCCGCATGATCTGGTCATAGCGATAACGCGGGAAAGTCGCCCGGAACCACAGGAAGCAGAACAGGAAGATTGCGGACTTCAATGCCAGCCAGATAAACCCGGATGCTCCGAGCAGTGTATCGCCCAGTACCGGGATTCCCTGGAACGGTGACAGCCAGCCACCGAGAAACAGCGTCGCCACGAGCACGCTGATCAGGATCATGTTGGCGTACTCAGCCAGGAAAAACAGCGCGAAGGCCATGCCACCGTATTCGACATGGAATCCGGCGACGATTTCCGACTCTCCCTCGGCCACATCAAAGGGCGCGCGGTTGGTCTCAGCCACACCGGCAATAAAATAAACCAGGAACAGCGGGAACAGTGGCAACCAGAACCAGTGCAGCACGCTACCGGACTGCGCCTGGATGATCTCCTGCAGATTGAGACTGCCTCCGGCCATCAGCACGCCGACCAGCGCAAAGCCCATGGCAATTTCATAGGCAACGATCTGCGCGGCCGAGCGCATTGCACCGAGAAACGCATACTTGGAGTTCGTTGCCCAGCCGGCGAGGATGACACCGTAGACACCGAACGAAGTCAGGGCCAACACATACAGCAAACCCGCGTCGATACCGGACAAAACAAACTCGGGTGTCAGCGGAATCACCGCCCAGGCTGCGAACGCCGGGATCAGCGACAGCAATGGTGCTACCAGGAACAGGAAGCGATTGGCATTCTGCGGCACCACGATCTCTTTGATCATGAGCTTCAGGACATCGGCAAAAGGCTGGAACAGCCCGAACGGCCCTACCCTGTTCGGTCCCAGTCGTGACTGCATAAAGCCGATGACGCGACGTTCAGCATAAGTGGTGTAGGCGACACAGAGAATCAACGGCACCAGCACGATCATGATGCTGGCGACGATGGTAGCCAGCTCAGCCAGCATCGGTGGCAGAAAACTGAACAGCGATCGGAGCCAGTCAATCACGACTCACCGACTCCTCTTGCCAGGGGCGTGCGTTGCAACGGCCTGGAGCGGCGCACCAGACTGTCAGAACCGTAGAGAGAAATCGGCGCTGGCATCAGGTCATCGCCAAAGTCGGCGCCGTCCATGGACGGCATCGGGCCGATGCGATAGTCCTGCAACTCAACCGGTACCGCCTCACGAGCGGCAACAGTGACTTCCAGGGCGTCGTTATAGTCAAAGGCGTCGAGATGCAGGTAATTCGCCAGCACCCGTAAGACTTTCCAGCCAGGTCGCGCTTCTCCGACCGGTGTTGCCACACCCGAAAAGCTTTGCCAGCGACCTTCGAGATTGACGTAGGTACCGGCTGTTTCAGCAAAGGTACCGATCGGCAGGATGACATCGGCGTACTCGAGCGCCTGCTCGCTCAACCACGGGCTCATGACGACGACGAAATTGGCGTTACGCAGAGTCTCGACAGCCTGCGCGCCTTCCACAGTATCGACCTCGGGCTCAAAGCCAAACAGGACGTACGCATCAAGTGCATCGGCGAGCATTTGTCGTGCATTCAGACCCGGTGTAGCGACCGGCTCGCCACCGGCACCGCGATGGGGCAATACGCCGACCAGCGAGGCCCCTGCGGCATTAGCCGATTCGGGGATGAAGCCGATAGTTGCTCCAGTCATGTCGGCCAGCACCGACGCCAATGCACGAATCTGGGTAAATGCAGGATGTCTCTGCGCCAGGTGGCCGAGCAGAATATGCGATCGTTCCCCCTGCGCCAGCGATTCGGCGACCGCGCGATGGGTTTCGTCATGCGACTGCCGATCGACACGTTGCGCTACTGAATCGGGCGCGATTTTGCCCGTGGCCACTTCAGCGGCACCGATTAGCGCGCCCAACGCCGCCCTCAATTGTGTCAGTTCCGTCGCCAGGTACTGGTGGCTGAACTGGTACTGCTGTCCCGGTGGGTTAATGAAGCTCACGGTAGCCCCCGCCAGAGCAGCCTTACGCACCCGATGCGCCAGCATCGGCACCTCGCGCCGTAAATCGCTACCTATAACGGCAATGGCATCGGCGCTTTCCAGCGACACGATATCGGTACCAATATGCGGTTGAACGGGATCGTTATCTGAATCACCCAGGTCACGTGCCTGCAGGCGGTGATCGATGTTGTTGGTGCCAAGACCACGAGCAATGCGTTGTAGCAGGAACGACTCCTCCACAGTGGCACCGGGGGACGACAGGAATCCGATCTTTGCGGCATCAGTCTGTTGCAGTCGGTCACTGACCTGCTCAAGTACTGTTGACCATTCGGTTTCGCGGAACTCACCATCAATCCGCAGCAGTGGCTTGATAACCCGATCAGTGGAATAGATTCCGTCGTAACTGAAACGATCGCGATCCGATAACCAGGTCTCGTTGATCTCGTCATTCGGCTGCGGCACCACGCGCATCAGTCGACCCTGTTTGACATGTGCAAACATGTTGGAGCCGAAACTGTCGTGTGGCGACACCGTTGCCTGCTGGATCATCTCCCACGCCCGTGCGCGGTAACGGAAGGGCTTCGAGTTGAGCGCCCCGACCGGGCACAGGTCGATAATATTGCCGGACAGTTCGTGATTGACGGCCTTCTCGACGTAGGTGCCGATCTTCATGTCCTCGCCACGCCCCATGGTGCCGAGTTCCTGGAAGCCGGCGATCTCCTCGGTAAAGCGCACACAACGCGTACAGTGAATGCAACGCGTCATGTCCGTCGACACCAACGGGCCGATATCTTTGTCGGCAACAACCCGCTTACCCTCGTTATAGCGCGAGATATCGCGACCGTAGCCCATCGCCAGGTCCTGCAATTCGCATTCACCACCCTGGTCACAGATTGGGCAGTCAAGCGGGTGATTGATCAGCAGGAATTCCATGGTCGCCCGTTGCGCGGCAATAGCAGCCGGCGACTTGGTCGATATCTTCATGCCTTCAGCCACCGGTGTTGCGCACGCCGGCAGTGGTTTCGGTGCCTTCTCGACCTCGACCAGGCACATACGACAGTTAGCCGCGACCGACAACTTGGCGTGGTAGCAAAAACGCGGGATATAGATGCCGGCATCGTCGGTCACTTCCATGACCATCTGCCCTTTCTTCGCCGGCAGGCTGATACCGTCTACTTCAATTGTTACCTGGTCGTCGCTCATTGGCTTCCCACTAGGCCGCGGCCTTACCGTCGGCCTCGACAATACTGCGACCACCGTGCTCGATCATATAGGCGAACTCGTGACGGTAGTGCTTGATGAAACTCTGTACCGGCCAGGCGGCGGCGTCACCCAGCGCGCAAATCGTATGGCCCTCGATCTTGTTCGCCACCTCGACCAGCATGTCGAGGTCTTCACTGCGACCCTTGCCATCAATAACGCGATTGATGACCCGGTTGAGCCAGCCAGTACCCTCGCGGCAAGGCGTGCATTGCCCGCAGGATTCAGCGTAGTAGAAACGCGAAATGCGTTCGAGCATGCGCACCATGCAGGTGGTCTCATCCATGACCACGACGGCCCCGGTGCCTAGCGCGGATCCGGCTTCGCGTAACGACTCGTAATCCATGTTGCATTCCATGATTACTTCACCCGGCATCACCGGCACCGACGAACCGCCGGGGATCACAGCCTTGAGCTTGCGGCCCTTCCAGATGCCGCCACAGATTTCCAGCAGGTCCGGAAACGGGATACCCATCGGCAGCTCGTAGTTACCAGGCTTCTCCACGTGTCCCGACACTGAATATATCGCTGCGCCACCAGACTTCTCCGGCCCCAGCGCGGCAAACCACTCCGGCCCCTTGCGCAGGATGGTCGGCACCGATGCCAGCGTGTACGTGTTGTTGACCGTAGTCGGCTTGCCGTAGAGACCATAGTTGGCCGGGAACGGTGGCTTGAAGCGTGGTCGTCCGGGCTTGCCTTCGAGTGATTCCAGCAGGCCGGTCTCCTCGCCACAGATATAGGCACCGGCTCCAACGAACATGTGCAGGTCGAAATCGATACCACTGCCATTGATGTTCTGACCGAGCAGACCCGCCTCATAGGCTTCGCGCAACGCACTTTCGAAACGCGGCACAGGCTCGGCAAAAAATTCACCCCGGATATAGTTGTAGCCGACCGTCGCGCCCATGGCATAACCGGCTATGGCCATACCCTCGATCAGGGCGTGCGGGTTGTAGCGCAGGATGTCCCGATCGTGACAGGTGCCCGGTTCACTCTCGTCAGAATTGCAGACGATGTATTTTTGCCCCGGCGCATTGCGTGGCATGAAACTCCACTTGAGCCCCGTCGGGAATCCGGCTCCGCCCCGACCGCGCAGACCCGATGCCTTGACCTTGTCAATGATGTCATCGGCACTAAGCTCACCACTCAATACCTGCTGCCAGGACTGGTAGCCACCGATACTGCGGTAGGCGTCCAGCGTCCAGCTGTTTTCCAGGCCGAACGGAGCGAACGCAACGAGATTCTCGTTTTCGCGGTAATTCATTCGATCTTGTCCAGGATGTCGTCAACTTTTTCCGGTGTCAGGTGTTCGTAGTAAACGTGATCAATCATCATCATCGGTGCGTTGACACAGGCCGCCAGGCATTCTTCCTCGCGCTTGAGAAAGAACTTGCCGTCGGGTGTGCTCTCACCCGTTTTTACACCGAGCTTTTTCTCAATGTGATCGACGATCTCCTGCGACCCTCGCAGGTGACAGGAGATATTGGTGCACACCGAAATGTGGTGTTCTCCGCACGGCTCGGTCTCGAAAATGGAGTAGAAGGCAGCGACTTCGTAAACCTGGATACGTGGAACGTCGATATAGTCGGCGACGGCATCCATCAGGTCAGCTGTCAGGTAACCCTTGTTGTCGTGCTGCACGACACGCAGGGCTTCGATGACGGCGGATCGCTGCCGGCCCTCCGGAAACTTTGCTACCCAATGGTCAATGACCTCGCGGGCATGATCCGACAATGCAACAGTGCGGGTAGTCTTCTCGTTCATCGGTCAATCTCGCCAAAAACGATATCCATCGTGCCGATCACGGCAACGACATCAGCCAACATGTGACCACGAACCATGAAGTCCATGGCCGCGATGTGTGCGAACCCGGGTGCACGCACCTTGACCCGGAAAGGCTTGTTGGCGCCATCGGAGATCATATAAACACCAAACTCGCCTTTCGGCGCTTCGACGGCCGCATAAGCCTCCCCTTCAGGCACGGTGTAGCCTTCGGTGAATAGCTTGAAGTGATGGATCAACGCTTCCATGTCGTCCTTCATTTCTTCGCGTTCGGGTGGCACGATCTTGTGATCGTCCGCCATTACCGGTCCGGGATTATCGCGCAGCCACTCGATACACTGGCGCATGATCAGGTTGGATTGGCGCATCTCTTCCATGCGCACCAGGTAACGGTCATAGCAATCGCCATTCACCCCAACGGGAATGTCGAATTTCACCTGGTCATAGACTTCGTATGGCTGTTTCTTCCGCAGATCCCACTCGACACCCGAACCACGCAGCATCGGACCGGTAAAACCGAGCGCCATCGCTTCTTCCGGCGTTACAACTCCGATATTGACTGTGCGCTGTTTCCAGATCCTGTTATCAGTTAGCAGGGTCTCGTATTCGTCGATGCGCTCGGGGAAACGCTCGGTGAAGTCCCACATGAAATCCAGCAACGAGCCCCGACGGGCTTCGTTGAGACGCGCGACTTCTTTCTCGTTGCGCCACTTCGATGGCTTGTACTGCGGCATCTGCAATGGCAGGTCGCGGTAAACACCACCCGGTCGGTAGTAAGTAGCATGCATGCGAGTGCCGGATACGGCCTCGTAGGCATCCATCAGGTCCTCACGCTCGCGGAAGCAATACAGGAACATGGTCATGGCGCCAATATCGAGGCCATGCGCACCCAGCCACATCAGGTGATTGAGTATGCGCGTAGCCTCATCGAACAGCACTCGTATGTACTGGGCACGGATCGGCACAGAGAGACCCAGCAGCTTCTCTATCGCCATGACGTAACCGTGCTCGTTGCACATCATCGACACGTAATCGAGCCGGTCCATGTAACCGATACTCTGGTTATACGGTTTGCTCTCGGCGAGTTTTTCGGTACCCCGGTGCAACAGGCCAACATGCGGGTCGGCCTTGTAGATGACTTCGCCATCCATTTCCAGCACCAGCCGCAGCACGCCATGCGCCGCCGGATGCTGCGGGCCGAAGTTCATCGTGTAGCTCTCGATCTCACGCATCGTCAGCACCTGCGGGGCGATCGGTCAACTCGCCGCTGTAGCGGTTGTCGTCACGAATAACTTTGGGCACCAGCGTACGGGGCTCGATACTGACCGGCTCATACACGACACGACCCTTTTCCGGGTCGTAACGGACTTCCATGGTGCCGATTAGCGGAAAGTCTTTGCGGAACGGGTGCCCGATAAAGCCATAGTCGGTCAGAATACGGCGCAAATCGGGATGTCCTTCGAACAGGATCCCGAAGAGATCAAAAGCTTCGCGTTCGAACCAGTTGGCCGCGGGCCAGATATCGACCACCGAGGGCATGATCGGTTGATCGGCATCGGGGCAGAATGAGCGTACCCGGATGCGACGATTGTGTGCCAGCGACAACAGGTGATAGACAACAGCGAATCGACGATCGTCATCTTCGCGAACCACCCGTGGACGATTTACCGCACGACTGTAGCCGGTAACCGTCGCCGCTTCGGTTTTCCACTCCGGCTCGCCGTAGCCGAGATAGTCAACACCGGCAAGATCGATGAGCATCTCGAAACCGAATTCGTCGCGCAGCGACTCACATACCGTCGGCAGCCGCGTGTGATCACCGACTTCGATCGTCAACTCACGGGTACGCGGTGACAGAGTCGCCGCAATGCCGTCACCGCAACGCTCAAGAATTCCTTCTGCCAGGCTTTCGTAGCTATCGCTCATGATCACCGCGCAATCGTATTAGTGCGTCGAATCTTGTTCTGCAGTTGCAGGATCCCGTATAGCAAAGCTTCTGCGGTCGGCGGACAACCCGGCACATAAACATCGACCGGAATCACGCGGTCACAGCCGCGCACGACACTGTATGAATAATGGTAGTAACCACCACCGTTGGCACAGGAACCCATCGAGATCACCCAGCGCGGTTCCGGCATCTGGTCATAGACCTTGCGTAAGGCCGGCGCCATCTTGTTGACCAGGGTCCCGGCGACGATCATGACATCGGACTGGCGCGGGCTCGGTCGGAACAAAACGCCAAAGCGATCAGTGTCGTAACGCGCCGCGCCGGCCTGCATCATCTCGACGGCGCAACAGGCCAGACCAAAAGTCATTGGCCACATCGAGCCGGTACGCGCCCAGTTGACCACCGTATCGATTTTGGTGGTGACAAAACCGCGGTCGGGCAATGCACCCGGGGCCGGTTCGCTCAATCCCATTCCAGTGCCCCCTTCTTCCATTCGTATATGAACCCAATTACGAGGATGGCGAGGAAAATACCCATCGAGGCCAGGGCAAAAATCTGTACGCCCTTGGTGGCGTAATCACCGAGCACGACCGCCCACGGAAACAGGAAGGCGATCTCCAGATCGAAAATGATGAACAGTATCGCAACGAGGTAGTAACGCACATCAAAACGCATGCGGGTATCTTCGAAAGCTTCGAAACCACATTCGTAGGGTGACAGTTTCTCGGGGTCAGGCTTGCTCGGCCCCAGCAAAAAGCCCAGGCCCAGCATGACGATTCCCATGACGCCGGAAATCGTCAAGAACACAAGTATAGGTACGTAGTCCTGTAACATCCCCGCCGGTATCCTTCGTACTCGTTCCAGTTAACTACTTTTATGGTGCCGATGGCCGGACTCGAACCGGCACGGCTTGCGCCACTGCCCCCTCAAGACAGCGTGTCTACCAATTCCACCACATCGGCTGTCGGTTTGCTGGGCCGCTACTGCGGCGGCTCAGGTGTCTCTTCTGTTTCCCCGGCCGGTTCCGGCAGCGTCAGTTCCGGCAATGCCGGTAACTCGTCTCCAGGTGCCGGCAACAGCGCGGGATCGTCTTGTTCGAATGTCTGTCCTTCGACGGCCTGCTCGACAATGCTGCTTGGTCCGGCCTGCTGCCCGGCCAGGTAGGCCAGCGTCAGGCTGGTGACAAAGAACAGCGTCGCCAGCACACCGGTCAAACGACTCAGAAATGTGCCCGAACCGGCGGAACCAAAAACAGTTCCGGACGCTCCTGCACCAAAAGCGGCGCCGGCATCGGCACCTTTGCCGCGTTGCAGGAGAACCAGCCCGATGAGGGCCAGCGCGAGAAGTACGTGGGTAATGGTAACTGCACTATTCAACATGATTTCTGTTATTCCAGCGTGCCGGCCGCCGCGCAAATGGCAACAAATTCATCTGCCTTGAGCGACGCCCCGCCAATTAATCCGCCATCGATATCTGGCATGCCAAACAGCGCCTGAGCGTTACTGCCCTTGACGCTGCCGCCATAAAGAATCCGTAAATCGCCTGCTATCTTATCACTGTGGCCCGCAATCAGCCCACGAATTGTTTTGTGCACTGCCTGGGCCTGCTCCGGTGTCGCAGTCTTGCCGGTGCCGATAGCCCAGACCGGCTCGTAGGCCACTACGGCATTGGCGAAAGCCTCTACCCCGGCCGCATCCAGCACAGCGCTAAGCTGCTCGCATACGACCTGGTCGGTGATGCCCTGCTCCCGCTCTTCGAGTGATTCGCCGACGCACAGCACCGGTACCAGACCCGCTTCCTGCGCCGCGACGAAATTGGCCGCGACCACCTGATCGTCATCCCCATACATCGCACGTCGCTCCGAGTGCCCCACTATGACGTGGCTGCATCCCAGGTCGACCAGCATCGATGCAGAGATCTCACCGGTGTGAGCGCCACCAGGGTTGGGGTTCAGGTGCTGCGCCCCCAGCAGAATATCGGTGCCAGCCAGTTGCTTCGATGCTTCGTCGATATAAACAAACGGCGGGCAAACAAGCACTTCGACGCTCCAGCCATTGTCGAGTCCCTCGTCAACAGCGGAGATCAGTTCGCGGGTCATTTGCCGCGAGCCGTGCATTTTCCAGTTGGCAGCTACGATTGGTTTGCGCATGGTAAGTCGTCGCGACTCAAAAGACGCGCAAGGGTAACGAGACCCAGCAGCAAAATCAACGGGATGGGGTCTCCCGAAGCCCTCAGGCCGTGGTTGCCGCCACTTCGCGGACCACGGTGGCGAGGTCTTCGGCAAAGCCGGTAATGACGCTGTCGTTGCGGCCCTCCACCATGACGCGGATTACCGGCTCGGTTCCGGAGGCCCGCAGCAGCACCCTGCCCTCGCCAGCCAGTGCCTTCTCGGCCGCGGCAACGGCCTTCTGCAGCGTGTCGGAATCGTCCGGATTAAAGCGTTTCTCTACACGAACATTGATCAGGCGTTGTGGCAGCAGCGGCATGTCTGCAACCAGCTCTGATAACGGCTTTTGAGACTCCAGCATCGCATCGAGTACCTGCATAACGGCAATAATGCCGTCGCCGGTCGTGGTGCGATCCAGGCAGATGATATGACCGGAGCCTTCGCCGCCGATGGTGCCGCCGTTAGCCTTCAGCGCAGCCAGCACATTGCGGTCACCGACAGCGGCGCGTTCGAAGCCGATTCCGGCGTCGCGCAAGGCCAGTTCGAGACCCATGTTCGACATGACTGTGCCGACCACGGGCCCGGACAACTCGCCACTGCGCTGGCGCATCCGCGCGATGATATAGAGCAACTGGTCGCCATCGATGACGGCGCCGTCGGAATCGACCATCAGGCAGCGATCGCCGTCACCGTCGAAAGCGATACCAAGATCGGCGCCCAGCGCCTTGACCGTACTTTGCAACATGCCAGGCGCAGTCGAACCACAGCCGTCGTTGATGTTCTTGCCGTTGGGCGAACAGGCAATCGTAACGACATCGGCGCCGAGATCGGCAAAAACCCGCGGTGCAATCTTGTAAGTGGCGCCATTGGCGCCATCAATGACGATACGCTTGCCTGACAGATCCAGTCGGCGTGGAGTCGACTGGGTGCAAAACGTGATGTAGCGATCGACAGCGTCGTAGCGGCGCTCCGCCCGGCCCAGTCGCGACGATTCACAGGTTTGTGGTGTGTCGTCGATCAGGCTGGCGATCTGATCCTCGACTTCAGTATCAAGTTTGCTGCCATTGCGATCGAAAAACTTGATGCCATTGTCGTCGA
>JABDKV010000059.1 GCA_013002045.1 Gammaproteobacteria bacterium
GTCAGTCATAGCGATCCCGTCAGGGGCGGCCGGCATCGGTCCGGCATGCAGGCGTCGCCGATTAGTGTGATCTATCTATAAGGAGAACACCTGACAACTGACATTCCAATCGTGGAAAATACGTACGGGACGCGACTGGCTAGTTTGGCGAATATCCAGACAGTACAGCAGCGTATGCAGCAACTGCGTCAAACAGGTTCTGCAACCTGATGTTTTCGTCGCGACCATGCTGGTTGTTATCGTGATTGGCGACCGGCAGGATGATGATCGGCATTCCCGGCAACGCCTGTTCGAACAGGTAAATCGGCAAACTTCCGCCCATCGTTGGCGTTAGCAGAGGCGACTTGCCGTCGAGTTCGGATAATAATCGCTGCAGTTCTCGTGACGCATCGCTATCGATCGATGAACGAAACGCACGGTAGCCACCACGCCAGTCAACATAGACCAGCTTGTCGTGCTGGCGTCGCAATGAGTCGTCGGGCGGTTCGTTGACTACGTAATAGCCGTGGTCGCGGAAATGCTGTTCCAGGGATCGCCGTGCACCTTCGGCAGACTGGTCGGGCACCAGCCTCAGGTTTAGCGACGCACTTGCCTGGGGCACGATAATGTTGCGTGACTGTGCACCGGTACCACCTCCGCTGATGCCCTTGATGATGATCGCCGGACGCATCACGATTTGTTCCAGTCGTCGTCCGGCACCTTCGACGCGAGCCAGTGCCAGGTCATCAGCAAGTGCGGCGTCGACACTGGGTAACGCCGCCAGTGCGCGACGCTCGGCCCGGGTAATTTTGCGAACGTCATCGCTGTAGCCGTCGACGGTGATGTTGCCCGCCTCATCTTTTAGCGTGGCCAGCAGGCGGATCAGTTTATCGGTCGGGTGTGGCGCCCAGCCACCGTAATGACCCGAATGCAGTGGACGATTCGGCCCGTACATGGTCAGGTGCATGGTGGCACTGCCACGGACGCCGAACACCAGCTGGCGCTGACCGCTCTGGTGCATGGGACCATCGCAAAACAACATCACATCGGCGGCGAGCTTGTCGGCGTGATCTGCCAACACCTGCTCCAGGGTCGGGCTACCGACTTCCTCCTCACCGTCGAGGATGAGGCGCAGATTGACGGCAATCGGTACATCGGCCGCTACCAGCGCATCGATCGCATGCATTAATGCAATGACCGGCGCCTTGTCGTCACCGGCCGATCGGGCATAGATACGCCAGTCCGGATCGATCTCTCCAGACAATGCCCGTTCCCACTCCAGGACATTGTTTCCCTGCTTCAAGGTCGGCTCGAAGGGTGGACTGGCCCAGTTCTCTGCCTGCACCGGCTGTCCGTCAAAGTGGGCGTAGACCAGCACAGTCGGTGCGTTGGCATCGACCATGCGTTCGGCGATCACATAGGGTGCACGCCCCGCAGTTACCGTCTGCGAGTCGAAGCCTCGCTGACGAATATAGCGCTCGATCCAGGCCGCGTTCTCGAGCATGTCCTGCTGGTCCGAAGAGATATTGGGCAAGGACAGAAACTCTCGAAACTGTTGCAACATAGCGCTGCCATGCTGCGCGTTATGGCTACTTATGATAGCTGCGATAGTTCGTGTCCCGCGGCTGGTCGCCGTACGGATAAATCGGTCGGCCTCATCCAGCATGTCACCTCGCAGCTGGTGCGTACCGGGGGCAAACAATGCATGACCGCTATCGGGGTATACAACCAGCGTGAAATCAGGATCGTCCAGCAAGGGCGCGGCTCTGTCCCGACTGGCCGCCACGGGCACATTGTCGTGCTCGTCCAGCGCGCCCAGCAGCACAAGGCTCGGGACGTCGCGTTCGACCACCAGTTTGCGCCAGTCAGCAATGGGGTCGTGATCGTATACCGCGCGCCAGAAATCCCAGTACGGGTCATCCTGGGTGTCGGGCCATGACTCTGCTGCCCTCGCCAGCGGGCCGGCTGCTATCTCAGTGCGACGTGCGAGGTACTTATCCCACACCGTCTCGTCACGCAGGTAGTCGAAACTCAGCGCAGCAAGCGTTTGCAGGTAGTCGATCGTCTCTTCGTCGAGATCGTGCTGGCGATAGGTGTTGGCCAGCTCATGCATGAGCTGCACCTCCATCGTCGTCAGAGAGCCAACCACATCGATGACAAAACTGATGTCATCGACAGCGGCGGCCGCGATCGGTGCGATGTGCCCACCCTGGCTCAGGCCCATAAAACCGATGTCGCCCGTCTGCACGCGCGGATGCGAGGCCAGTGCGCGCAGCGATGCCACCGCGTCGCCGGCGAGGTCGGTGAATGTGGCACCGCGCCACTCGCCTTCCGACTTACCCACTCCACGCTTGTCGGGCAATACCACTGCGTAGCCACGTGCGGCAAACTCGTGGGCGAACATCCGCGCCCATTGGTTATCTATCCCGCTCTCACCAGCGCCCTGGATCAACACGATGCCGGGTAACGCATCGCCCTGCGCTGGCAGGTGCACCTCGGCATACAGCTCGAGTCCGTCGTTGGAAAATGGCAGCGGTTCCACGACAACGTCGGCGCCAGCCACACCGGCAATCAGCAACAGCATTGACGCAGCACCGCAAAGCGCTCGCTGAAGCGTCCAATAAATCATCAAAATTCTCACGGCTAACAGGCAGTCACAACATAGTACCGCGAAGGCCCGGCCTCAGCCGCGATTCCCCTCCCCGTAGGAGCGGCTTCAGCCGCGATTCTTCCTCCCCGTAGGAGCGGCTTCAGCCGCGATTCTTCCTAACGTTTTAAGCATCAACGCGACAGAATATCGCCAAGGTACTCCATCGCGTCACTGGATTCGGATTGCGCCAACCAGAACATCGCCTGCTTACGATGGTTTCGGGGCAATGACCGGTCTTGCAGCAAGCCAATCAATGCGTCTACACCACGCTGCGCCGGCAGCTGGGACAACGCGAATATCGCCTGTTCTCGCACCTCCGGCTCCGACTCGTTATCAATCGCCCTTGTTATCGCGTCCTCGGCACTGGCACTGCCCGTCTGCGCCAGCCAGAACCAGGCCTGACCCCGAACACCCGAGTCCGGATCTTTGCGACCCTGCTCCACCAGCTCCGGCGCCACATCCGGCAGCTTCGACTGCGACCACGCAAATGCCGTGTGTTGTCGAATTTCGGGATTGGCATCGTTAAACATGAGCCGGCGCAACAACGTGCGCATTTCCGCCGCGCGTGACTGACCAATC
>JABDKV010000064.1 GCA_013002045.1 Gammaproteobacteria bacterium
TACAACTACGAGCAGCTACCCGGCAAGTCAGCGCTGGGTGAACTCGTGGCCGATGTCAGCGCACCACTGCTGGGCAAGCTGGGCCTGGCCAACATCGTTGTTGCCCGGATTATTCCGGAGCTCGCACACTATTGGGATGTCAGTAGCCAGTTTTATCAACAGGCGTCGTCGCGGATGCTGCAGACACTGCAGTCTGTCTTATCGAACGACTCCCGTGTCATGACGATCGCCCATGGTCTTGGGGGTGTCATCGCCTACGACGCGCTGTGGCACCTTTCGCAGGGCACAGCGGGGGCGGGAGGCCTGCGCGAACACAAGGTAGATCGCTTCATTACGCTGGGCACACCGCTGGCCGACGACACTGTGCGAGGTCGGCTTGCCGGTCAGGACGAAGTCGCGGCACAGCGCTATCCGTGCAATATCGTCAATTGGTATAACGTCGCCGCCGAAGACGATTATCTATGTCATGACAAGACAGTTGCCGACGATTTTAGCGCTATGTTGGCGCAACACGTGATTAGCCTGATCGAAGATTTCCGGATCTACAATCTCAGCGTGCGCTACGGCAAGTCCAATCCCCACAGTGCGGTTGGCTACCTTGCTCACCCGCGGATGACTCGCCTGCTGGTCGACTGGTTGCGGTAACGGCACTTGCTATCGATTTCACGAGCGCGTCGCTTCGGATCTGCGGCGATATCGTAATATCGCCCAAGGTAACGTTGCAGTTTGGAGCGCGTTCGGCTGGTCAGCAACGCAAATGAGTTAATGAACTCTGCTATACCGGCTCTTGCCTGCACCACCTGGTCAATCGCTGCGCTGGTGGTCGCCTCGTCTCGACACATTCCCCGGTACAGGCGCTCGGTAACTTCGTCGATACCGAGCTGGCTGCTGGGTGCCGCATAAGGCGCGTCAACCAGGCCACTATTGTCGAAATCGTAGGGTATGGGGATGTACGTCTGGTTATCGTGCGTTAGCAGCACGACATTGTGACAGCAGTTTTCGCCTTCCGGCCCGCGTAACGCCGCCCAATCGGTATTGCCGACCAGGTACTGGAACTGGTCGAACAGCGGCGAATGCGTGGCATCGACAGCCGAGGGCGGTATCGATTCCGGCTCCGCTACCTCCCCGCCAAGTCTTTGCGCCAACGCATGCTTGTCCTCGATCAGGAAGCCGAGGCGAGTCACCGGGCGACCGGGCTTGTCACTATCCTCGTAGGTGATGCGAAGCAGGCGCACCCGGAAGCTATAGTCAGTGAGCCGGTTGTAGATGCGGTAAATAACGTATTCGCGCAGGATGTATTGCTGGAATGATTCAGCATTGCGACAGTGGGTAACGAGCTTGACCCGGTTCTGTGTTGCGAAAACGGTACCGGCTACCGACTTGTCGAAATTCAGTCGTAGCGGCGGGAAGTGGCACACCTCGCTCCTGCGCCGGCTTTTGCCACGTGGTCGTACTCGCAGGCTCAGTTCGGTGCCGTCGTCGAGGATCATGGTGGCCGGCAGGTATTGCGGCTCGCCACGGGCGCGTGCCAGCTGTTTCAGGGGCGCGATTAGTTTGACTTCAAGAATGGCGTCGCTGGCGAACAATGGCGCCGGGAGGTCACCCTGGGCTGCTGCCGTTTGCAACAGCAGCAGCCAAAGGATTACGAACTGGTTAGACAGGCGCCCCATGACGCATAGACTAGTACGTCTACGGCGCCGATGCGACTTCAGTCACGCTTGCGCTCGCGCTCTTCGCGCTCATGATCGTGGTCGTGATCTTTATCGCCCCAGTCCCAGTCATCGTCATCGTCGTCATCATCATCCCTGAGCGTCGCACTACTGGCCCGGACATTGGGTGTGCCACGTTCGGGCCCACTGGCCTCGATGTCGATATCGCCATTCAACGTCTCGATGCGAATGCGGCTACCGCCATTGCCCTCGGTCAGGCGCAATTCGCGTCCAGGCGCATAACGACTGGTACGACGGGCTTTGTAGCCAAACAGTGGAGCGATGCTGCCATTGAAACTCTCAAGATCGAAATCGGTGTTCATCAGCGTCGGTATTCGCAGGTCTATGTCGCCGTTGACCGACTCGAGTTCGATCTCGCCGCCGCTTTCAAAATCGCCAGCGAACTCGATATCCCCGGAAACGGTTTCCCCGGTGAGACGAGTGAATTTGCCGGCTGTCGCCTCGACATCGCCACTGACTGTCGTCAGCCGCACCTCGCCACCAATGTTTTCGAGAACGATGTCACCGCTGACCGAATAAGCCGAGACGCGCCGGGTCTTACCAGCTTCCCCGACAACGTCGATTTCACCGCTGACTGTTCGGAATGCGCCCTCGGCATGGGCAAGTCGCGTATCAATGTCTCCGCTGACCGCTTCGAGCCGTTGTTCGCCTTCGATACCGATAACTGTGATATCGGCGCTGACAGTATTAGCAGACACGCGAGTATTGGCTGGTACACGCACCAGGATGTCGGCTGCCTTGTCCTGCCCGTGATGATGACCATGCTTCCTGCGGCTTTCGCGCTTCATTCGGATGCCGACATAAGCGGAATCGTCGCTGATTTCGAACTCCACTTCGTCGCGATCCGAATCGAGCTCGGCGATGACTTCGATTTGATTGCGATTCCAGCCGCGCACCTCTACAGAACCCGATACGTTCTGGATTTCGATCGCGCCACCGGCGCGGAAGGGCTGCCGATCCTCGAAGTTCGCCGCGTGCGCCGTCGACGCCATGCAGGTCACGACAATCAGGGCAATCAGTGCAAGGGGTTTCATAGTTCTACCTCTATCGGCAGGGAATGCGATGCGCGGTTTAACGTTACCAGCATGGCCAGTTCCTGCTCATAAGTTGTATGAAGTAACTGTTGTAATGAAGCGTTGTCCGGGTCCTGGCTCAGCGCCGCTTCGATAGCGGTGAGGCTGTCGCGAATCTCAAGTAAATTGTCCGCCACGATGCGCTGACTCTCGGCGGGCAGCCTCGACCAGTTGCGTTGCAGGGAATAAATCAACTCGGTCCGTGTACTGAGCAACTCAGGTGTTGGGGTGTATTCGCTGTCGCTACTGATCTGGATCAGTGACGCCAGCGTTTGTGCTGGTGGTACCTGGTCGACGGCCGGTGAGGCGATTCGCCAGGTTATCGCGGCCGTCATGGCGACCAGGGCGACGCTGGCCGCGAGCGCCACAGGCCATGCCACCCGCGTTGTCGCCGTGACCGGCGATCGATCTAGTCGGGTCGCAATTTCCGGCCACAGGTCACGCTCGGGCTCGATGGCCTCGGGCAGCGATTGAAACCGGTTAAATAACGGATCATTCATTAATTGAGTCTCGCCTGGAGTAATTTGCGTGCGCGGTGCAACTGAGCCTTGGTCGTGCCAACCGCGCAGTCGAGTGTGCTGGCTGTCTCTTCATGGGTGTAGCCGTAAATGACACAGAGCACGAAGACCTGGCGTGCCCCTTCGGGCAACGATTGCAGTGCCTGCTCGATATCGACATCGCTACCACTGACCTCAACCCGGGTATCGACATCGGTCCCGGCGGGGAGTTCTTCAACGACCTCGAGGTAATTGCGGCGTCGCTTGTCGCTGCGCTTTTGTGCCAGCACCTCGTTGACCGCTATACGGTGCAACCAGGTCGACAACGCACTGCGTTGCTGGAAAGTATCGAGTTTTTGCCAGGCTTTGACGAAGGCCATTTGCGTACATTCCTCGGCTTGCATCTGGTCTGCGGTCATGCGCAGACAGAGCGCGTAAACCCGCCCAACATTGGCACGGTACAACTGCTCGAAGGCGCGCTGGTCACCACCGGCCGCAGCCCTGATGAGGCTGCTTTCGTCCGTATCCGCGGCCGGTGTTACTCGTGCCACGGCAGCCATATCACCTGTTCCAAAGCTGTTTTCCTGCGCCCGTATCGTCGGTCTTCGTTAACTCAGATGCCGTCGGTGGCCCACAGGTTTGGATTATCGCTGAAATAGGGGTGTTTTGCTGGGGTAGAGGGACGCAGTAGCCTGATCTGGCGAGTATTTTTACTATTGCCCGGCCGCCTCGGCCAGCCTAGACTGGCGCCGGGAGGAAAAACCAGATGACCAACAAAGCCCGTGGTGGATGCCTTTGTGGCACGATCCGGTTCCAATTCGAGTTGCCAACGCTGTGGTGTGCGCATTGCCATTGCAGCCTTTGTCGGCGTGCCCATGGCGCTGGCGTCGTCACCTGGGTCGGTGTGGCGTCGACAGGGTTTGTTATCACGACCGGTGAGGAATCGTTAACCCGCTACCGCTCCTCGACCGAGGCGCTACGCAGCTTTTGTTCACAATGTGGCAGTACGCTGTTTTTCGAATCGCAGAAGTGGCCGGGCGAGGTGCATGTAGCATTGGCAAACGTTTCGACCGCGATTGATCGCCTACCGGCAAGACATGTCTTCACCGAAAATCACGCGGACTGGATTCCGCTTTGGGATATCACCACGATGAAAAATCGGGTGCACTGATGACAGTACTCAGTGTCAACGTAAACAAGGTGGCGGGGTTGCGCAATTCGCGCGGTGGCACTCGACCCGATGTGGTCGAGGCGGCGCACACCTGTATCGCGGCAGGGGCGCAAGGGATCACTGTGCACCCAAGACCCGACCGCCGCCACATCACTCCGCGTGATGTGCGGGATCTCGCCGCTGCGATCGAGGTGGAGTACAACCTCGAGGGCAATCCGTACTCACCGGCGTCGCCGGGCTACCCGGGCTTTGTCGAACTGCTCGAAGAGATAAAGCCGACCCAGGCAACCCTGGTACCGGACGGTGACGATCAGCTGACGTCCGACCATGGCTGGGATCTGGAGCGGGAAGGCGAGCGCCTGGCTCCGATCATCGGGCAGTTAAAAACAGCCGGATGCCGGGTCAGCCTGTTTATGGATCCGGTGCCGGCTCAGATGACTCTTGCCCGGCAGGTCGGTGCCGACCGTGTCGAGTTGTATACCGAAGACTATGCTCGTGCCTATGGCACAACAGCCCAGGCACAAGCCTATAAGCGCTACCGTGATAGCGCCGCGGCTGCGATCGATGCCGGACTGGAGGTCAATGCTGGTCACGACCTCAATCTGGATAACCTCGGTACATTCCTGACCATTCCCGGTATCGTCGAGGTTTCAATTGGTCATGCCCTCATCTCCGATGCCCTGCGTTATGGACTCTACGAGACCGTACGTCGTTACCTGGCCGTGATGCCGGCCGATTGACTTGAGCGTCCCGGTAGCTTGACGTACGCTGCCGCGATGAGTCAGGGACCATGGACAGTACATAAATTTGGCGGCACCAGCCTTGCCGATGCCGCGCGCTTTCGGCGGGTCGCCGATATCATTCGCGAACGCAGTTCGACACCACAGGCCGTCGTGGTCTCGGCCGTGGCCGGTGTCACAGATCGCTTGCTCGAACTGGTCACACTCGCACGCCAACGCGACCCCGGGTACCGCGCGCGACTACAGGAGCTGCGACAGCTACATGAGGCGCTGGCCGACGAACTGCTCGGTGACGGGGCGCGCCGCGAGACTTTCCGGGCCGGTTTCGATCGTACCTGCCAGGACATCGCTGATGTTCTGCACGCAACCTCTTTGTTATCTACCGAGACCGATGCCATCCGCGACCTGGTTTCGGGTTCAGGGGAAATCTGGTCAGCGCAGTTGCTTGCGGGCCTGCTGGCCGGAGATGCGCCAGCGGGTTCTGTCGACTGGGTCGATGCCCGCGATGTGCTGGTCGTCGAGCATAGCGACCTCGGTCCCGGCGTGCTGTGGTCCGAATCGACCACACGCATGGCCCGACGCATACCGGCGGACTTTTCCGGGGTGTTGGTGTTTACCGGGTTTATCGCGCGTGACCGCAAGGGTGTGCATACCACACTGGGACGTGATGGCAGCGACTACTCAGCTTCGATTATCGCCGCCTTGCTCGACGCCAGCCAGGTCAATATCTGGACAGACGTCGCCGGAGTCATGAGTGCCGATCCACGTCGTGTCAGTGAGGCAGCAGTTATTCCCGAGCTGACCTACGACGAAGCGATGGAACTCGCCTATTTTGGTGCGCGTGTGCTGCATCCGCAGACAATGGCCCCGGCCATAGCACGCAATATCCCCATCTATATCCGCGATAGCGGTGCGCCGGCGACGGCCGGTACCCGAATCGGTAGCCGTGCGGCAACCGACACTGCCATCAAGGGGATTACAGCAATCGATGGCATGGCGCTGGTCAATGTCGAAGGTGCCGGCATGATTGGTGTGCCGGGTACTGCGTGGCGTGTTTTTGGAGCGTTGCGCGATGCCGGTATTTCGGTGGTCCTGATTTCACAGGGCAGCTCGGAACATTCAATCTGTTTTGCAGTCCCGGATCAGCATGCCGACGAGGTACGTGAAATTGTCGGCCGTGCCTTCCGTGCTGAGCTCGAGGCAGGTCAGGTGCATGCCGTCGGTATCACGCGCAATTGCGCAATCCTCGCAGTGGTCGGCGATGGTATGGCCGGAACGCCGGGTGTCGCAGCCAAGGTTTTCAGCAGTCTCGGGCGGGCCGGGATCAATGTGCGAGCCATTGCGCAGGGTTCGTCGGAACGCAATATCTCGGCGGTTATCAGTAATGACGATGCCGAGCGCGCGCTGCGCGCCGTGCACTCCGGCTTTTACCTTTCGCCGCAGACGCTATCTATCGGCCTGATTGGTCCGGGAACCGTTGGCTCGGTGTTGCTGGAGCAACTCGAAGGTGAGCTGGAGTCTCTCGCGCAATCCCTCAATCTCGATTTGCGTATCCGTGGCATCGCCACCTCGAAAAAAATGCTGCTGGCTGAGCAGCGGGTCGACCTGCGTGGGTGGCGTGACGAGATGGCGACGGCGCCGGCGCTCGATCTTGCAGCATTTGTCGACCATATCGATGCCGATCACCTGCCGCATGCGCTGATTATTGATTGCACGGCGTCGGCAACGGTCGCCAGTCAGTATACGCAGTGGCTGGCGCGCGGCGTGCACGTCATCACACCCAACAAGAAAGCCAGTAGCGCGTCGATGGAACATTACCGCAAGCTGGCAACGCAGCGTCGCGAAGGTAACTCGCGCTATTTGTACGAGACGACCGTCGGGGCGGGATTACCGGTCATTCATACTGTGCGCGACCTGCGCCAGACGGGTGACCGGATCGAGCGCATCGAGGGGATCCTGTCTGGCACGCTGGCATACCTGTTCAACCAGTACGATGGCTCAGTGCCGTTCTCGACGCTGGTCCGAAACGCCCGTGAGCAGGGCTATACCGAACCGGACCCGCGTGACGACCTCTCGGGTATGGATGTCGCGCGCAAGGTGGTCATCCTGGGGCGCGAGATGGGACTCGAGCTGGAACTCGAGCAGCTGGCGCTGGAGAGCCTGGTACCGGCTGCCCTCGTTGATGTCAGCGTCGCAGAGTTCCTCGACGGGCTGTCAGAGTACGACCAGGCCTTCGATGCCCGGTACCGTGAATCAGACGCCGCCGGGAAGGTATTGCGTTACGTCGGCCGGCTTGAAGCGGACGGCAGTGCGTTTGTAGGCCTGGTACAAGTCGATCGCGATCATGCCTTCGCCCATATCAACCTGACCGACAATATCGTGCAATTTGAAACAGCACGTTACTGCGCCAACCCGCTTATCGTGCAAGGTCCGGGAGCCGGGCCTGCCGTGACGGCCGGCGGCGTTTTCGCGGACCTGCTGCGCCTGGCTGGCTATCTCGGCGCCGCAGTATGAGCATCGCACATGCTTTCGCGCCGGCCAGCGTCGGTAACGTCGCGGTCGGGTTCGATGTACTGGGTCTGGCGATCGCCGGACCCGGGGACCGTTGTAGTGCGCGCCGCACGAACCGGCCGGGGGTAGAGATAGCTTCGATACGGGGGCTGGCGGTTGCCCTGCCCACCGATCCCGAGCGCAATACCGCGGCGCGTAGTGCGGCCAGCCTGCTGGCGCATACCGGTGTCGAATGGGGTGTCGTGCTGGAACTGGAAAAAGGGATCCCGTTGGGCTCGGGCATGGGCGGCTCTGCTGCATCGGCCGTGGCCGCGGTCTGCGCGGTGAACGCGCTGCTGGACGAACCGTTGCCAACTGCGGATTTGCTGGTGCATGCACTGGCCGGCGAGAGTCTCGCCAGCGGCGGTCGCGCGCATGCCGATAACGTTGCGCCGGCTCTGCTGGGTGGCCTGACAATTGCGCAACACGCGGAAGACCGGTGGTACATGCGTCGTCTGCCGGTACCGTCGTCATTGCGTTGTGTGCTGGTGCACCCGGAGCTTGAAGTCGCAACCCGGACGGGGCGCGCATTGCTCGCCGATCATGTGCCAATGGACCAGGTTGTCGAACAAATCTCCGCTACAGCGGGTTTTGTTGCCGGTTGCCTGGCCGATGACATCGAACTCATTGGCCGGTCCCTGCGCGACCCCATAGTCGAACCACAAAGAGCCCACCTGGTGCGCGGCTTTACAACGGTGCAGAGTGCGGCGCTGGAGCAGGGGGCGCTGGGTTGTTCGTTGTCGGGTAGTGGACCCAGTATGTTTGCATTCGCCCGACCCGAAGACGCTGATCGTATTGCTGGCGCAATGCAGGCGGGTTTCGCCGCGCATGGCATTGCCAGCGATGCCTGGATATCAGAGCTGGATACACCAGGTGCAACCGCGGAGCTCGTAACGTGAAGTTTCACAGTACACGACCAGGTGACACGCCGGTCACTCTCGGCGAAGCAATTACTCGTGGTCTTGCCGCCAATGGTGGCTTGTTCGTACCGTCCACATGGCCGCAGTTCAATCGTAGTGACTTTGCTCGTGTAGAGACATTGCCCGAAGTGGCCCGCATCCTCCTGGCGCCGTTTTTCGAAGGCGATTCTTTGCAACCGCATCTGCCCGACATTTGTGCCGAGAGTTTTAGCTTCCCCATTCCGCTGCGACCGGTGGACGGCAAGGGCTTTTCCATACTCGAGTTGTTTCATGGGCCAACGGCGGCATTCAAAGATGTTGGAGCGCGGTTCCTGGCTGCCGTCATGCACCGGCTCGAGCACGACAACAGCGATCCGTTGACTATCCTCGTGGCTACATCGGGGGATACCGGTGGCGCGGTGGCCGCCGCCTTTCACGGGCGTAGCGGGATCGAGGTCAAGGTGTTGTACCCCGCCGGCATGGTTTCGCCGCGCCAGGAGAAGCAACTGACATGCTGGGGTGGCAATGTTGCGGCTTTCCGCGTCGACGGCGCCTTTGATGACTGCCAGGCCCTTGTAAAACAGGCATTTGCAGCAGGCCTGGATCGACGGCTGAGCTCCGCCAACAGCATCAATATCGGTCGATTGCTGCCGCAATCAGTCTATTACGCGGCAGCTTCACTGTGGCACTGGCGCGAGACCGGCCAGTCGGCCTCGTTCATTGTGCCTACCGGGAACCTGGGTAACGCGGTCGCCGCAGTCTGGGCGCGGCACATGGGTCTGCCCATAGAACGGATAGTTCTGGCAACGAATGCGAATCGCGTCATTCCCGACTTCCTGGCAACGGGCGACTGGCAACCGGTTCCGAGTATTGCAACGCTGGCATCGGCCATGGATGTTGGCGACCCGTCAAACATGGAACGTCTGCGTGATCTGTATAAAGAGTTCGCAACACTCAGGCAACATGTCGACGCCTATACAGTGAATGATGACTGCATCAGGAAGCAGATCGTTGATGACTATCGCGACTATGGCGAGCTGTGGTGTCCGCACACGGCAACGGCCGTGCATGTGTTCGATAATGAGACAGATGTCGCCACAGACAACATGATTGTCGTCGCGACTGCGCACCCGGCCAAGTTTGAAACCGTCATCGAACCACTGATTGACACTGCGATCGAGATTCCACCAGCGTTGTCACGTTTGCTGCATCTTGATAGTCATCTCGTTTCCATACCCGCCGACTTCTCCAGTTTCGCCCGCCATCTTTGAGTCGCGGTTGCGCAAGGCGCCACATTAAAAATTGTCCATCGGCGCAACTGAGGTGCAGCCGCAGTCACGTTGCGCTGCAGGATTCCGATGTCGAATCAGACAGGTCGGCGCGTTTTGTGAGATGACTGCTGACGTCTTGACAACATGTGTCGCGCGGTAAAGATGCAGGCTTGCGTCGACTCTAGTTAGAATTAAAACGCAGGACAGGACGTTGGGCGTTTTGGAATGACACCTGAACTTACGGCTACCTTTACTATTGTCGCAGCTTCGGCTGGTTTGATTGCGTACATCTCGCGATCACGCAGTCGTGCACGGCGACTTCTACGCAAGACCATCCGCGCGATCTCTCACGACTTCATTGAGAAAGTCGTCGTGCCGGATGGTCTCGATGGAAAAATACAGGTCGACTACCTGTTGCTCACGACGCGCGGATTGCTGGTGCTCGATGTAAAGGATGTCGGGGGTGTTGTCTTTGCCGGCACGTCTTTGGAACGCTGGGCAGTGATCGACGGTGCACAACATTACAAGATCAGTAATCCCATTGGTCCATCGATGGCCCGTGTTATCGCAATCAAGCGACTGGTGCCGGACCTGCCGGTACACGGTCGTATCGTGTTCACCAGCGACACCGAGTTTCATGGCGATGATTTGCCCAACGTTGTTTCACTTGAGCAACTGCGAGCAGAATTTCTCGCGGACGATGCTGCGGCGGCCGACAGCTCGGTCGATGCCTTCTATGGCGAATGGGTGAAGTTGCGGGCGCGAGCCGCAGCTGCCTAACGTAAATTCAGCAACTTAGAGAATATTTGTGAGGTGCTTTCAATGCGCTCAGCGTTGTACCTGTTGGTGTCGCTCGTGCTGTTTTCCGGCTGCGACCGTGAGCCTGTCGAATCCGTTATGAGTTCAGGTGCTGCTTTGTCATCCGAACTCGATGCGGTTGCAAAGGACTACGTGTTACTGGTTCTCGCGCTCGGTGAGCACGACGGTGACTTTGTCGATGCATACCATGGTCCGGCCGAATGGCGGGAACAGGCACGTACCAACGCATTGACGCCGGCGCAGATCGCAACAGCTTCGCAACGACTACGAAACGAACTCGATGGCATCGAGCCCGACGACGAACTGGTGCAGCAGCGGGTCACACTGCTGGGTAAGCAATTGCTTGCGGTACAGACACGCGCACAGCAACTCGACGGAGTGGAGTTTAGCTTCGACCAGGAAGCGCAACGGCTTTACGATGTTTTGCCACCGTCTTTGCCGCAATCGCATTTCGACGAATTGCTGGGTCAGCTTGACCGGCTGTTGCCTGGCGAGGGCAGCGTGTCGCAGAGACGGAATCGCTTGCAGGCCGATTTCGAAATTCCGACTGACAAGCTGGATGCAGTCTTTTCGGAAGCGATCGCCGAGTGTCAGCGGCGCACTCAGGCCTACATTGACCTGCCTGAGGGTGAGCGCTTCGTCGTTGAGTACGTCAACGACAAGCCCTGGAGTGGCTACAACTGGTTCCAGGGTGACGCCTACAGTCTTATACAGGTGAATACCGATTTACCGATCTATATCGATCGCGCAATTGACCTGGCCTGTCATGAAGGTTATCCGGGTCACCACGTTTTCAATACCCTGCTCGAGCGCGAGTTGGTCGAGAAACGGGGCTGGATGGAGTTCTCGGTTTATCCATTGTTCAGTCCTATGAGTCTTATCGCCGAGGGTAGCGCCAATTACGGCATCCAGATGGCATTCCCCGGGGACGAGCGCGAGCGCTACGAAGCTGAAGTTCTGTTTCCGCTGGCCGGTCTCAATAGCGAGCGCGTCGACGAGTACTACGCCATCGAGCGGTTGGCAGAACAACTCAACCACGCTGGCAACGAAGCTGCCCGTCGTTATCTCGATGGCGATATCGATGCCGCGACGGCGCAAATATGGCTCGAAGACTATGCGTTGATGTCCCCGGAACGGGCAGCACAGCGTGTGCGCTTCATCGAACGCTATCGCAGCTACGTGATTAACTACAATCTCGGTCAGGACCGGGTGCGGGAATACGTCGAGCGCGGCGCCGACGCTGCCAGCAGTCGCTGGCAGCGATTCGAACGCCTGCTGTCGACACCGATCAGCGCGTCTATGTTGCAGCAGTGATCAGGCCGCGATGCGCTCCTCGCGGTGATAGTGATCGGCCAGCACCTGTGCAACACAGGAGGTGACGCGCTTACCGGTGGCGATATCGAGAAACTCGTTGGGACCATGGGCATTGGAATGTGGGCCCAGTACGCCGGTTACCAGGAACTGAACACCGGGAAACTTTTCGCCGAGCATGCCCATGAATGGGATACTGCCACCGGTGCCCATATACATGGCCTGTCTGCCAAAGAAAGCTTCTGATGCGGTCGCCATTGATTGCGCCAGCCACGGCGCGATCTCGGGAGCACTCCAGCCCTCCATTGCCGAGTCCACTTTAAAGTGAACCTTTGCGCCGTACGGCGGATCGGTTTCCAGCACGCGCTTGACCTCAGCCGCTGCCGCGTCGGCATCACAGACCGGAGGCAACCGGAACGACAGTTTCACTGTGGTGTTGGGTCGCAGGACGTTACCGGCCTGCTGCAACTCGGGGATACCGGCAACACCGGTGACGCAAAGAGTCGGGCGCCACCAGTTATTGAGTAACAATTCCAC
This sequence comes from Gammaproteobacteria bacterium, assembly GCA_013002045.1. Lineage (GTDB taxonomy): Bacteria > Pseudomonadota > Gammaproteobacteria > Steroidobacterales > JABDKV01 > JABDKV01. Next base: position 12,599 of record JABDKV010000064.1, read on the forward strand.
CTGATCGCTGTCGATCGGTCCGGTGCCTTTCGCCCACGGGTAGCGTTTCCAGACGCCGTCGCCCAGTGTCGCCGCGGTCGCCTTTGCTTCGGCCACACGGGCTGCCGGGATTTCCGATTTCAGAGCCTCGACAATAATTTCCCCTGAGGTCTCGTTCTCTAGACGGCTAAGCAGGGCACGCAGCACACGAAAGCTGGACGGCACGATGCCGCTCGAAGCACCCGAGTGCACGCCTTCTGTCAGCACGTCTATAGACAGGGTGCCGACGAGATTGCCGCGCAAAGTTGTTGTGCACCACAGTTGGTCGTAATTACCGCATTCAGCATCCAGGCATACGACCAGTGAAGGGGTGCCAATGCGATCAGCAAGGTGGTCGATATAGGCGGGCAGGTCGGGGCTACCACTTTCCTCGGAAAACTCAATAACGACAACACAACGCGCGTGCGGGATTTTTTGCTCGGCCAGCGCGCGGATCGCGGTCAGTGAGCCGAACACGGCATAGCCATCGTCAGCGCCGCCACGACCGTAAAGCCGGCCGTCGCGGATGACGGGCTTCCACGGTCCGAGCTCTTTTTCCCAGCCAGTAAACTCCGGTTGCTTGTCGAGGTGACCATAAAGCAACACAGTGTCGTCGTTTTGCCCCGGGATCTCGATGAACAGCAGCGGTGTGCGTCCATCAAGTCGCACGATGTCGACGCTCATACCCTCGATTGGTTGCTCGCGACACCACGAAGCCGCCAACTCGGCTGCCTGGTCCATGTAGCCATGCTCAGCCCAGTCGGGATCGAACAGCGGTGACTTGTTGGGAATCGCGACATAGTCGCAAAGCTGCGGCACGATCGAGTCGTCCCAGGTCTGGTTTACAAAGTTCTCGATTTTCTTGTGGTCCATGCGGCTCTCCGTCTCCTAGCTGCTGTTGTTGGCCATGAATTCGTCGGCTGCGGCAATCGCCTGCTCGAGGTCTCTGATTAATCCTGCAACATCGGCCTCGATGACCGCCACCTCACCCTGCAACGACGCGATCGCCTGGGCATTGAGATTGTGTTTCAGGAACAGTACCTGGTCGCGAAACGGGTCCAGCACCGGCGCTATACGGGCTTCTGCGCGACGCATGACAGTCAGCATGTCCTGATAACGTGCGCGAGTTTGTCGCAGCTGCTGCTCGCTCTGTCGCCGTAGCGACGGGCTGCTGTACTGATCCAGCTCCTGCTCCCATTCACGAAACAGGGCGTTGGCAACATCCTCGATAGCGTCGATACGCTCTCCCACCTCGTCAGCTCTTTCTTCGGAGCGTTCCAGCTCGCGGTTGAGTTCGTTGTAGGTCTTTTCCAGGTTGCCGCCATCGAAGTTGACGACACTGCGGAATTTCTCCAACGCGGTTTCGAATTGCTCCTTGGCCTCGACCTGGGAGTCGCGTGCCGCATCAACGCGGTCGACGAGAATTTCACGTTTGTGCACGCCAAATTGTTCCAGCGTGTTGTAGTAGGCGCTGGAGCAGGCGGTGAAGACAATAATGCTTAGAAATAAAACGAGCTTTTTCATGGCTTGGTTTCCGATTGGTGCATGTCATTGGCAGCTGGTAAAGAGAAGAAGCGCCTGGCGTTAGCGGTTGTAGCCGCGGCCAGCACCTTGGGTTCGTCGCCACGATGCAGCGCCAGCTCATGCAGTATGTGAGCGAGGTGCATGGGTTCATTGCGCCTCGACTTCGGCCTGGGACGCAGGTCGCGTGGCAACAGGTAGGGTGCATCGGTTTCGATCATCATCCGTTCTGCCGGGATATACAGCGCCGCATCGCGCAGTGCCTGACCGCGTCGTTCGTCACAGAACCAGCCGGTTATGCCGATATGCATATCCAGATCGAGATATTCACGGGCCTGTTTTCGATCACCGGTAAAGCAGTGCGCGACTGCAGCGGGCAAACGGTCGCGGTAATCACGCATGATGCTGAGGAACGGGTCATGCGCGTCGCGCTGGTGCAGGAAAACCGGCAACTGGACACCGACGGCAATTTCCAGCTGCTCGACAAAAGCACGCTCCTGGTCAGCGTGGGGTGAAAAGTTGCGGTAAAAATCGAGACCGCATTCACCAATAGCCACCACGACCTCGTCTGCGGCGAGTTCGGCAAAGTAGCGCCGGGCATCGTCGTCGAAGTCGCTGGCATGGTGTGGATGCATACCGGCTGTGGCGTAAAGCTCACCGCTGTACTGGCGCGCCAGCTCGGTAGCGATACGACTGCCATCGACACTGGTCCCGGTAATTACCTGCTGTACGACACCGACAGCACGGGCACGTTCAAGCACCCGATCACGATCGTGATCGAAGCTGTCGTGGGTCAGGTTGGCACCAATGTCGATCAGTTCGACCGCGTTGGTCTCGGGCATGCTGGTTGGCTGGCAATAGGACAGCCTCGTACTATACCCTAGCTGTCGTTTGTCATCCCGCCGAGCACAGAAAAATCTATGGCGCTGGATCCGGAGAAACTTGACGCCCTGCGTATAGACGAGTCCGAGCGATCGGGCAGTAACGTCCTGGGGCGCATTGCAATGTGGTTGTTGCTGATTGTGATCATCGGCGCCGCGGCCTTTGCTTTGTGGCGGTTTGCCAAGTCCGGCGGCGACAGCGACAATCCACCGCCATTACGCACCGCCACGGCTCAGGCACCACGGCAGTCCGATGCCGGCGTGCTCGATGCATCGGGCTACGTCGTTGCGCGACGTCTCGCTACCGTCAGTTCGAAGGTTACCGGTCGTGTCGAGGAAGTCCTGATCGAGGAGGGCATGTCGGTGACGGCCGGTCAGTTGCTGGCGCGCCTCGACGACAGCTCGGTGCAACCGTTACTCGCGCTGGCTGAAGCGCAGCTCGAGTCCAGGCGCCGCGGTCTGGCCGAAATTGAGGTGCGTCTGGCCGAAGCGCAACGTCAGCTCGATCGCACCCGTCAGCTGCGCGAGCGCAAGCTGGTTGCTGAAGCCGCGCTTGATGCAGCGCAGGCCGAAGTCGATGCGTTGCAGGCGCGCCTGAGTGCGGTCCGTTCCGATGTGGCGGTGGCACAGCGTACGGTGGCCTTGCGTCTCCAGGATCTGGCCGACCTGGAGATTCGTGCTCCCTTCGATGGCGTGGTTGTAACCAAGAACGCCCAGCCTGGAGAAATGATTTCGCCGGTTTCCGCCGGTGGCGGTTTTACCCGGACTGGTATTGGTACGGTCGTCGATATGGACTCGCGCGAGATCGAGGTCGATGTTAATGAGGCCTATATCAATCGCGTCGACGCCGGTCAGCGGGTCGTGGCAATACTCGATGCCTACAGTGACTGGGAAATTCCGGCCAGCGTGATCAATATCGTCCCGACAGCCGATCGCCAGCGCGCCACGGTCAAAGTGCGCATTGCCTTTGACCGCCTCGATCCTCGCATCCTGCCCGATATGGGGGTCAAGGTGCGATTTCTCGAGAATGCCGCGCAAATCGCCGCAGGACCGGAGATCCGGGCAACCGTCCCGACCGCAGCGATTCGCAGCGAAGCAGGCCAGGATTTTGTCTGGCTGGTCAGAAATGGCACGATTGAGCGGCGTGGCGTGCAAACTGCGCGTCGTCAGGGTAGTCGCATTGGTATCGTTGCCGGCCTGTCGCCCGGGGACGAGGTTGTAACCTCGACAGAGATCGAGCTGCAACCAGGGATGCAAGTGGGGGAATGAATGAGTGAATCACTCGTTGAGATCAATGCAGTAAGCAAGATCTATAAGCGTGGTGCCGAGCGGCTGACCGTACTCGACAAGCTGTCGCTGTCGGTGCCCAGAGGGGACTTCGTCGCATTGATGGGCCCGTCGGGTTCAGGCAAGACAACCTTGCTAAACCTTATCGGGGGTATAGACCGTCCCGACGGTGGCAGCATCGTCGTCAGCGATCGGCGTATCGACAAGCTGAGCGACCGGGCGCTGGCTCACTGGCGCTCGCGGCATGTTGGATTCGTTTTCCAGATGTTTAACCTGTTGCCGGTGCTGACAGCGGAACGCAACGTGGAGTTGCCGCTGTTGCTCACCGGAATGAATGGACGACAACGCCGCGAACGCGCCCGCACAGCGTTGTCCCTGGTTGGTTTACAAGACCGCTTTACGCACAAGCCAGCGCAATTGTCCGGCGGACAGGAGCAACGTGTCGGTATTGCGCGTGCCATTGTTACTGATCCGGAGATTTTGCTGTGTGACGAGCCGACCGGCGATCTCGACCGGCAATCTGGTGACGAGGTGCTCGACTTGCTCGTTGCACTAAACGAGAGCCAGGGCAAGACCATCATCATGGTCACCCATGACCCGGTTGCAGCCGAACGCGCAAAGCGCATCGTGCACCTCGATAAAGGCAGGCTCAGTTCCGTTAGTGAGGCTGCAGCTTGAGCGTCGTTTACGCGCTGCTGGGATTACTGGCAGTCATTGCGCTGATCACGCTGCTGATCGGAATACCGGTTTTCGTAATCTGGCTGATCCTGAAAAGCTTTGGCGCTCGCGGTGAGGTCATCAACGCCAGCCTGTTTCGCAAAAAGACCCGCACCTTCCTGACGGTGGGGTCGATCATGCTGGCATTCCTGATGTTCGGTTTGTTGTCTGCATTGGGCAAAGCATTCACAGCAGGAGTCGATCTGGCTGGACAGGATCGCCTGCTGACCCGTCACAAGGTCACCTGGATCCAGTTGCTGCCGGTGTCCTACCTAAACCGTATTGCTACCGTGGATGGTGTCGCCGATGTTACTCACCAAACCTGGTTTGGTGGCTACTACAAGGAACCGCGGAACTTCGTTGCAGTCATTCCGAGCGACATTGAGAGCACGTTCAGAATCTATCCTGAACTGGAGATACCGCCCGAGCAATACGAGGCATTGATCGCTGACCGCACGGGCTTCGCCGCGGGTTATGCGGTCGCCGAAAAGTATGGCTGGCAGGTTGGCGATCGGGTTCCGATTCGCTCCGAGATTTATCGTCGTGCCGATGGCGGCGACACCTGGGAAATGACCCTGCAGGCGATTTATCGGCCCCGGGATGATCTTGGTGACCCTACATCGGTGTTCTTCCATAACGATTTCTTTAATGAGACCTTGCCGGAGGGCGCGCAGGACCAGGTGGGCTGGTATATCGTCAAGGTCGAAGATCCGGACAATGCGGCCGCGGTTGCGGAGGCGATCGACGAGCTGTTTGCCAACTCACCCGTTGAAACCAAGACAGAAACCGAGAAGGCATTCGCCGCCGGCTTCGCTAACCAGGTTGGCAATGTGGGCAAGATCGTGACGGCTGTAATTGCGGCCGTGTTTTTCACCATGCTACTGGTGACGGCGAATACGATGGGGCAATCGGTACGTGAACGAACCAACGAACTTGCTGTGTTAAAGACCCTGGGATTCACCAACACCGGTGTTACCTGGTTTGTGCTCGCCGAGGCATTACTGATTGCCGTCGTCGGTGGACTTGCGGGGATCGGGCTTGCCTACCTGTCTATCATCGTGCTCGGCGACCAGTTGCGCCAGTACCTGCCCGTGTTTTTCCTGCCCGGTCGCGATGTGCTGATCGGGATTGCGCTGATGTTTGGTTTTGGGCTGGTTGCCAGTGCACTTCCGGCAACACAGGCATTGCGACTGCAGGTCGCCGATGCACTGAGGCGCGCCTGAGATGCGATTTCTGAACTGGCTGGGCCAGATAGCTTCGGTTACCGGGATGAACCTGCGCAACGTGCCGGCGCGTCCCGGTTCGACCATCGTGGCGCTACTGGGGATTGCCGGTGTCGTCGCGGTGCTGGTCGCTGTGTTATCGATCTCGGCAGGCTTCAAGTCGACCATGGCCACGACCGGGGCCGAGGATGCGGCCATCGTTATTCGTGCTGGTTCGACATCGGAGTTATCCAGCGGGTTGTCCGCCGACTCGGTCAATATAATCGCGCAGGCACCGGGCGTGGCCGCCGGCGACAATGGACCGCTGTCATCGGCTGAATTATTCGTAATCGTCGATGCACCGAAACGCGGCTCCGGCACCGACGCCAATGTGCCCTTCAGGGGTGTCAGCCGGGGTGGGTTTGAAGTCCGCGATCACTTCAGGCTGACCGATGGCCGGCTGTTCGAGCCGGGATTACGCGAAGTCATTGTCGGACAGGGCGCAGCACGGGAGTTTGCCAATCTCGAGGTTGGGTCGACCGTCAGCTGGGGACGCAACGAGTGGACCGTCGTCGGTCACTTCGAAGATGGCGGCAGCCTGGCCGAATCGGAAATCTGGACCGATGTACGGGTGCTGCAGGATGCCTACAACCGGGGCAACAGTTTTCAGTCAGTGCGCGTGAAGCTCGAGTCTCCCGAGGCACTGCAGGTTTTTGCCGATGCACTGACATCTGATGCACGACTGGAAGTGACGGTTGAGCGGGAAAGTGAATTCTATGCAGACCAGGCAGGAGTGCTGGCGTCTGTCATCGAGAGCATTGGCTGGGTGGTAACCGGCATGATGGGATTGGGGGCGGTTTTCGCTGCGATCCTGACCATGTATGCGTCAGTGTCGTCGCGGACTGTAGAGATCGCCACATTGCGGGCGCTGGGATTCGGTCGCTTCCCGATCGTTGTATCCGTGCTGGCCGAAGCGCTGGTCCTCGGTGTACTCGGTGGCGCTGTCGGCGGAATCGTGGCCTATATCGGGTTTAACGGTTACCAGGCGAGCACGCTGAACTGGGCTAGCTTCAGCCAGGTTACATTTGCATTCCTGGTGACCCCGGCACTGCTGGTTACTGGTGTGATTTATGCGTTGATCATGGGCCTGGTCGGCGGTCTGATTCCTTCGTGGCGGGCGGCTCGGCAACCGATTACGACAGCTTTGCGAGAACTCTGAGTCTTGTCATACCCACACCTGCTCGAGCCGCTCGATCTCGGCTTTGTCACCCTGAAGAATCGCGCCCTGATGGGGTCGATGCATACCGGCCTCGAAGATAAGGCCCGCGATTATCCCAGGCTGGCGCGTTATTTCGCTGAACGGGCCGGGGCCGGACTGATGGTGACCGGCGGTATCGCGCCCAACCGCGTGGGCTGGCTGGCACCGATGGCTGGAAAATTATCCAGCCGACGCGAAGTGGCCCGGCACCGTCTGGTCACCGAAGCAGTACACGACCGTCAAGGGCACATCGCTTTGCAGATCCTGCATGCGGGACGCTACGGCTATCACCCCCTCGCCGTTGCCCCATCGTCGATAAAAAGCCCGATCTCGCCTTTCAGACCTCGTGCACTCAGCACCCGTGGTGTCGATAACCAGATCGATGCATTCGTGCGCACAGCCGAGCTGGCACGGGAAGCTGGCTACGACGGTGTAGAAATCATGGGTTCGGAAGGCTACCTGGTAAACCAGTTCCTGGTGACCCACACCAACCAGCGCGATGACGAATGGGGTGGCGAGTACAGCAATCGCATGCGCTTCCCGGTGGAAATAGTACGCAGGGTGCGGGCAGCCGTAGGCGAAGACTTTATTGTCATTTATCGCCTGTCGATGCTCGACCTGATCGAGAATGGTTCCAGCTGGGATGAGGTAGTACAGCTCGGTAAAGCCGTGGAGCAGGCCGGTGCGACGCTAATCAATACCGGTATTGGCTGGCACGAAGCCCGTATACCGACGATAGCAACCATGGTGCCGCGGGGTGCATTCACCTTTGTCACGCGCAAGCTGCGCGACGAGGTTTCTGTCCCGGTCATTACCACCAATCGAATCAACACACCGGAGACGGCGGAAAAAATCCTGGCCGGCGGTGACGCTGATATGGTGTCGATGGCGCGACCCTTTCTCGCCGATCCCTATTTCATGGAGAAGAGCCGGGCCGGCAAGCGACGCGAGATCAATGTCTGTATCGCCTGTAACCAGGCCTGTCTCGACCATGTTTTCGAAGGCAAGAATGCCACCTGTCTGGTCAACCCACTCGCGGTGCGTGAAACTGAATGGAATATCACAGCGACCAGCAAACCGCGCCGGGTTGCCGTCGTCGGTGCGGGACCGGCGGGACTGGCCTGCGCCAGTGTTGCGGCCGAGCGCGGTCACCGGGTGACGTTATTCGAGCGCAGTGACACTGTCGGTGGTCAGTTTCACCTGGCACGACGCATTCCAGGCAAAGAGGAGTTCCAGGAATCGCTCGATTACTTCCGTCACCGGGTCGAGTCGGCCGGTGTCGATGTACGCCTCAATACCGAGGCGACTGCTGTGAGCCTGCGCGAATCGGGGTTCGACGCGGTGGTAGTCGCTACCGGGGTGATGCCGCGTGTACCGGCGATCGACGGGATCGATCATGACAAGGTGGTGTCGTATCCCGACGCCATACTCGGGCGCAAGGCAGTTGGTAAGGAAGTCGCCATCATCGGTTCCGGCGGTATTGGTTTCGATACAGCCGAATTCTTGAGTCACGTCGAAGAAGATGAACCCGATGTTGCCGCATTTTTGGCCGAGTGGGGTATCGACCCGCAAGCCGAGGCTCGCGGTGGCGTCGCTGGTGTCGAACCCGAACGGCCCGGTTCGCCACGACGCATCTGGCTGTTGCAGCGTAAGGCCACCAAGCATGGCAAAGGCCTGGGTAAAACGACCGGCTGGATTCACCGCATCACATTAAGACATCGGGATGTCCGCATGCTCGGTGGTGTCCAGTACCTGCAGATCGATGACGATGGCTTGCATATAATGGTCAATGACGAGCCACGCACGCTGGCGGTCGACAATGTCGTCATTTGCGCCGGCCAGGAATCGGTGCGGGATCTGGCGGATGCGCTGGCCGATGACGCCATCGAAGTGCACGTAATCGGAGGTGCCGATGTGGCCGCCGAACTGGATGCCAAGCGGGCGATCGAGCAGGGAACGAGAGTAGCGGCAGAATTGTGAAACGAATTTCCGAGCGACAACTGGACTTGCTGCAAGCGGGTCGCAATGACTTCGAATTCCAGGTCCGCCCCAGTAACCGGGCGCGTCGTATGAGTGTCTCCGTTACTGCCCACGGAATTGTCGAGGTCGTTGTGCCCCAACGCACCCGTCCAAAGCGGGTAGCGGAGTTTGTCGGCAAGCATCGTGGCTGGATCGATGCCGCACTGGCGGAGTTCGCTGTCAGCGGTGTCCGTCCGGAACGGGAAATGCCCGATACCATTGAACTGCCCGCGACTGGTGAACGTTTCGATGTGGTCTACGATGCACCGCGCACACGAGTTGCTAACGGCAAATTGCGTATTGCCGCCCGTCGCGAAGACCGCGAGCGCTGCCGCGCCGAGTTTCGCAAGTGGTTACAGAAGAAGGCCCGGGCCGTACTCGAGCCGTGGCTGGTTTCTTTGAGCGAACGTACCGGCCTGCGTTACCAACGCTTGCAGATCAGGGCGCAACGAACACGTTGGGGTAGCTATTCCAGTCGTGGCACCTTGAGTCTCAACCTGTGCCTGTTATTCGTATCACCCCCGCTGGTCGAGCAGGTTTTGCTTCACGAGCTATGCCACACCCGACATATGAATCACTCAAAGTCGTTCTGGCGCCTGGTGGCCCGTCATGCCCCCGATTTTCGGGAGCACGAACGCGCGCTCAATGAAGGCTGGCGTACCGTGCCGTACTGGCTCGGTTTGCACTGATTGGCAGGCAATCACCCGTAGCAAGCGGCGGGAGCGGCTTCAGCCGCGATTGGATTTGCTCAGCTGGCCTGCCTTTAGTCGAGAAACAGATCCGGAGCCAACTGTGTTCCGGGACTGACGGCATAGCGATCGAAGTCGGTGACTCCGGCAGCACGCAATACGTTCTCGTCGATCAGGAAGTGCCCGCTGTAGTTCGGGTCAGTGCGTGTCAATACGTAATGCGCAGCATCGGCCATGATGTCCGGCTTGCGACAGGTGTCAGGATCGATGCCGGGAATCATTTTTAGTGCAGCTGTGGCGATCACGGTTCGTGGCCACAGCGCATTCACCCTGACCTTGCCCTCGAATTCTGCGGCCATCCCGAGCACACACATGCTCATACCGTACTTGGCCATCGTGTAAGCCACATGATCGCGAAACCAGCGCGGATCGAGGTTCAACGGAGGTGCCAGGTTGAGGATATGCGCGTGCTCTGACTGCAGCAGGTGCGGCAGGCATGCCTGCGAGGTAATGAATGTCCCGCGCACATTGACAGAGAACATCAGGTCAAAACGCCGTGCCGGTGTATCGAGTGTTCCGGTCAGGTTAATGGCGCTGGCATTATTGACAAGGATGTCGATACCACCAAAGCGCTCGACAGCGGCACTGACCGCGTCGGTAACGGATTGCTCGTCCCGTACATCCATACGCAAAGCCAGTGCCTGGCCACCCGCAGCGATAATTTCATCGGCGGCGCTGTGAATCGTGCCGGGTAGCTTTTGATGTGGTTTGTCCGTCTTTGACGCGACGACAATGTTGGCGCCATCACGGGCCGCACGCAGAGCGATGGCTTTGCCGATACCACGACTGGCGCCGGTTATGAACAGGGTCCTGTTGTTCAGGGTGGTCATATTTTCACTCCACTATTAATTGTTCGACCAGGGTCGGCAATGCCACGGCGCAGCGCGCGCGGACGACAATATCAGCGGCGTCGCTGATGGCCGTGGCCTCGGGATTGATTTCAACTGTCAATGCGTCTTGTTCACCCGCCTGGGCGAGCAGTCCGGCCGCAGGGTAGACCTCAGCGGCGGTTCCGGCTGCAATGAACACATCGCACTGAGTCGTAGCCTGCAGCGCCTGGTCCAGTGCCGCCGCAGGAATAGACTCACCGAACCATACGACACCCGGTCGTACCGCGGACCCGCAACGACGGCACTGCGGTGGCTCCCCGTCTTCAAGTTCTGATGATTGCAGGACGACGCTTTCGGCGAAGCACTGATTGACAAAGATGTTGCCATGAAATTCGACCACATCAGTGCTGCCAGCGCGCTGATGCAGGCCATCGACATTCTGCGTAATGACCGTCAATTGCCCGACATGTCGTTGCAGTCTTGCCAATGCGTAGTGACCAGCATTGGGCTCGACTTTGCTGATTAGCTCGCGGCGCCAGGCATACCATTGCCAGACGCGTTCGGGATTCGCCACGAACGCTTCTGGCGTGGCCAGCTCTTGCGGTCTGAACTGAGCCCATAAGCCGGTCTGCGCGTCGCGAAACGTGGGCACACCACTGTCGGCTGATGCGCCAGCACCGGTCAGCACGACCACCCGCTCAGCCTCGCGCAATCGGGCAACGAGGCTGGCGGGAATTGCATCGGGTGCAATCAGGCGGCGTTGGCCATCTGGCGCAGCACGTAGTGCAGGATGCCGCCGTGACGGTAGTAGTCACGTTCCTTGGGCGTATCGATTCTTACACGCGCCTCGAACTGCTTGGCACCACCGCCGTTATCGGGCGTGGCCGTCACGGTGACGGTGGAGGCCTCAGCGTTGTTCAGGCCGGTAATCGTGTAGTGCTCTTTACCGGTGAGTCCAAGAGAGCGCGCTGACTCGCCTTCCTTGAATTGCAGTGGCAGTACGCCCATGCCGATCAGGTTAGAGCGATGGATACGCTCGAAACTGGCGGCGATTACGGCTCGTATACCCAGTAGCAAAGTACCCTTGGCGGCCCAGTCGCGAGAAGAGCCGGTGCCATACTCGGTACCGGCGATGACGATCAGCGGCGTGTTGTTCTCTGCATACCGCATCGCTGCGTCGTAAATGGAAGTGACCTCGCCGCTGGGTATATGGGTCGTCCAGCCGCCCTCGGTACCTGGCGCCAGCTGATTGCGCAGGCGGATGTTGGCGAAAGTGCCGCGCATCATTACTTCGTGATTGCCGCGCCGTGACCCATACGAGTTGAAATCGCGTGGATTGACGCCCTGGCTGCGCAGGTAATCCGCAGCCGGACTGTCAATAGCGATACTACCGGCCGGTGAGATGTGATCAGTCGTTACTGTATCGCCCAGCAAGGCAATGCAGCGCGCGTTCTGGATATCTTCCACCGGTGCTGTGTCTTTGGTCATGCCGACGAAGTAAGGCGGGTTGCGCACGTAAGTCGAATCGTCCTGCCAGTCGAAGCTCTCGCCTTCGGGTACTTCGAGATTGTTCCAGTTTTCGTCACCGGCAAAAACACTGTCGTAGCTCGAGCGGAACATGCCGGAATCGATATTGTTCAGGACCGTGTCCTGGATTTCCTGGCGGGTGGGCCAGATATCACGCAGGTAAACGGGATTGCCGTCTTTATCTCGACCGAGTTCGTCTTGATAGACATCAACCTCCATAGAGCCAGCCAGCGCATAAGCGACGACCAGCGGCGGCGAGGCGAGGAAGTTCATGCGGACATGCGGGTGGATGCGACCTTCGAAATTTCGATTGCCCGACAGCACCGAGCAACCGACGATGTCGTGATCGACCACCGCCCTGGAAATCTCTTCGCGCAACGGTCCTGAGTTGCCAATACAGGTGGTGCAGCCGTAGCCGACTACGTGGAATCCGAGTTCCTGCATGTCGTCGAGCAACCCGGCCTTCTCCAGGTAACTGGTCACGACTTTTGAACCGGGCGCCAGGCTGGTCTTGACCCACGGGCGGGTGACCATGCCCCTGGCGCGGGCGTTACGCGCCAGTAATCCGGCCGCCAGCATGACTTCGGGATTTGAAGTATTGGTGCAGCTGGTGATAGCTGCAATCAGGACTGCGCCATCAGAAATTGTGAAGGTCTGGTCATCGACCTTGATCTGCGCCGCACCATGGATCATCGATTCAGGCGCACCAACAGCCGTGTCGCCACCTTCGGATTCGAAACGACTCTCGTTGTCGCTCTTGGCCTCACGTGCCTCGTGGATTGGTTCGAGCAGGGCGGCAAACTTGCGACTGGCCGAGCGCAGGGCGATTCGATCCTGTGGTCGCTTGGGACCGGCAATACTCGGTTCGACCGTCCCGAGATCGAGTTCGAGCGTCTTGGTAAATTCAGCGTCGGGATCGCTGTCGGCGCGCCACAAGGTCTGTTCCTTGGCGTAAGCCTCGACCAGCCTGATGCGTTCCTCGCTGCGACCGGAGAGGCGCAGGTAGCGCAATGTTTCTTCGTCAACCGGGAAAATGGCACAGGTACTGCCAAACTCCGGTGACATGTTGCCCAGCGTCGCGCGATCTGCCAATGGCAGCGCTGCAACACCGGGTCCGAAGAACTCGACAAATTTGCCGACCACACCGGTCTGGCGCAGCAGTTCGGTGACGGTCAGGACGAGATCGGTTGCTGTCGCGCCTTCGGGCAACGAACCGGTCAGGCGTACCCCGATAACCTGGGGTATCAGCATCGTTATGGCCTGTCCGAGCATCGCGGCCTCGGCCTCGATGCCACCGACACCCCAGCCTAAAACGCCAAGACCATTGATCATAGTCGTGTGCGAGTCGGTGCCAACCAGTGTGTCCGGGTAAGCCACGCGTTTGCCGTCGCGCTCGCCGTCGAAGACGACGCGGGCAAGATATTCCAGGTTTACCTGGTGCACGATACCGGTATTCGGCGGCACCACGGCAAAGTCGCGGAATGCGGTCTGGCCCCAGCGCAGGAACTGGTAGCGCTCACGGTTGCGTTCGAACTCAATGCGGTTGTTGACCGCCAGGGCATCCGGTCGACCGTAGGCGTCAACCTGGACAGAGTGATCGATGACCAGTTCCGCCGGTGACAACGGGTTGATCGCGCTGGCCTTACCGCCGAGGGCGACAATCGCATCCCGCATCGCGGCCAGGTCGACTATGGCCGGTACACCGGTGAAGTCCTGCATGATGACACGGGCGGGGGTGAACGCGATCTCATCGCTGGGTACCGCAGCCGCCTGCCAGTTGGCGAGCGCCGAGATATCGTCGGACGTCACATTGACGCCATCCTCGAATCGCAGCAGGTTTTCCAGCAGGATCTTGAGGGAATAGGGCAGTCGATCAAGATTGATTCCGTCGATGCTGTCCAGCCTGTAAATCTCGTAGGAATCGTCGCCGACTTTCAGATCGGCACGGGCGCGATCACGCAGTTCCGTCATTTTGTTCTCCGTGGAGGATGGGTCTTTTCCGGGGGCGAGATTATACAGCAGCACCGCAACCGGCGGTGCCCTGCGCGGCAATAATGCCGCCCCCGAGGCAATGATCGCCGCTATAAATCACGGCGTACTGCCCAGGGGTCACGGCCCACTGGGGCTGGTCGAACTCGATTCGGCAGCTACCGTCGGCGCCGGGACTGACCTGTGCCGGCGCAGCCTGTTGCCGGTAACGCGTCGCGACATGGACCGCCTGCAGCGCACCAGGACGCTCGTTGATCCAGTGCATATCGATCGCTGTGAGCCAGTCTGACATCAGCAGTGGGTGATCGCGTTGTTGCGCAACCACCAGCGCATTGTCCTTTTTGCGTTTGGCGACGACGTACCAGGGAGCATCGGCGGCGCCGGCAACCCCGCCGATACCGAGTCCCTGGCGTTGGCCCAGCGTATAGAAGGGCAGTCCGATGTGGCTGCCGACTGCCTGGCCGGTTGTCGTCACTATTTGACCGGGTGTCACATCGACGTAATTGGCCAGGAATTCGCGGAACGGTCGCTCACCGATAAAGCAAATCCCGGTGCTGTCGCGTTTACGAAAGTTGTGCAGGCCAAATTCGAGGGCTTTATCGCGAACCTGGGTCTTGGTCAGCTCGCCTAGGGGAAACAGGCTGCGCGCCAGCGCCGGTTCGCTTACTGCGTGCAGGAAGTAGCTTTGGTCTTTGTTGGTATCGATACCGCGATACAGTTGCGCGCTACCGGTATCGCGAACGATGCGGGCATAGTGCCCGGTGGCGATGTAGTCGGCACCAAGGCGTTGGGCGTAATCATGAAATGCGCCAAACTTGATCTCGCGGTTACACAGCACGTCGGGATTGGGTGTCAGTCCGCGTTTGATATCACGCAGGAACAGATCGAAAACCTGCTGCCGGTACTGATCCGCGAAATCGGCGCGATGCAACGGGATACCGAGGCGCTCACAAACCTGGGCGGCATCGCGAAAATCGTCGGCCGCCGTGCAATAGGCAGAGTCGTCCTGTTCGTCCCAGTTGAACATGAACAGTCCCTGCACCTCGTATTGCTGTTGCTGGGTCAGCAAAGCAGCCGTTACAGAAGAGTCGACACCACCCGACATGCCAACAATGACGCGTGGTTTCACACTTGCGGTCATTGCTGGCCGCCCTTCACGGTGTCTGGCACAATGCGCTGGATCATGTCGAGCGGGAACCGGCGCCCGTCTTCATAATCTTCGATACATCGCAGCACCATAGGGCTGCGCAGTGGTAAATCGTGCTCACGCAATTCCGGCAGCGTGAGCCAGTGTGTAGTAATTATGCCTTCATCGAGTTCCGTGGTGTCGTCGTGGTCGACGGCGGTTGCGGCAAATGCGAAGCGCACGACCGTGACGTTGCGATGCTCACGCCACCATTGGTACACCCCGATGCACGCGGTGGGCTCGATGGTCCAGCCGGTCTCCTCGTGTGTCTCGCGACAGACGGCGGCAGTAAGCGACTCAGCGAATTCGAGGTGGCCGGCTGGCTGGTTCAGCGCCCGACCACGTGAAGTGTGTTCTTCGACGATCAGAAATCGCCCGTCGCGCTCGACGATGGCGGCGACTGTGACGGCCGGCTTCCATTGGGTATGCATGATGCGGCGGCAGTTTAACAAAAGATTGTGAAGACCATCACACCGCAGAGCAGGGGCATTTGCATTAATAACGGCCAGTTAAATCAACCGACCGGCGTGGTTGCCCGGCTGCCAGGCATCGTCGCCAGGTCAATGGCGGTACGATTGAAACCAAAACTATTACGACAGCTGCTGGTGGCGTGCATGCTTGTGCTCGCAGCCTTGCCGGCCGTGGCGCAGGAAGCATTACTGCAACAGGCGCAGGCCTTGCTCAACAGCGGTGACCATGCAGCGGCCCGGCAACTACTTGAACCGCGCGAAGCGGAGCTGGCCGGTGACCCCTCGTATGATTATCTGCTCGGCCTGGCCTTGCTCGAAACCGGTGATCCTGGCCGTGCCTCGCTGGCACTGGAACGCGCGGTCGAACAGGATGCGCGTTTCGCCGGGGCGCGGCTCGACCTTGCCCGCGCCTACTACGCTTCCGGTGACTACCGGGCGGCACAGACCGAGCTGGAGGCACTGCGTGGACTCAATCCGCCACCGCAGGCGCAACAGGCTATCGAGGAATACCTTGCCCTGATCGCCAACCGGCAGCGGCGGCTGCGGATGGAATACCGACTGCGTACCCGCGTCGGATATGACAGCAACGCCAACAGCGCGACGGCGGCAGAAGACTTTCTTGGCTTCGACCTGATCGAACGCAGCCGCGAGACCGCGTCGGCGTTTGCTGAATATGGCGGTGCCGTGACGATGCTCAAGCCGCTCAGTACCAGACTGGTGCTCGATACCCGACTCAACCTGCGTCAACGCAATAACCCGGGTGCCAGCTTCGTAAACAGTACTGCAGGCGATATATCCGTCGGACTGCGTCATGTTAAAGAGGGAGAAACCCGGTCGCTACGACTGCAGAGCTACCGTCTTAACATTGATGGCGATCTGAATAGTCGTGGAACCTCTTTAAATGCATCCTGGGAACGCAACCTGCGCCGGCGTCTGCGTGGCGGCGTCTCATTGCGCTACGGCCAGACCCGATTCGGTGACGCGCTCAAGGTTAAAGATGTCGATCAGCTATTGCTTGGCACCAATGTGCTGTGGTCTTACGGTAGTGCAGGTCGCGGCACCCTGGGTGCAACCTTGCTCGCGGGTACGGATGACCCGGTCAGCGATGGCTCGCGTTATGCCCGCGACCTTTATGGCATACGACTGACAGCGGGTTGGTCATTCAGTCCTGAAATCCGGGCACAGTTCACGGCAGGCATCATGCAATCCGATTACGATGCCATATTCTTCGAGCAGCGTTTCGATGAGCCGCGCGAAGACACGATGACCACGGCGGCGGTCAACGTGCAATGGCGAATGTCACCGAAGTGGCTTATGTCGCACCAGGTGAGCTACAGCAACAACGACACCGATATCGATGTATTTGCATTCGAACGTGTTGAGACCAGTCTGAACATCAACAGGATCTGGCGTTGAGTGGCTTTAAGTAAAACAAAACACGCTTTTTCGCCGAACCGTGAGAAGAATCACAAGTATTTCATCGATCTCTGTGAGAGCACTCACAGACCCATTCCAGCTATTCCGGTAACTTTAGCAACGCAATCTGGGACTAGGCGTTTTCGTTCTGAGTGGAGTTAAGGGTATTTTGGAAATGAACAGGTTAATTGAAAAATTCTGGCGTTTACCGGTCGCGTGCCTCCTGGTGGTCTTGCCACTGGGGCTGGCTCACGCCGACGCAGGTAAAGTCATGTTTGTATACGGCAAGGCATTCGTCATGTCAGCTGACGGCAATCGCGCCGCTCTTACCAAGGGCAGCACGGTGCAATCGGGTGACACGATCGTAACCTCTGCCAACGGCCGTGTGCAGCTGCGCATGGAAGACGGTGGTTTGCTGGCGCTGAAGCCGCAGACTGAGTTCGTCATCGAAGAGTTCAACTTCCCGGCATCTGCTGGTGGCCCTGTGGCTGCAACTGGTGAGCCGCGGAGCTTCTTTGCGCTGGTTAAGGGTGGTTTCCGCTCGATCACCGGTGCAGTTGGTAAAAACGACAAGTCGGACTACCGCGTTCGTACCCCGGTCGCGACGATCGGTATTCGTGGAACTGACTACACGGCTGTGCTGTGCTCTGCCGGCTGCGACAACATGCAGAACGGCCTCTATGTCGGTGTGACCGACGGTGGTGTTGTACTGCAGAACAGCGGTGGCGCCCTGAATCTCGATCCGGGCCAGTTTGGCTTCGTTCGTGATGGCGCTTCTGCACCGGAGAAGTCGGCTGCTGCTGCACGCCTGCTCGCGGCTGAAGTTGCACCCGAAGCGGCCGAGTCTGACGACGACGACGCTGATGCACAGGTCGCCACAGTTGGCGAAGGCGATATCAACCTGACCGAAGGTGGCCAGGCTGTCAACGACCAGAGTGGCGCGGTTGCTTATGCTGCTGGCCCGCTTGCCGGTGACAATGGCTTCACCGCTGTCTCAGCCCAGGGCGAGTCGAACAAGTTTCTCGACGAGCAGGGCAACCCGATCGCATTCGATGCGGATTCGCCGCTCGGCCAGGCTACGGTCGGTCAGAATGGCGGCATGGCAGTCAACCTCGGTCGTGATACCGACCGCGCTGGCGCCACCGGCATGCACTGGGGTCGCTGGACCACTGGCGCAGTCCAGGTCGGTGATGAGACGGTCGCTGCTGACAGTGTGCACTGGGTAACCGGTCCTGACGGCATCGCTCGTCCGGAGCTGCCAACCGAAGGTACGGTGGACTTTGCCCTGATCGGTAACACCAACCCGACGGACAGCAACGGCAATGTGGGTACGCTTGGTTCGGCCAGCCTCTCGGCTGACTTTACCAGCCAGACCGCCGACGCCGATGTCAGCCTGTCGTTCGACGAGACCAGCCAGGTCTGGGACGCATCAGCACAGGATGTCGATATCAACAGCGACGCGACTTTCGCTGGCGAGTTTGACTCAGTCACGGTCACTGACACCGACTCAGGTGCCATGGACCAGGGTGAAGGCGACCTCAGCGGCTTCTTCACCGGCGACGCCGACGGCAACCTTACCGGTGCCGGTATGAGCTACTCGCTGACTGAAGACGACGAAAGCGTTTCCGGTGCAGCTGCCTTCCAGGTCGACGGAGGACAGTAAGCACACGGCCCTGGCTTAATGCCTGACCAAAGGCCCGCCTTCCGGCGGGCCTTTTTTTACGCAGCGGCGACGGTTTATGGAAAATCGTGACGTTGTGTGACGTGTGCTACGGGAAAAGGCTGGCAACCCGTTTAAAATTGTGACCGAATACCTCAAACCAGCTCATTTCCGCAATAATGCTCACGGACGGCCTTGCGAGTCACAGGAACGACACCAATCAAAACGCTCAACATAAACTGTCTCGTTATACTGGCGGTCCTCGCTACTGCCTGTAACAGTGACTCGAGCTCTGACGTCGTCACGTCGGTTGCCGCTCCAGACCGCACTGTTTCCGGTCAGGTAGCTAAGGGTCCACTGGATGGCGCGCTCGTTGAAGTTTTTGCAGTCGACGATCACGGTCAGGCACAGGGTCCTGCTATAGCAACCTCGCTGACGGATGCGAACGGGAACTGGGCTGTCAGCCTGTCTGCCGACGATCAGCCGCTGCTGGTGCGCTCGTCTGGCGGCCGTTATGTCGACGAAGCAGATCCGGAACCAGACCCGGCACAACGGCGATCAGTAACTCTGCAACCCGATGACCAGTTCGAGGCACTATTGCCGCCGACACTGTCGTCGATTGCGATTAATGCCTATACCAACGCGCTGCTGCGCAAGTCCCGTGCTGAGACCCAGGGTGCCGATTTCCTTGCAGTGCATGCGACCAACCGGGAGTTTTACTCGCGCGCGTTTGGCTTCGATTTGTTATCGACGATTCCGGCCGACCCGATTGCGCCGGCCGCCAGCGCCAGCGCCGATGCAGTGGCCTACAGCCAGGCACTTGGGGGCATTGCCAACGTCATCAATGCAGTCGCTATCGCTAACGGTCAGGCGATTGCCGATTTTGCTGCGATCGACGCCGTTATCGATGACCTGACCAATTGCAGCATAGATGGTCGTAGCATCGATGGCGATGTCGGTCCGATCGTAATGGTCACGCGTGACCTGAATGCAGAGATCCTGCGTTTCCGCAATAACAACTTCGCTGCCCATTCCGGTCGCGGACTGCTACAGATCAGTCTGGCGGAGTGCCAGCGCTCCGGTCGCCTGCCCGACAGGACGGCACCGCAGTTTAGTAACGTGCCGGCAAGCGTGACCATCGCAGCCAGTAGTGCAGCCGGTGCGACAGTTGCAGAAGTCGGCGCTGTCCTTGGCGGAATTGAGGCAATCGACGATCGGGACGGACCGGTGAGCATCGACTTTGGCCTGGATGCCCCGTTGCCGCTGGGTAACAACTCGCTGACTATCAGTGCCAGTGATGCGGCCGGCAACAGCGCTACGAGCACGATTGAAGTCGTTGTCGCTGACCTCGATCCACCTACGATTACCGCGCCGGTCAGCGTAGACGTCATGTCTGTCGGTGTGCTGACCCAGGTAACGCTGGGCGCACCGCAGGTCGCCGACAATGTCACCGCCACTGCCTCATTGCAGGTCAGCAATGATGCGCCGGCCGATGGCTTTACTGTTGGCATTCACCTGGTGACGTGGACGGTTAGCGACGCGGCGGGACTCAGCGCGTCGGCACAGCAACAGGTCATTGTACGCAACCAGGCACCGGTACTGAGCAATGCGGTCGGTGATCAGCAGGCGATCGAGGGTCAGCCTTTTACGCTCGA
>JABDKV010000088.1 GCA_013002045.1 Gammaproteobacteria bacterium
GCGGCAGCGCTGCATTGGTACGGCTGCGGTGGAACAGGACTGAAAGCCGCAACAGCGCGCTAAGGTAAATCAATCTCTTCGACCACGGCGACGGCAGCGCTTTGAAAACCGCCGACCGCATCTTGCGTCGGTGTGCCAGCACCATGGTCGCCAGCAGGTGCCTCTCACGATTGGAAAACCCGGCCAGGTCTGAATGTTCCAGCAGATACGCGCCATGCTTGTGATATTGCGCGTGAGCAATACCCAATCCAATCTCGTGCACACGAGCAGACCAGGTCAGTAACTCGCGCGACAGGGCATCTTCGAGTTGCCAGTCTGCTTTGACCTGGCTGAACATCATCATTGCTGTGTGCTCGACACGACGCGCCTGCCCACCATCGACGTGATAACGTTTTTGCAACGACCGTACACTGCGATCGCGGGCATCTTCGTCGCTCATTCTGCCGATCATGTCGTAGATCAGGCCTTCACGAAGCGCCCCTTTAGCTGCACGCATCGTACTTATTTCAAGCGCTTCGCAGACCGCCTGCAACACCACTACACCACCGACGAATACCGGTGCGCGTTCCGTTGACAAGCCCTCCAGCCCGAACGAACCGCTGTTGCCAGCGGCCAACATATGGTCTCGCAGGCTGGCGAGGGCTGCCGGTGTAATCGCGTTGTCAGACCAGCCTTGCGCACGCACCACTGCCTGCGTCGTACGTATCGTTCCCGACGTGCCGATCGCCCCTTCCCAGCCTTGTTGTCGCAAGGTCTCGGTTATTGGTTCGAGTTCCAGCGAAGCCGCAACCCGTGCGCGTTTCCAGCGCTTCGCCGTGATCTTGCCGTTGGGAAAATATTTTTCCGTCAGGCTGACACAACCCATGTACAGGCTGATGCGTTCATGGATCTCGAGCTGCTGCCCGATGATCAGCTCGGTACTGCCACCGCCTATATCAACCACCAGGCGGCTGCCAACCTGATCAGGAATACTGTGGACGGCGCCGAGATAGACCAGGCGCGCCTCTTCGCGGCCGGACACGACTTCGATGGAATGCCCCAGGGCATATTCCGCCTCGCTCAGGAAGTCACTGGCATTTTTGGCTTTGCGCAAGGCATTGGTACCGACTGCCCGGATGTTCTCCGGGGCTATATCGGCCAGTCTCTGGCCAAAGCGGCCCAGGCATTGCAATGCCCGCTCCGCTGCATCGCGCTTGATTCGCCCGTCTTTGCCCAGGCCACCCGCCAGCCGCACCATCTCGCGCAATCGGTCGATAACAGTGAGCTGACCGTGCTCATAACGAGCCACGATCATGTGAAAGCTATTAGAACCGAGATCGATGGCCGCCATCACCTGGCGCCGGTCTTCAGGTTGCGGGGCGCGGCCAGCCGATGACATGGATCAGCCGGTGCGGGTTATCAGACCGAAAACGACGACCCGCAACCACAGGTGGTGGTTGCGTTAGGATTGCGAATAATGAACTGCGCACCTTCGAGATCTTCCTTGTAGTCGATCTCGGCGCCCTCCAGGTACTGGATACTCATCGGGTCGACCAACAACGTAACACCGTCGTTCTCGATGCGTGTATCGCCGTCTTCTATTTGCTCATCGAAGGTAAAGCCATACTGGAATCCCGAGCAACCACCGCCCGAGATGTAAACCCGCAGCTTGAGTTGCTCGTTGCCTTCTTCGGATATCAGTTCGCCGACCTTGCGCGCAGCAGCGTCGGTAAATACGAGCGGTGTCTCTGTGTCGAATGCGGTTTCCATCACGTTAGGATACTACTTGCTGGCGGCCTTTGGCTTGTTCCCGACATGTACGACATCGTCCGATGGCAGGTGTTCAACCAGGGTCGGTGCGCCCTTCGGCTGGTGGATCAGCTTACCGTTGATCTCGGCACCAATTGCCATCTCGATCAGGTTGTAGAAAACATTGCCAATAACGCGGGCGGTCGAACCCAGTTCGACCCGCTCGCGTGCCTTGACGTCACCCTTGACGGTGCCATTGAGAATAACGTGTGGCACCGCAACGCTGCCTTCGACAGTGCCGTGCTCACTGATACTCAATACGGAATCGGAATCGGGCTCGGCGCTGATGTTGCCCTTGATGTAGCCATCGACGTGAAATCCGCCAGTGAACTCGATATCACCCGAGACCCTGGTCTTGCTGCCGACCAGCGTATCGATGTTGGCCGATTTGCGCTTCGGCGTGCTCGGGGTGGAGTTGCGACCTAACATACCGTTCTCCTAACTCTGCTGAACCGCCCAGTCGAATGAACGGCGTATAACCTGCGCTCGCCGACCGCGCGGACTAACTTCGACATTAACGCGATCGGGTACGAATCCTTCGGGCAGCACCAGTTCCTGTTCAAGGTCCTGGAAATATCGAAACGAGAACCCCAGCGGCGTATTGTCTCCCGGCGACAGGTCCGCCAGCGAATACGTCACGGGCGCCCCGTTCCTGGCCCCCTCTACCGATAAGCTTACTACACCCGAGACACGCCGATCATGTCGGCTTGCCTGCACCAGCACCAGCCGCACACGGTACAGGCTGGCCTGTGGTCCTTCGGTCAGTTCCATCTCACGGATCTGCAGACCGGTCGCGCCATCGGGGGGGCTGACTATACCGCGATAAAACGCCAGTTCCTCGCGTTGTGCCTGAATCTCAGCCTGCAAATCGGCCAGTGTGTTCTCGACCTTGTCGTAGGCCTCGTGATCGACCTGCAACGACGTTTCCAATGTTGCAATGCGCTGACGCAATCGATCGTTCTCGGTATTCAGCGCAACGATTCGGGCATTGAGTGCGGCCGCCTGCTGGTCGGCTGCGCGCTGATTGAAACCGCCACGATACTGGCCGTATTCGTAGAGAATAAAACCGCCCAGCACGGCCGCAAGACTCAACGTCAACCAGACGACGCGGGCGCGCCGCGGTCTGTGTGGTTTGACAACGAGTTTGCTCTTATGCATGGTCCGATCGAATTATGTTTACAGGGTGCCGGGCAATGGTATCGCGGGCAGAGTCGAAAGCAATACCAGCCAGTTCACGTTTTGACGGGACCCGACTCTGATGTTGTGGCTCAAGGCATTCCACCTGATTTTCATGGTCACCTGGTTTGCCGGCCTGTTTTACCTGCCACGGCTGTTTATTTATCACCTGCAGGCCAGTAACGACACCGAACACGAGCGATTCTGCGTCATGGAACGCAAGCTGTTCATCATCATGAGCATCGGCGCGGTCCTGACCGTGACCTTCGGCGGCTGGCTGCTCGGGTCGATGCCGGGACTGCTGGCCACAACCTGGTTACAGGCCAAGCTACTGCTGGTGGGCCTGTTAATCGCCTATCACGGCTGGTGCGGTGTCCTGGTCGGTCTCTTTCGCCGCCGCGAGGCACGCCACTCCGACCTGTGGCTACGCTGGTTCAACGAGATTCCCGCGCTGCTGCTAATCGCCATCATCATCCTCGCCGTCGTCCGCCCCCAGTAGAAGCGGCTTCAGCCGCCTCCCCTCCCCCGTAGGAGCGGCTTCAGCCGCGACCCATTCCCTGTAGGAGCGGCTTCAGCCGCGACCCATTCCCTGTAGGAGCGGCTTCAGCCGCGATGGCGGCGCAGCCGCCGTAGGAGGGACTTCAGTCCCGACCTCTTTCTTTCTAACGTCGAACCCCCTTCGTAAGAAAGAAAGAATCGGGGCTGAAGCCCCTCCTACGGATCGCTGCGCGATCCATCGCGCTGTAAGAAAGAAATCGCGGCTGAAGCCGCTCCTACACGGGAGCTACGGGGAGGCTGTTCGGCGCACCGGTGAACGGCGCTTGCTGCCACCACGTTCGGGAATGTCATCTTTGAACAGCAATGGCGCCAGCTGTGACAACGCGCGCTTGTAGACACGTCGCTTGAAGAAAATGACATTGCGCACCGGGTACCAGAAATCGACCCAGCACCAGCGATCGAACTCGGGACTGGTACCGGTATCGAAGCGAAAATTTTCCTCGCCAACCAGTCGCAACAGGAACCAGCGCTGCTTCTGACCAACACACAGCGGTTCGCTGTGCGTACGCTGAAAGCGTTTTGGCAGCCGGTATCGCAGCCAGTCATCAGTATGACCGAGGACTTCGACATCGGCAGCCTGCAAGCCGATTTCCTCTTCGAGCTCGCGATACATTGCCTGCTCAGCCGTTTCGCCGTCGAGAATGCCACCCTGTGGGAACTGCCAGCCGCGCCGATTCACGCGTCCGGCCCAGAAAACATGCCTTTTCGAGTTGGTCAGAACGATCGCAACATTGGCGCGATAGCCATCTTCGTCGATCAGATCTGCCATAAAAAAACTCGAATTCACCTTTTCGATCATTCTTCCACATGCGCTGTGGTGCTGCCATACTCCGACGATCTCGTTTACCGTCAAACCGTTCCCTGAAACATTTCTTTGCGTATTGTGCTGGCCAGGTTCCTCAAGTTCGGATCACCGTTGTTGCTACTGGCAATCGCTACGCTAGGCATGGCGATCAGCACCGGCAGTGTGTTCACCGGTCCGGCAGACCTGCTCAGCCTGTTGCGCGGTAATGCCGATCCAACCTTGCGTACGTTGGTGATCGACCTGCGTTTACCACGAGCGTTGTCGGCATTTGCCACTGGCGGGCTGCTGGCGATGGCCGGTGTGCTGATGCAGGTCTTATTGCGCAACCCACTGGCAGACCCCTATATCCTTGGTGTTTCGGGTGGTGCGGCAACCGCCGCGCTTGCCAGCATCATGGTCGGCATTTCCGGCCCATTGCTGGGTTTCAACGCATTTGCCGGTGCCCTGATCGTCACCTGGCTGGTATTCGCACTGAGTCGTGGCAGTGGCGGCTGGGATAGCCATCGCCTGTTACTGACCGGTGTCGTCATTGCCGCCGGCTGTGGGGCAATCATCAGCGTGTTGTTGGCGATCGGCACCGACACCAGCCTGCGAACCATGGTCTTCTGGTTGCTCGGCGATTTCAGTTTTGCCGATCGCCCACTGTTGCCGTGGCTGGTGCTGGCGTTTGCGCTGGTCGCAGCGCTCGTGCTGGCTCCGGCACTGAATATACTGGCTCATGGCCATGCGCGTGCCGCTACCCTCGGCATTGCCGTTCCACGCTTGCGGCTGGCAATCTATTTACTGAGCTCGCTGGTCACCGCGATTGCAGTGACCACAGCCGGCACCATCGGCTTCGTCGGTTTGATCGTGCCGCATGCGATTCGCCTGGTGACCGGCTCTGACCATCGCATCGTTTTACCGGCCAGTGTTTTGCTCGGTGGCAGTCTGCTCGTGGTCGCCGACACACTGGCACGCACGGTGGTCGCACCACGTCAGCTCCCGGTCGGTGCGTTGACCGCGCTGATCGGTGTGCCAATTTTTATATACCTGATGCGCAGACGCTCTACTTCGTAAACAACACCACGTGTACCGGTCGAATATCGACCTCGATAGTGCTGCCTTCGGCGTAGGTCTGGTGCGCGGGAATTGATGACAGGACCTGCTCACCCCCTGGCAGACGCAGTGCATACACGATCGTGGGACCAAGAAAACTGCGTTGTACGATTTCTGCCGGTATACCCCCGCTCATGGGAACGACATCGTCTGGCCGCAGCAACAACTCAGCATCTGAGCCCGGATCAATCTCCGGTGGTATTGCCAGTTTCAATTCCATTCCGGCCACCTCGAGTCGTTCGTAATCCAGGACTCGCGCAGGTAATAACACCCCCCTGCCCACGAAATCGGCGACATAGCGATCCACAGGCTGGTGATATACCTCGTGTGGTGTGCCCCACTGCGCAATGGTGCCGTCACGCATGACGCCGACATAGTCGCCCAGCGTGAAGGCTTCGAGTTGATCATGCGTCACCATCAGCGCCGTTACGCCCTGCTGCTTGATGATCGTGCGTATGTCGGCACCAAGCCGGTCTCGCAACCCGGCGTCGAGATTGGCGAATGGCTCATCCAGCAACAGCAGCTGCGGCCGGGGCGCCAGAGCCCGTGCCAGCGCGACGCGTTGTTGCTGTCCACCTGACATCTCGTGCGGGAAGCGCGTAGCTGCGTCGGCGAGGCCGACCACAACCAGCATCTCGCGGGCGCGTGTCTCCCGTTCGGCAGCGTCGATGCCATGCAAACCGAACGCGACATTGCGCAGCGCATCGAGATGGGGCAGCAACGCTGCATCCTGAAACACCATCCCGATCTTGCGGCGCTCAGCCGGGTAGGTGTATCCGGCGCGACTCAGCGTGTCGCCAGCCACGAGTA
>JABDKV010000107.1 GCA_013002045.1 Gammaproteobacteria bacterium
GTGCAGGTGGCTGGGGTCGATGCTGACAGACATTTGCACATCGTCGTGACTGGCCTCGATCAGCTCGCGCCCGAGCTGGTTCGAGCTGCAGAAGTCATCGAGAAACGAGTCCAGCCAGGTAGCGAGCACAATGCTTTGCGGACGGGTATTGTCGCGTCGTGACAGCTGCAGCACGTTCTCAATGATGGTGCTGACCCGATTGCACTGGGTGTGGATGATGTCAGTCAACACCCGTTCGTCGTCGCCGATGGCTTCTGATTCGCGCAGCAATTGCCCGGCGTGGCTGATCGCGCCGACCGGGTTGCGAATCTCGTGGGCGATGCTGGCGCTGAGACGACCGAGTCCGGCCAGCTTGGTCTGCTGCACGCGCTCCGACAATTGCGTCGCGTCTTCGAGAAAGATCAGCAAGGCTGAGGGTTCGGTCGCGCCCAGCGGCGCAAAGTGGGGCGTGATCAAAGTCGTATTGTCATCGGCCGTGAAACTGGACAGGTTATTGCGGGCCTCGCCGCCGCCACGCCGACGCCACGACATGGCGAGTTCGTAAAGCGGTGGCGCCAGTTCCAGCAAGTGACTTCCCGATGCCGCGTCGGGATTGATACCGAGCAGCTTCGCCGCGGAGCTGTTCATCAGACGCACACGATCGTTGTCATCGATGACGACGATACTCTCGCGCAGATGTTGCACGATGTATTCGTTGAGTTCGGCAAGGTTGGCGAGGTCGACCCCGCGCTGCTCCGCCAGCGCCTCACTTTCGGTGATGCGACGCGCAAGCGGCTGTGTGGCAAGCGAGACTATAAAGATCAGTGCGCCGAGCAAACCGGCCGCAGTGTAATCGCTGGCGCTAGTGAATCCTTGGAATTGAGAGAAAGATTGTTCCGCCAGTACCGCCAGCGAGGCGAGCGCGGCGAAGGTCAGCGCTGTGCGCTGCGGCAAAACGAGGCTCGCTGCCCCGATCGAAATTAACAGCAGGTTGCCCAGCCCGGAGCGCACACCGCCACTGAAATGCATTAACAGCACCAGCGCGGCGATGTCAGTGACCACCTGGATGATGGTTTGCAGCCGCGCATCCGGAATCCGACGTGATACCAGCAACAGGAAAACAAAAGACGTCAGCAGGTAACCTACGGCAGTGCCAATGAACCCGGGTGGTTGCAGGCTACCCACGACACGGGGTTCGTCTGTTGCAAGGAACAACACGATCAGGATCAGTGCCACGAAGACGCGGTAGAACGACAGCAGCGACAGAACCCGCCACGCCAGGTCAAGGGCGGTGGAGACGGGTTTGTCGCCGGAGCCGCTGGTCGGCGGCGCCGGCCCGGTGTCTGGCGCAGGCAGGCCTGCAGAGGAGTGGTCGGGGTTCACCCCGCTATTCTATGTGTAGTCAGCCTGCAGGCTCTACCAGTGTCTTTGCGTCGTCGCGGCGATTGCTCCAGAATACGCGTCTTTTCCGCCCCAGCAGGGAAGTCCTGATGAATTTGCACGAGTACCAGTCCAAGCAGCTGTTTGCTGAGTTTGGCATCCCGGTTCCGTCCGGTCACGCCGTCACCAGTGCCGACGAGGCCGCCAAAGCCGCCCAGGATCTGGGTGGCGACCTGTGGGTCGTCAAGGCGCAGGTCCATGCCGGTGGGCGTGGTAAAGGCGGTGGCGTCAAGCTCGTCCGCAGCCCCGACGAAGTGGCTCAGGTCGCCGATGCATTGCTGGGCACCAACCTGGTCACACCGCAGACCACAGCCGAAGGCCTGCCGATCAACACCGTGCTGGTCGAAACCGGTACCGATATTGACCGCGAGTTGTATCTCAGCATGCTGGTCGATCGCAGCGCCGAGCAGATCCTGGTCATGGCCTCGCCTGCGGGTGGAATGGATATTGAGGAAGTGGCCGAAAGTACGCCGGAGCAGATTTTCCGCGTACACATCCACCCGGCCACCGGCCTGATGGGTTACCACATCCGCAAACTGGCCTTCGGTCTCGGTCTCGAGGGCGGCCAGGTCAAGGAATTTGGAAAAATTCTGCAGGGTCTGTATCGCATGTTCACTGAACGTGATGCGAGCCTGGTCGAGATTAATCCGCTGGTGGTCACCGGTGGCGGTGACGTCATGGCGCTCGATGCCAAGATTAATATCGAGGACAACGCCCTGTTTCGCCAGGCCGCGCTGGAAGCGCAACGTGACGATTCGCAGGAAGACGACATGGAGAATCGCGCCCGCGAGCACGATCTCAACTATGTCTCCCTCGATGGCGACATCGCCTGCATGGTTAACGGAGCCGGGCTGGCGATGGCAACGATGGACCTGATCAAGTTGCATGGCGGCGAGCCGGCCAACTTTCTCGATGTCGGTGGTGGTGCCACGGCCGAGCGGGTGGCGGCCGCGTTCAAGCTGATCCTGTCAAATGACAAGGTTCGCGCCATCCTGGTCAACATATTTGGTGGCATCGTGCGCTGCGACCTGATAGCCGAGGGCATTGTCCAGGCGGTTAAGGAGGTCGGTGTCTCGGTCCCGGTGGTCGTCCGTCTTGAAGGGACCAATGTCGATAAGGGACGCGAGCTGCTGGCCGAAAGCGGACTCGACATCATTGCAGCAGACGATCTGACTGACGCGGCCAAGAAAGCCGTTGCGGCAGCGCGCTAGGAGTTAAGGAAGCAATCATGAGCATTTTGGTCGACAAAGACACAAAAATCATCTGCCAGGGCCTGACCGGCCGCCAGGGCTCCTTTCACGCGCAACAAAGTATCGAGTACGGCTCGAGCATTGTCGCCGGTGTTACGCCGGGCCGCGGCGGACAGACGCACCTGGACATTCCGGTCTTCAATACAGTCGGTGATGCGGTAAAACAGACCGGTGCCACGGTCAGTATGATCTATGTCCCCGCCCCGTTTGCGGCCGACGCGATTGTCGAGGCGGTCGACGCCGGTATCGAGCTGGTGGTCTGCATTACCGAAGGCATTCCGGTGCAGGATATGGTGCGCGTCAAGGCCGTCATGCGCGATTCCGATTCGCGCCTGATCGGTCCGAACTGCCCGGGCATCATTACTCCCGGCGAATGCAAAATCGGCATCATGCCTGGTTTTATCCACAAGCCCGGTCGTGTCGGGGTGATTTCCCGTTCCGGCACACTGACCTACGAAGCCGTTTACCAGACTACCTGTAACGGGCTTGGCCAATCGACTTGTGTCGGTATCGGTGGCGACCCGGTGCGCGGATTAAATTTCATCGATTGTCTCGAGCTGTTCGAGGCTGACAAAGACACCGATGGCATCATCATGGTTGGTGAAATCGGTGGCAGTGACGAAGAAGCGGCGGCTGACTACATACGCGAACATGTCAGTAAACCGGTGGTCGCCTACATCGCAGGTGTCACCGCACCACCGGGCAAGCGCATGGGTCATGCGGGTGCCATTATTTCAGGTGGCAAGGGGACCGCTGCCGAGAAGTTCAAGGCGCTCGACGCAGCCGGTGTAACCACCGTGCGTTCGCCCGCTGAGCTGGGGAATGCGATCAAGTCACGTCTCGGGTCCTGACCGCAGCGGGCGTTAGTCCATGCCCGATTCGATCAGGATTGCACTGGCGCAGCTCAACCTTCGGGTTGGTGCCGTAGCGGCGAATACCCGTCGTATCCTCGATGGCTGTGTACACGCGCGCGACCAGCTCGGCGCCGACCTCGTCGTATTTCCGGAGTTGTCGCTGACCGGCTATCCACCCGAGGACCTGCTGTTCCATCGCGGTCTGCGCGAACGTGTCGATGATGCGCTGCAACGGGTGCAGCACGAAGTCGAAGGCATCAATGTCGTCGTCGGTTATCCCGAGTTCGACGGTGAGCTAATTTACAACGCCGCCGCCATGTTCCGTGACGGTAAACAACTCGCCCACTACCGTAAGCAGGTCTTGCCCAACTACGGGGTGTTCGATGAGAAGCGTTATTTCCAGCCCGGGAACAGCACCTGCATTGTCAATGTGTCGGGTTGCGCGGTTGCGCTGACTATTTGCGAGGATATCTGGGTGCCGGGACCGGCTGCCGGGGCCGCGGCCGCCGGTGCGCAGGTGATACTCAACCTGAATGCATCACCGTTTGAGATCCGCAAACAACAACGACGCGAACGTGTACTGCGTGATCGGGTGGCCGAAACCGGTGTGCCGGTGGTGTACGTAAACCAGGTTGGCGGGCAGGACGAGCTGGTGTTCGATGGCGGCTCGACCGTCTTCGGTGGCGATGGTGCAGTCTGTCTGCGTGCGCCGCCCTTCAGCGAGGCCATTCTGCCCGTTAGCGTCAACTATAAAGACGGGCTTGTCGATCCGGCAGAGCACACGGCTGCACCGCTGTTGCCGGTCGAGCAAAGTGTCTACGAAGCTATCGTGCTCGCGGTGCGCGACTATGTCGCCAACAATGGTTTTCCGGGGGTTATCGTAGGCGCATCGGGTGGTATCGATTCGGCACTGACGCTGGCGATCGCGGTCGATGCGCTGGGTGCGGAAGCGGTTGAAGCCGTGCTGATGCCATCGCGTTATACCTCGGCAATGAGTATCGAGGATGCGATCGAGGAAGCAACCATGCTTGGTATCGCACACCAGAGTATATCGATCGAGCCGATGTTCGAAGCGACGCTGGCGCAACTGGCTGACGTTTTCGCCGGGCTCGAGCCCGACAGTACCGAGGAAAACGTGCAGTCACGTTGTCGTGGCATCATCCTGATGGCGATATCCAACAAGACCGGTCGCATGGTCCTGACCACTGGCAACAAGAGCGAAATGGCAGTCGGCTACGCCACGCTCTACGGCGACATGGCAGGTGGCTTCGCACCGATCAAGGATTGCAGCAAGACGCTGGTTTATCGGCTGGCAAATTATCGCAACAGTCTCGGGCGGGTAATCCCGGAACGGGTGCTGACACGTCCGCCGTCGGCTGAACTGGCACCGGATCAAAAAGACACCGACAGCCTGCCACCCTACGACGTTCTCGATCCGATACTGGAAGCCTTCATCGAGGAAGACTGTTCGGTGGAACAGATAGCGGAGCGTGGTTTCGATCGCGATGTGGTCATCGCCGTGCTGCAGATGGTCAAGCGCAACGAGTACAAGCGACGCCAGGCTCCACCGGGCGTGCGTGTCAGCCGGCGTGGTTTCGGGCGCGACTGGCGCTACCCGATCACTTCCGGATACTAACCGTCGTTGCCGTCGGCGACCGGGCGTTGCGGACGTGCGCGCCGATCGCGTTTGAACAGGCCACCCCTGGACTGGCGTGCGCGTGGCGCCTGCGGATTGGCGTCGAGTACTCGCTCAGCATCGGCGGCCAGGTCGTCCATGCCGAGCTCGCGATAGGCGCGCGCCATGATCTGCAACGCATTGGCAACTTCAGCGGTGTCGGCAAAAGTCTCGACCACAGTGCGTGCGCGGTTAACGGCCGCCAGCCAGGCATTGCGCGTCATGTAATAGTCGGCTACGTGCAGGTGATAGCGTGCGATACGCTCGCGCAGGTACACGATTCGCTGGCGAGCGTCGTCGGCGTAATCACTGTCCGGGTAACGTCGGACCAACTCAGCGAAATATGACAGTGAACGCTCCGCATCGGCCGGCGGGCGCTCAGTCAGGTCGGCGCGAAAGGCCTTTTCCAGTGGGTTGCGGTCGCGATCGAAGTAAATCAGGCCGCGCAAATAATAGGCGTAATCGACGTCGGGGTGGGTCGGGTTTTCGCGAATAAACTCGTTGGCCGCGTCAATTGCGGATTCGGTTTCGCCATTGCGATAGTAGGCATAGATCAGGTCGAGTTGCCCGCGACGGGTGTATTCGCTGAAGGGGTAGAACAGCTCGAGACGCTCGAGATAGGCAATGGCCTGCTGGTAGCCGCCGATACCGAGCTGGCGACTGGCATCTTCGTATAATTGCGCCGCGCCGCGTGTCGGTGCATCCTCCTCCGTTGCATTGCGACCGCCACAGGCCGGGATGGTCAGGATGACCGCCAGTACAACGGGTATGATGAGGAGTCGAGGGATGTGCATCGGTTATTGCCGGATCAAAAGAACGCGGAGTATACCCCAAGAGCCACGCATGGTAAGTCAGGCGCAAAATGACCGAATCTGAGCGGCATACCGGGCAGGTCCCGGCCGATCGCGCTGGTAGCCGGTTAGATGCGGCATTGGCCGAAATGTTTCCCGATTTTTCTCGCACCCGGCTGCGTGCCTGGATCGAAGCCGGCCTGGTCGAGGTTGATGGCCAGATCTGGCGCCCGCGGGACCGGCTGCGTGGCGGTGAGAGCGTTGTCCTGCACGCCGTTACCGAACCCGAGGTCCGGGTCGAACCCGAAGACATACCGTTAGCGATCGTCTATGAGGACGAGGAAATACTGGTTATAGACAAGCCACCGGGTCTGGTGGTCCATCCGGGTGCCGGCAATCACGCCGGGACATTGCAGAATGGATTGCTGTTCTACGACGAGTCGCTGGCGATGTTGCCACGCGCCGGTATCGTCCATCGTCTCGACAAGGATACTGGTGGTCTGATGGTGATTGCCCGCAGCCTGCGTGCCCATACAGCGCTCGCCGCAGCCATTGCCGAACATAAGGTAACGCGTGAATACATGGCAGTGTGTCGCGGCCGTCTCATCAGCGGGGGCACGGTTGACGAGCCAATCGGTCGTCATCCGGTCGATCGTATCCGGATGGCCGTAGTCGAGCGCGGCAAGAGAGCAGTGACTCACTACCGCGTGAAAGAACGCTTCTCGGCTCACACACTGGTCGATGTTCGTCTCGAGACCGGTCGTACTCACCAGATCCGCGTGCACATGGCACACCTTGGGCACCCGTTGCTAGGTGATCCGTTATATGGCGGTCGTCTGGCTGTGCCGCAGGGAGCCAGCGATGCGTTACGCGTGGCGCTGCACGGATTCCGGCGGCAGGCCTTGCATGCCACACGCCTGGAGTTGCGTCATCCTGTTAGCGGGAAACGGCATGAGTTGCGGTCGCCGATACCACGCGACATGAATGCGTTATTGATCCTGTTGCGGAGTGGCTAAGATTTGCTGACAGCGCATGTTATTGAACCCGATTGGCCGGCACCGTCAAATGTTCGTGCCTACTCGACCCAGCGTACAGGCGGATCCAGTCATCGACCCTACGATTCGCTCAACCTGAGCGATTATGTCGGTGACGATCCACGCCGGGTGCGGCAAAACCGGGATTTGCTCCGTCATGAATTGCGCCTGCCCGCCGAACCGGTCTGGCTGCAACAAAAACACGATCGTGGTGTTATCGCCGCCGACCGCGTTCCCGTCGGCAGCGAGCCCTTGCCCGCTGATGCTGCGACAGCGCACCAGCCAGGTCATGTTTGCGCAGTCCTGACGGCGGACTGCCTGCCCGTGGTCGTCTGTGACAGCGACGGCTCGCGCGTGTCCGCAATACATGCTGGCTGGCGCGGCCTGGCAACCGGTGTCATCCCGGCGGCTTTGGCGCAGCTGGGTACTCACGGGCGCAACCTGATGGCATGGCTCGGCCCCTGTATCGGGCCAGCAGCCTATGAGATCGACAAACCGGTCCGTGATCGGTTGCTGCAGGCAACACCGGCCGCCCTGTCAGCGTTCGAGGAGACGCGTGCCGGTCACTGGCGTGCCGACCTGGCTGCGATCGCACGGGTACAACTCTCCGAAAATGGTGTTACGGACATTTATGGTGGCGGTTTCTGCACCTATACCGAATCGCATCGCTTTTACTCGCATCGCCGTGAGCAGATCTGTGGCCGCCAGGCGACGTTGATCTGGCTCGACGATTGAGCCTGGCGGGGTTGGATTTGCGAAATCTGCCCCCAGATCGTAAGGCAATTGATGATCCCGGACGGGAGTAGCTCTTATGCGCATGGACAAACTGACCAGTAAATTCCAGATTGCCCTGGCCGACGCCCAGTCAATGGCGGTGGGTCGCGATCACCAGTTTATTGAACCAGCTCACCTGATGACGGCGATGCTCGATCAGCAGGGTGGCAGTGTGCGACCGTTGCTGACCAAGGTCGGAGGTAACGTCAACGTGTTGCGCTCACAACTGGGCGAGGCGCTCGACAGGCTGCCGCAGGTCGAGGGCACCAGTGGCGATGTTCATATCTCCAAAGAACTCAGCCGCCTGCTTAACCAGACAGACAAGCTTGCGCAGCAACGCGACGACCAGTACATCTCAAGTGAGTTGTTCGTGCTGGCTGCCTGCGAGGACAAGGGTGCGCTGGGACACGCATTGAGCGAAGCCGGTATCGTCCGCGGTGCCGTCGAGAAAGCAATTGACGAATTGCGCGGTGGCGAAAACATCACCGATCCCAATGCCGAAGACACGCGCCAGGCGCTGGACAAGTACACCATCGACCTGACCGAGCGCGCTGAGCAGGGCAAGATCGACCCTATTATCGGCCGTGACGAGGAAATACGGCGCACAGTGCAGATCCTGCAGCGACGCACGAAGAACAACCCGGTGCTGATTGGCGAGCCCGGTGTTGGCAAGACCGCGATTGTCGAGGGGCTGGCACAGCGTATTGTCAATGGCGAAGTGCCGGAAGGGATTCGCAACAAGCGCATCCTGTCGCTCGATCTGGGGGCATTGATTGCCGGTGCAAAGTTTCGTGGTGAATTTGAAGAACGGCTGAAAGCGGTACTCAATGACCTGGCAAAACAGGAAGGCCAGGTCATCCTGTTTATCGACGAATTACATACGATGGTTGGTGCCGGTGCTGCTGAAGGTGCAATGGATGCCGGCAATATGCTCAAGCCAGCGCTGGCGCGCGGCGAGTTGCATTGTGTAGGTGCGACAACACTTGATGAGTATCGCCAGTACGTGGAAAAAGATGCGGCGCTGGAACGTCGTTTTCAGAAAGTCCTGGTCAATGAGCCCAGCGTCGAAGACACCATTGCCATCCTGCGCGGTATCGCCGAGCGTTACGAGGTGCACCACGGTGTCGACATTACCGATCCGGCCCTGGTGGCAGCAGCGACCTTGTCACACCGCTACATCTCGGACCGGCAGTTGCCCGACAAGGCCATTGACCTGATCGATGAGGCGGCTTCGCGGATTCGCATGGAAATCGATTCCAAGCCGGAAGCTCTCGACAAGCTCGAGCGCAAGCTCATCCAGCTCAAGATCGAGCGCGAGGCGGTCAAGAAAGACAGCGACGATGCTTCGCTGAAACGTCTTGCTGAAATCGAAAGCAGTATTGCCGATCTAGAACGCGAGTACGCCGATCTGGAGGAAATCTGGAAAGCGGAAAAAGCGGCGGTCGAGGGCGCCTCGCACATCAAGGAGGAGCTCGAACGCGCGCGTATCGAGTTGGAAACCGCACGCCGCGCCGGTGACCTGGCACGTATGTCCGAGTTGCAGTACGGCCGCATACCGGAGCTGGAAAAGCAGCTTGAAGAAGCGCAGCAGGACGAACCGACCACCGAGATGAAGCTGTTACGCAATCGCGTCACTGAAGACGAGATTGCCGATGTCGTCTCGAAGTGGACCGGGATTCCGGTGTCGAAAATGCTCGAGGGTGAGCGCGACAAACTGCTGCGGATGGAAGAAGAGATTTCGCAACGCGTTATCGGCCAGACCGAGGCCGTTACCGCAGTGGCCGATGCCATTCGGCGATCGCGCGCCGGTTTGTCGGATCCCAAGCGCCCCATAGGCTCGTTCCTGTTCCTCGGCCCTACCGGGGTCGGCAAGACCGAGCTGACCAAGGCGCTGGCCGAGTTCCTGTTCGATACCGAAGACGCGCTGGTGCGGGTCGATATGTCGGAATTCATGGAAAAGCATTCGGTGGCGCGACTGATCGGTGCACCACCGGGATACGTCGGCTACGAGGAAGGTGGTTACCTGACGGAGTTGGTGCGGCGGCGTCCGTACTCGGTGATCCTGCTCGACGAGGTCGAGAAGGCGCATGCGGATGTCTTTAACGTGTTGCTCCAGGTGCTGGACGACGGTCGCCTGACCGATGGCCAGGGTCGCACTGTCGATTTTCGTAATGTCGTGATTGTCATGACCTCGAACCTCGGTTCGCATGTGATCCAGGAGCTGTCGGGTGAGGCAAATTACGACAAGATGAAGGCGGCTGTCATGGAAATCGTCGGTCAGCATTTCCGACCGGAGTTCGTCAACCGTATCGACGACACCGTGGTCTTTCATCCGCTCAATCGCGATGAAATTCGCCAGATCGTCGAAATACAGTTGCGCGGGCTGGCACGCCGATTGCAGAGTCGCGACATGCAGATCGAACTCAGCGAGGCGGCTATCGATCGCCTGGCCGATCGCGGTTTCGATCCGGTTTATGGCGCCCGTCCGCTCAAGCGTGCGATCCAGGACCTGGTTGAGAATCCGCTGGCAAAAGAGATCCTGTCGGGTCGGTTTGGCCCCGGAGACCGTATCCAGATCGAGGCCAACGATATCGGCATCGAATTCGCCCGCGCGGCCTGACCGGTCAGCTGCAAACCAGATTGCACCGTGAGCTGTTCGCGGTGCAGTGTTATTCGTGGCGCGCAGTCGCGAGTAATAGCGGCGGCAGCACCAGGAAGTCGATCACCAGCGCCAGTGCAATGGTCAGCGCCAGCAACGAGCCTGTCTCGCGTGTTGGATTGAAATAAGAAAAAGCCAGTACCGCAAAGCCGGTCACCAGCACGATCGATGTAATGACCAGCGCCAGCCCGACGGTGTGGAAGGCGTGGCGGATGCCATCGGCTGCGTCGAGCCCAAGCTCCCGTCTTGCACGCATGTATTTCGACATGAAGTGCACGGTATCGTCGACAACGATGCCGAGGCTCATGCACACGACCACCGACAGGGCGAGATCGATGTAACCGCCGAAAATGCCCCACAGCCCGTAAGCCACCGCCGCCGGGGCGAGATTCGGTAACAGGCTCACCAGCCCAAGTCGGATCGAGCGCAGCGCCAGTGTCAGCAGCAGTGAAATTGCCACCAGCGCCACCGCTGTGCCGGTAAGCAGTCCGCGGATATTGCGGTGAGTGATATTGGCGAACACCAGGTCAAGCCCGGTACCCGGGCGGGGCGCTACGGCGGGTGCGTTTTGTGTCAGCCACTGACGCGCACGCCGATCGAGCTCAAGCAGACTCTCGGAGTCGGTCTTGTGCAAGGACACCGTCAGGCGCGATGCCGAGCGGTCCTGGTCGACGATATTGTCGAGGCTTTCGCCAACCGGCAGTGACAGCTCGTACAGCAACATGAATTGCGCACTAGCGGCACGGGAGTCTGGCAGGACGAAAAAAGCCGGATCGTCATCGTTGAATGCACGGTTCAGCGACCTGAGCGTATCGTGCAGACCACTGGTAAAGCCAACACCGGGCTGGCTCTCAAACCACTGTGAAAATTCCTGCAATTGCTGCAGGTACGCGGGCTCAGTCACACCGTCCGCGACGCCGCTTTCGAGGTCGTAGTAGAGGCGATGGATACCGCCAAGATTTCGGTCAATGACCTCGATCGCGCTACGAATCTCGAAGTGCTCGGTAAAATAGTCATGCCAGTGCTCGGTTAGTTCATTGCGAAAAAGAAAACTCGCAAGAATCAGCACTAATGCGCCGCCGCCGTAAAGCAAGGCCTTCTGTCGGCGTATCAGCCAGTCGGCAAACGCATCGATCGGCAGTTGCAGCGTGTAGGCGGGCGGTCGCAGCGGTGGCAACAAACGCAACACTGCAGGAAGCAATGTCAGGGACAAAATGAATGCGACGCCAACACCAACGGCTACCATGTTGCCGAGGTCGCGATAGGGTGGCGAATCGCTGAGGTTGAGGCTGAGCATGCCGATCGCGGTCGTCAGCGACGTGATGGTGACCGGTCCGAGGTTGATGCGCAGCGATTCTGCGATTGCCGCGTCGCGCGTGCGCCCGCGACCGAGTTCGATCAGGTAATTGGACACCACGTGCACACAATCGGCGACCGCAATCGTCAGTACCACACTGGGAACAAAACCGGCCGTCGGCGACAGGACAAAACCGAGCCAGCCAAAGACACCCATCGTGGCGGCAACCGACAGCGAGATCACAAACATGATCAGCAGCGTTGCTGACAGGCTGCGCAGCAACAGCAACAGCGTCAGCGCTATGGCGAGGTAACTGAGCACGACCAGTGACTGCAGATCGGCGCGGATGGCCTCACCCAGTGTCACGCTGTTAGTCGCCGAGCCAGCCAGCACGATACGACCGCAGTCACCGGCATCAATAGTCGCAACAAGCTCACGCGCCGCGGCGACGGTACGATCGATAGCTTTGTCGTCATTGTCGGGCAGGGCCAGCAGCACAGCGACGCCACTGATGCGGCCGTCGGCGGAGACCAGTGCCGGTACCAGTCCCGGCTCATTAGCCACGATATCTCTTACTGCAGCGATATCGGCTGGCTGGTAGTCACCTGCCGCCTCGATGACTGCGCGGGTTACCAGCGTGTCGCCCATGCTGCGGGTAAAGCGATGATTGGCCAGCGAGGAACTGCGAAATGCATACGGCAGTTGCCAGCCGGACTCGGTCAACCGCTCAACCAGTTGCAGGCACGCCGGTGTGTAAATCGATTGGTCCGCCTGCACAACGAAAAACAGGCTGTCATTGCCACGATACTTGCGTTCGAGTTCTTCGAGTGCGGCCAGTTGCGGGTTGTCGTCGGAGAAGTAGACGCGCAGGTCAGTAGTGACACTGAGTTGCGCCATGCCACTGGCAACCAGGATTGCCAGTGCCGTCACCGACAGCGTGAGCAGAAGCGGGCGTCCGAGTACCAGAGAAGTTAGCGATGTCAGCAGCGCTCGCACTGGCTGTCGTCAGAACAGGATCCACCACGGAGTGTGCCGCGGTGTAAAGCGAAAAACAGCGCTGGCATTGGCATCGATCGACACTTCTACCCAACCGACGTCCGGTGCGCCCATAACTTGTAGTCGGGTGAAATTGCTCAGTACTGCGCCGCTGTCGGGATGGCGCAGCGGTTGATCGACGATAAGGTCGTGGCTGTCGCCATGAATCAGCAGTATTGGTCGTGAGGTGGCCGCCGCCAAAGTCTGTAGCCGTTGCACCACCGGTTCGTAGCTGGATCGATACGGATCGTCGGCCGGTGCAGTCAGGCCCATATCGGCATGGGTTGCCAGCACCAGTGCTGTGGCGTCGCTGTCCTCAGCGCGGGAAAAAGCCTGCTCGATCCAGGCGACGGCCGCTTCCTTGCGCTCTACGGCGGCAGCATCGTCAGCGGCGGTCCTGCCATCGAAAATCGATCCGGCATTCCAGCTGCCAGGCATGTTGAAAGCCGAAAACACGACGTCGTCGTGTCGCCAGCGCTGATTTTCGACATAGTCGGTGTAAAGCTCGTCCTGTGACTGCGACACGACCGCTATCGGCCGGGCACCGAGACTCTGTGCGGGATTGGCGAAGAATGTTGCGCGCAGCACCTGCAAGCGTTCCAGTGGCTGGTAGCTGCCGGTAGTCCGGTCGTGGCAGTCAGCCCACTCGTTGTCCCCTGGCGTGTAGATCACGGCATGGTTTAGCCGTTGCAACTGGTCGAGACGATGCTGATAAGTGTCCTCGTCACAGGGAAACCAGAGGATGTCACCGACATGAATAACAAAATCCAGTGTGCTGGCGTCGATCTCTTTCAAGGCATGACGAAACCGGGGAAAGTCGAGGCCCTGGTAGGGCGCATCGCCGATTACAGCGAAGCGAACCTGTCCATCACCGGTCGCAGTCGTCGTTAACGGGGTTTGCTCACACCCGGCAGCGAACAGGATGACAGCAGTCAGCCAGCCCGCGTTACGCATCGAGTACCCGTCGCCGACGTAGACCGAGGCGATACTCATCGAAAAAATGTTGCCGCAGGGCGCGCGCGAAACCCAGCTCCGGATCCGCGTCGAGACCGTCAGCAAGGCGAATGATCTGGCGGTAGTACCAGGCCGCCGCCCCTTGCGCATTTAGCGCACGCACTGCCCCGACCGGACTTGTCGGCCGCAGGATGCCGCGACCGAGGCGCAGGTGTTGTTCGTCACGGCGCGCCTCGGTGCGGTCACCGGAAAAAAACGCCAGCGGCAAGTCGGGCTCGACACACAATGGCCTGGCCAGGCCAATGACATCTGTCAGCTTGTCGCCGATCGCTTCGCGCATGAACTCATAGTCACGTATACCGCCGGTAACTGCCAACGGCAAAGACG
Organism: Gammaproteobacteria bacterium; assembly: GCA_013002045.1. GTDB lineage: Bacteria > Pseudomonadota > Gammaproteobacteria > Steroidobacterales > JABDKV01 > JABDKV01. Next base: position 14,130 of record JABDKV010000107.1, read on the forward strand.
TCGCTTTGCGAATGGTCTGGGCGTAGTCAAGGAAGTAGGCCTCCCGGGCACGGGTCGATGACCGCTGTTCCGGTTGCTCGTCTGCCCCCAGGCCCAGCAGGCGCGGACGCTCATAGGTACCGCCGGAAATCTCCAGCAAATCGATTCCCGCCTGTTCCAGCCAGCCGGCCACGGTGGCGCTGTCGTCGAGATCGAATCCGCCTTTCTGGAAGTCGGCTGAGTTCAGCTTCACCGCGACCGGGAAGTCGTCGCCGACGCGCTGGCGCGTGGCGGCAACAATATCGAGCAGGAAGCGGGCGCGATTCTGCAAAGAGCCACCCCAGTCGTCTGTGCGCTGGTTAGTCAGCGGCGAAAGGAACTGGCTCGCCAGGTAGCCGTGCGCTCCGTGGATCTGTACGCCGGTAAAGCCCGCCAGACGAGCCTGTTCGGCGACCTGTGCATAAGACTCTACGATCGGAGGTATCTCAGCGGCCTGCAGCGCGCGCGGTCGCGCAAAGTTGCCCAGTATCCGCAGTTGCACTGCCGATGGCGCCACCGGGTGATTGTTGACGATTCGACTGCACTGCCGACCGGGATGACTAATCTGCATCCACAGGTGATTGCCGCCGCTGGTGCCGGCCGCCGCCAGTCCGCGTAGTGACTCGAGCGCGTCGTTGTTATCGACGACCAGGTTGCCGGGACGTTCGAGATAGCGCCTGTCCACCATCACATTGCCGGTTACCAGCAGACCGGCACCGCCCTGTGACCAGCGCCGGTACAGGGTCTCCAGCCTGGCAGTCGACCGTCCATGAGCGTCAGCCAGGCCCTCGGTCATGGCCGCTTTCATCAGGCGATTGGGCAGGCGCGCGCCACAGGGTAAATCTAGCGGGGTCGCTGGCGTTGGTCTGGTCATCGCCCCAGTTTACCGGGTGCGTGGACCAGCCTGGTTGGGAGAAGTCAGCCGGCGGTGCTGATGTGCTCGTAAGGATCGCTGTCGTCGAGGATCTCGACCAGCGTGGTCATCTCGGCGAGACGTCGCTCAAGCTCTGCAATCCGCCGCTCCGCTGATTCGTCGACCACCGGCTTGTGCATCAGCAGTGCCCGTTCGAGGCCATCGATAATATCGGCGCGCTCCGCGAGTTCGGCCTGTGCGGTAGCGCGTGATGAGCGTAACTTCTTCTTGAGAAAGGCGATTCGACGATCGCGGCGCGCGAGTGAGCGGCGCAGCCGGCGTAGCTCGGCATCGGTGTCCGTGGTTTCGGGCAGCAGGGTCCAGGGCATCGGTTACTCCTGATGTTCGATCAGTTTGCAGTTTGCCACTATATGCAATTGCAGCATATCGGTGAAAACCCTCACGCTGTGGTCTTGTAGACATAAATGCCTGTTTTTGTAATGGTTTGAGCGGCCTGCATACCACGGGCAGGTGCACGGCGACAGACTTCGACTTCCAACCGGGTCTTGAAATAGGCAGAATCCGGCCCCAGTCCGGGGCAGGTCCGGCAATGAATGAGTGACTAGCAATGCCTATTTATGAATATCAGTGCGAATCGTGCGGCCACCAGCTCGAGGCCTTGCAAAAAGTCAGCGATCCGAGGCTGACCGATTGTCCCCAGTGCAGTGAGTCGGCGCTGGTCAAACGTGTCTCGGCACCGAGTTTCAGGCTCAAGGGCGGCGGCTGGTACGAGACTGATTTCAAGACAGGCAACAAGCGCAACCTCGCTGGCGACGACAAGCCCAAGCCCGACAAGAGCAAATCGGCGGATAAGGGCAGCAAAGACACCACCAGTAAAGCCGCCGGCGCCGGTGACAGCAAGCCGGCAGCTAAAAACAGCGGTACCAGCGACTGATCCGAGGTTGCGACTTGCACTGACACTGCTTACCATCGGCCGCTTTCGCGCAACAAGCGCCTCACACCCGAACAGTCATCATCATGCGTACTCACTACTGCGGTGAGGTAACAGCCGAGCATATCGACAGCGAAGTCGAAGTAGCCGGCTGGGTCCACAACCGCCGCGATCACGGCGGTGTCATCTTTATCGATCTGCGTGACCGGGAAGGCCTGGTACAGGTCGTCTTCGATCCTGATCGCGACGAGATTTTCCAGCTCGCCGATCGCTGTCGCAGCGAATACATCCTGCGGGTACGAGGTCGCGTACGCCGTCGCCCCGAAGGCATGATCAACCCCAACATGACCACCGGCGAGATAGAGTTGCTGGCAATCGATGCGACGGTACTCAGCGAGGCTGAAACACCCCCGTTTCACCACGATGAGCCGGCGGGTGAGGAATTGCGCCTGCGTCATCGTTATCTCGACCTGCGCCGCCCGCAAATGCTGGATAACCTGTTATTACGCCACGCCGTAACCCGGGCATTGCGCGGGTTCCTCGACCAGCATGGTTTTATCGATGTGGAAACACCGATGCTGACCAAGGCGACACCGGAAGGTGCGCGTGACTACCTTGTACCCAGTCGCACGCACGCCGGTAAGTTCTTTTCGTTGCCGCAGTCGCCGCAGCTGTTCAAGCAGCTACTCATGATGTCGGGCCTGGATCGCTACTACCAGGTCGTGCGCTGTTTCCGCGATGAGGATTTGCGTGCTGATCGCCAGCCCGAGTTTACTCAGCTCGATATCGAGATGTCCTTCATCGATGAAGAGCAGCTGATGGCGCTGATGGAGCAAATGATACGCAGCGTGTTCAGTGACGTGGCCGAAATCGACCTGCCGGACCCGTTTCCACGGCTGACCTATGCTGACGCCGTTGCGGCCTACGGGACCGACCGACCCGATTTACGCAACCCGTTGCGTCTTTACGAAGTCAGCGATCTGGTCAGCGATGTCGAGTTCAAAGTATTTGCCGGCCCTGCCAGTGATCCGGCGGGTCGTGTTGCAGCACTGCCAGTCCCTGGTGGTAGCAAGCTGACCCGCAAGGAAATCGATGAATACACCGCGCTCGTCGGGCGACACGGCGCCCGTGGTCTCGGTTACATCAAGGTCAATGACGCCAGTAGCGGACGCGATGGACTGCAATCGCCCATCGTCAAGTTCCTGCCCGACGAAGTATTGAGCGAGCTGGTTACGCGCACCGGCGTCAGCGATGGCGACCTGATCTTCTTTGGTGCCGGCAAACGCAAGATCGTCAATGACTCGATGAGTGTGCTGCGTGAACAGCTGGGACGGGACCTGGAGCTGACACGTTCCGGCTGGGCCCCACTCTGGGTGGTCGACTTCCCGATGTTCGAGCACAACGACGACGAGCAACGCTGGGATCCGCTGCATCACCCCTTTACCGCACCGGTTGACCTGGACCTGGAGCGGCTACGAGAGGCGCCCGGCGAGGCGCTTTCGCGCGCCTATGACCTGGTGGTGAACGGCTCGGAAATCGGCGGTGGCTCGATCCGTATCAGCGACCGCGATACCCAGCTGGCCGTTTTTGATCTGCTCGATATCGAGCGCGAGGAGGCCGAGTCGCGGTTTGGCTTCCTGCTCGATGCACTGCGTTACGGCTGTCCGCCGCTGGGCGGTATTGCCTTTGGGCTGGACCGCATGGTGATGCTGTTGGCGGGTGCCAGCAGTATTCGTGATGTCATCGCGTTCCCCAAGACCCAGACGGCGCACTGTCCGCTGACCGACGCGCCGGCCGAGACGACGAAAAAGCACCTGCGTGAGCTCAGTATCGAGGTACGCAAGCCGCGCAAGTGATTGTGGTCGTAGGGGGAATTACGGGGTGTCTCTGGTGGTTTACCCGGATAGGCGAAAACCGGACTGGCGGGCACACTAACAACCGTCTCCCTTATTGATCCCCCTTTATTTGAGACTTCCTGAATGCCCTGCGACTCGCAGGGCATTTTTTTTGCCCCGCTAGTGTGTGACCCGCAGCGCCAGTTCGTCGCAATGAGCGGGTCCTTCATCGTTGTCGGCCAGCCAGAATGCCGGTTCGGCGGCAATATGGACCGCGTTGCGGCCGCCGCGCTTGGAGTCGTACAAGGCGGTATCGGCAGCCGATAAAAACGCTGTGCTGTCCGCCAGGCGCCGGTTCATTTCAGCAATACCCTGGCTCACAGTGACCTGGACTGAGTCATGACCGAGGGAAAAACGACTGTTCTCTATGCCGACCCGAATGCGCTCGGCGATTTCGTGGGCATTCTCCTGGGTCGCCTGCGGCAGGATGATGGCAAACTCCTCGCCGCCGAATCGGCACACTACGTCGCTGCTGCGGACGATACTGCAGCAGATGTCAGCGATTGCTGTCAGCACACGGTCACCGGCAGGGTGGCCATAGCGGTCGTTGACTGCCTTGAAATGATCAACATCCAGCATAATCAGTGACAGGGGGATTTTGTCGCGCCGCCAGCGTGAGATCTGCAATTGCAGGTGATCCAGCAGGTAGCTGCGGTTGTACAGACCAGTCAGAGGGTCTCGTTCGAGCAGAGATTCAAGCCGCTTGCGGTGGGCGACGACCAGTGAGACCGCCGAGGCTACAGCCCAGATTGCCAGCAGCGACAACAGGCGGTTCATGACTATAACCTGTACCGGCGCGCCTGGTGCGGACAACCAGATACCGAGCAGTGTCAGGACCGTCGCACTTCCGGCAAGTGCAAACACAATGCGATGCCGGTCGGTAAACAGCCCGAGCAATACCAGCAACACATAAGGCACACCACCGGCAACACCCAGTCTCTGTGTGAGGTCGAAGGCGAAAATCGCACATCCGACAACCACACACAGGAAAGGGAAGAGAAACGAGTCGATCCTGGTCATTTAAGGCTCCGTTCGAACAAATTACTGTCCAACCGGAATCCCCCGTGTGCCGATCATCTGAAGTGACAGGTCACGTTACAAAGTGTGCCGATAAAAGAGGCGTTTGCCTATCGGGAAAAACCATTACGGCAAGGGTCTTATGTTGTAAAAACCGCCGGAAAATTGTGACCTGCCTCGCAGAAATGACAATCCCGGTCTTATGTAAAAGCGTTTTGCCGGCGTTGGTGTGACCACTAGCGGGGGTCGTCATCTTCACTGAGCTTTTTCAGTTCGAATAACAATTCCAGCGCCTGTTTCGGGCTTATGTCGTTAGGATCGAGTTGCGCCAGCCGGGTCGCGACCAACGATGGGCTAACTGGCGGCGCCGATGCCTGGAAGAGAGGGAGTTCATTTTGCGGGCCCTTCAACGCACGGGTATCGCGTTCGAGCTGATCGAGGTACTCGCGGGCGCGGTCGATCAGTTTGCCTGGAATTCCGGCGAGGCGCGCCACCTGTAACCCGTAACTCTGGTTAGCCGGCCCCTCGCGAACGGCATGCAGGAAAACCAGTCGCTCGCCGCTGCCCGTGGCATCGAAATGAACATTGGCCACACCCTCGATCTCGGCCGCGAGGCTGGTCAGCTCGAAATAGTGCGTGGCGAACAAGGTCATTGCACCGATATCGCGGGCGATGAAGCGAGCGCAGGCCCAGGCCAGCGACAGCCCGTCAAAGGTGCTCGTACCCCGCCCGATCTCGTCCATCAGTACCAGGCTGTCGGGTGTTGCATTATTCAGGATATTGGCCGTTTCAGTCATCTCGACCATAAATGTCGAACGCCCGCCTGCGAGATCATCACCGGCACCAATACGGGTATAGATACGGTCGACCGGACCGATACGGGCGGCCGTTGCCGGTACGAAACTGCCGATATGGGCCAGCAACACAATCAATGCGTTCTGCCGCATGTAGGTCGACTTGCCACCCATGTTGGGACCGGTGATGATCAACATGCGACGGGCTTCATCGAGCTCCAGATCGTTCGGAACAAAAGCCTGGTCATGACTGCGTTCGACCACCGGGTGACGGCCAGCCTCGATATGCAAGCCACGCTCGCTAAGCAATTGCGGCCGGCAATAGTCGAGTTCAATCGCGCGTTGCGCAAGGTTGGCCAGTACATCGAGTTGCGCGATCGCAGTTGCAGTGGCCTGCAACGCCGCCAGATGAGTCGCAACCTCGTCAAGCAATTTTTCATAAAGACGCTTTTCACAGGCCAGCGCACGTTCTTTTGCGCCCAGCACCTTGTCCTCGAAGGTCTTGAGCTCCGGGGTAATAAAGCGTTCGGCATTTTTAAGCGTTTGCCGGCGGACGTACTCGGTTGGCGCCTCACGAGCCTGTGCCCGACTGATTTCGATGTAATAACCATGGACACGGTTGTAACCGAGCTTGAGATTGGATAGCCCGGTACGTTCGCGTTCGCGCTTTTCAAGATCGGCAAGGTACTGACCGGCATCGGTACTGATGCGTCGCAACTCGTCCAGTTCCGCGTCGAAGCCGTCGGCGATCACACCCCCGTCACGGATCGTCACCGGTGGGGCTTCGATTACGGCCAGCACCAGCCGTGCAGCGAGATCGTCATGTCCCAGCAACCCCGAGCGCAGACCCGTGGCCAGCTCCGCCTGCAGTTGCTGGCAAGCGGTTGCCAGCCCGGGCAGCTGGGCCAGGCTGTCACGCAGCTGGGCCAGGTCGCGCGGTCGGGCGCTGCGCAGAGCGACACGGGCGAGGATACGCTCGATATCACCGATTCCCCGCAAGCCGCTGCGTAACTCATCGGTGACTCCGGAGGCATTGAGTTCAGCGATGGCGGCATAGCGCTGCTCCAGCCGTCGGTGATCGCGCAAAGGCCGATTGAGCCATCGACGCAACTCGCGCCCGCCCATGGCGGTCACAGTTTGATCGAGGACCGCGAGGAGAGTGTGCGCCTTGTCACCACTGAGTGTGCTCTGGATTTCGAGGTTGCGTCGCGACACGGCATCAATGACCAGTGCCTCGTCACGGTGCTCGATCTGCAACGGTTGCAGGTGTGGAACCGCGCCGCATTGCGTTTCCTGCATGTACTGCAACAGGGCGCCGGCAGCACGGACGGCGGCGGTTGCGCCGTCGATACCAAAACCACGCAGGTCACGGGTGCCGTACTGCTCGGACAGCAGGCGGGTGGCAGTTTCAGGGTCAAACTGCCACGGTGGCCGGCGCCGCAGTGCTGGCAGCTGGTCGATATCGTCATCTTCGCTGACCAGGCACTCCGCCGGTCGCAGCCGTTCGAGTTCGGCCTCCAGCGTGCCGCGATCGCTAATCTCCATAGCGCGGAACAAGCCACTGGAAACGTCCGCCCAGGCAATACCCCTTTCTGTATCAGAGCCGGCAATGGCCAGCAGAAGGTTGTCCTGGCGTTCCTCGAGCAGTGCGTCCTCGGTGATGGTGCCGGGCGTTACGACCCGCACCACCTGACGCTCGACCGGACCCTTGGACGTCGCGGGGTCGCCGATCTGTTCGCAAATCGCGACTGATTCACCCAGGCGGACGATTCGCGCCAGGTAGTTGTCAACTGAATGCACCGGAACACCCGCCATCGGGATCGGCTGCCCACCGGATTTGCCACGCTGCGTGAGTGCTATATCGATCAGCTTCGATGCGCGTCGCGCATCGTCGTAAAACAGTTCGTAGAAATCACCCATGCGATAAAACAACAATGTGTCCGGGTACTCCGCCTTTATGGCGAGGTACTGACGCATCATGGGTGTGTGCTGTTCGGCTGCGCTCGGGCTCATTACACTGTGCGGGTGAAACAGGGCATGCTAATCAGGGTGCGGGTCGCGGGCAACTCGTGAGGGTCATCCACGTCGAAACGGGACGTCATCTCTATGGGGGCCCGCGCCAGGTACTGTTGCTGAGCGACGGCCTCGCTCAGCGGGGTCATGACAATATCCTGGTCTGTCCGACGGGCAGTGCTGTTGGCCGCGCCGCCAGTTCCTCGATCGAGGTTATCGAGTGGCCAATGCGCGGTGATCTTGATCTGAGCCTGGCTTGGCGTCTGCGCAGGCTGGTCAGGGCCCGGCGGCCGGATATCGTTCACCTGCACAGCCGTCGCGGAGCCGACTGGGTGGGGGTGCTTGGCTTAGTCGGCACCACCGCGCCGGTGGTGCTGTCGCGCCGGGTGGCCTTTCCCGAGCGTGCCGCAATAGCGCGGCTGCGCTACAACATGGTCGACGCGGTTATTGGTATTTCCGCGCGCATCGCTGAGCAGTTACGGGAAATCGGTGTAGCCGACGAAAAGCGCTTTTGTGTGCGCAGCGCTGTGCCACCGATGCAGTTCGGCGAACGCGATCGCGACTGGCTGGCCGCCGAGTTCGGAATACAACACGGCGAGGTCGTCATCGGGATCGTAGCGCAGCTGATCGAGGCCAAGTGTCATCGCCACCTGTTCGAAGCGGTCGCCCAGTTGCGCGACGATTACCCACAGTTGCGGATACTCGTGCTGGGCCGCGGTGCATTGCGGCCGGCGCTCGAGAGCCAGGTTGCAGACCTTGGGCTGGCCGATGCCGTGGTGTTCGCGGGTTTTCGTGACGACCTGGAGAATATCCTGCCGAATCTCGACCTGTTAGTGCATCCTGCCCCCAACGAAGGACTCGGCATCAGTGTCCTGCAGGCCGCCGTCGCGGGCGTGCCAATCATCGCAGCCAACGCTGGCGGCTTACCCGAAATTGTCGAAGACGAACGTTCCGGGTTGTTGTTCCCGGTCGGCGATACCGCGGCTATTGCCTCCGCTATCGCGCGCCTGGTCGATGACCCGGCGCTGGCGCAGCGTCTGGGACAGGCCGCGGCCGCACATGTCCAGGAGCAATTTAGCGTCGACCAGATGGTGGCAGGCAACCTCGCCGTCTATCGCAGACTGGCCGGGTGTGGCGATGATAGGCTGCCTGCATGAGCGCTTACGACGATAAGACGCTGGGCCGGTTGGCGCGACAGTTAGGCGCGGTGCTGGTGGCGCAAGATGCGACGCTGACGACGGCGGAATCGTGCACGGGTGGTTTCATTGCCAAGATCATTACCGACATCGACGGCAGTTCACAGTGGTTCAGTAGTGCGGTAGTGACCTACAGCAACAGAGCCAAACAACGCCTGCTGGGTCTGACCGATGCGACGCTGCAGCAGCACGGCGCAGTCAGTGAGGCTGTGGTCAGCGTAATGGCAGAGTCCGCCTTGCAACAGGACGGTGCCAGTTATGCCGTCGCAGTCAGCGGTATTGCGGGGCCCGCTGGCGGCAGCGAAGACAAGCCGGTTGGTACGGTCTGGATCGGCTGGGCGGCAGCCGCACAGCCCACCCATAGCCGCCGCCTCGTATTCGATGGTGACCGGGACGCAGTGCGTCGCCAGACCGTCGTTGCTGCGCTCGAGGGTGTACTCGAACTGGCTCAGTGATCTTTGTCTGGATCGTCCTTGATGATGTACATGCCGAGTCCAAGCCGCACCGGCTGATCATTGTCGCTGGTCGATTCGTGGCGTGACAGCCAATCGTCGACACGTTCGAGAAATTGCTGTCCTTCCTGCGCTACGAAAGTACGAAAGGCCTCGACCTGTGCCGGCGACATATTGGTGTTGGCGGCGCGACGCTCGAACCAGCTGGGGTCACGTTCGCCGCGGTAGAGATTGCGTGTAACGGTGGCGCCGACATCGGCGACCACGCTACCGGCTCTCAGGACATGCTCGCGGTCGGTCGGGTGCGGCATGAAGTAGCGTTCTATTGGTCGTAACAGGTCTTGATCGTCGCGACTGACGGTGCCGGCGTTGACCAGTTCGCGCAACATTGCGCTGGCAGGAACGTCGCCACCGTAACGCCGCTTGAGGTCAGCGAAGCTGGGTGCTGGACCGGCGACGGGGATCGCCAAAGGCTGACCCGCTGCGTCGGTGTAGTCCGCGTCGTGGTGCCAACCCGACAACACCCGCGTGATACGGTCCTGGTTGCTGGGCTCAAACCCGGTGTAGTCGCCTTCAAGACGGTTGGCGATACGTCGGACTTCCTTGCGCGCCAGGCCGGTCAGCAAGGCAGTGCGTGAAATACTGGTCTGGCGGCCACGCAGACCGAATTCCGAGCGCGCCACATCGACGTACACTTCACGGGTGAGAGCGACCAGGTCACGATGGACTATGCCGCTGCGGATGAGCATCCGGGCGATCGGTCGCAGCATCGCTTTTGCGGCAGCCAGCACATCGAGGCGACCATTATCGGGCTCGTTTTTCACAAATAATTGACTCGACACAATCGTTAAGATATTACCGAATTGTTATAACGTAAACAGTTGCGTATTGAGCCCAGAAAACAGCGAAAAAGCAACCTCTGGTTAATTCTCGCTGCATCGAAGCAGTCTGAGAAATATTGATTTAGCTATTATAATTCAATTGCTTGAAAAGAATTTAGGTCAATTAACCAATTTGTTGTCGTTTCAAGCTTTGGTTATATCCACGGTTAACCGTGGAGGCCACAAACGGGCATCTGCTGCGACCAGTGCCCTCAAATTTGGCAGGCGGGTATTTGTGACAAATCGTGTCGCCAAGTCGACAGCCAGACTCTTTTTCGCATTGTGGCCGGATGCGCAGGTGCGCGCCCAACTCGCTGGCGCCCGCGGACATGGCAAGCCCGTGGCGGCTGCGAATTTACACCTGACGCTGGCCTTTCTGGGCCAGGTAGAAAGCGATCGCTGGAGCGAATTGTCGGAGGCCGGCCGCGGCACGCGGATCGACCCCTTTAATCTCAGGCTCGATCGTTTCGGCCTGTTTCGTCGGGCGCGTGTTTTGTGGCTGGGACCGTCAACAGTGCCGGACCGACTGACAAAACTGCATCACGACCTGTGGCGACAACTCAATAGCCTGGGCTATGACAACGACCATGCTCACTTTCGGCCACACGTCACCGTTGCCCGGAAATATAACGGCCCTGTTCCCGCCGATTCGATCGACGTGCGGTGGGCGGTAAGCTCGTTTGCGCTGATGCGTTCCGATTCGACGCCGCATGGGGTGCGCTACAGCGTGATGTCGCGCTTTCCGGATCCGGTGAATTCGTCGTAATTCAAGGGCTCCGCGAATAAAGCGAAATAACGTCTGAGCTTGGCGCAAATCGTAACGGTTTGCACAGTATCTGGTGGCTGCCGCGGATGGCGTTACGTGTGATAATGGAGCGATCAGTTTGGTACTTCCTACAACACGGGTGGATTGATGGACGACAACAGGAAAAAAGCACTGGCGGCTGCGCTCAGCCAGATCGAAAAACAATTCGGCAAGGGCTCGGTCATGCGCCTGGGCGACGAGGGTGCGGTACCCGATGTCGAGGTCGTTTCGACTGGTTCACTGGCGCTCGACATCGCGCTCGGTGTCGGTGGATTGCCACGCGGTCGTGTCGTCGAGATCTACGGTCCGGAGTCGTCCGGTAAGACCACGCTGACCCTGCAGGTCATAGCTGAGATGCAGAAGGTAGGCGGCACGGCCGCATTCGTCGACGCCGAGCATGCACTTGATCCCGTTTACGCTGAGAAGCTGGGTGTCAGCGTGGACGACTTGCTGGTATCACAGCCTGACACAGGTGAGCAGGCACTGGAGATTACCGACATGCTGGTTCGCTCCGGTGCCGTCGACGTGGTTGTTGTCGACTCGGTTGCAGCGTTGACGCCGAAGGCCGAAATCGAAGGTGAGATGGGCGATACCCACGTCGGTCTGCAGGCGCGTCTGATGTCGCAGGCGTTGCGCAAACTGACCGCCAATATCAAGCGCTCCAACACGTTGGTCATTTTCATCAACCAGATCCGCATGAAGATTGGGGTCATGTTTGGCAGCCCCGAAACGACCACCGGTGGCAATGCGCTGAAGTTCTACTCCTCTGTGCGACTCGATATTCGTCGCATCGGCGCGATCAAGAAGGGCGACGAGGTGCTGGGTAACCAGACCCGCGTAAAAGTGGTCAAGAACAAGGTCGCACCGCCGTTTCGCAAGGCCGAATTTGAAATCCTGTACGGCGCCGGTATCTCGCGCGAGGGTGAGCTCATCGATATGGGTGTCGAACACGGGATGGTGCAAAAGTCCGGCGCCTGGTACAGCGTCGACAGCGAGCGTATCGGGCAGGGCAAGGACAATGCCCGCACCTACCTGATCGAGAATCCCGAATTGGCCGAGCGTATCGAGCGCCAGCTACGCGACAAGCTATTGCCCGGCAAGGTGGCCGAGGTCGTGGATGACGGCGACGATGAAGACGCCGGGGTAAAACAGGCAGGGTGACCGGTGACAGCAGGCGATGAGCGCGAGCGCGCCTGGCGTACCGCGCTCGACCTGCTGGCTCGTCGCGAACACAGCCGGCGTGAACTGGTAACCAAGCTGGGTAAGCGCGACTACGACCAGGCTATAGTCGCCGATGTCGTTGACGGGCTGATCGAGCACGATTACCTCAACGAAGCGCGCTTCACCGACAGCTTTATCTCGTCCCGGGTACGTCGTGGCCAGGGTCGGTTGCGCATACGTGCCGAGTTACGGCGTCGCGGTATCGATGACGAAGCAATTTCCGGCGCACTCGATGCAACCGATGTCGACTGGTACCAGCTGGCCAATGAGGTTCGCCGACGCAAGTTCGGTGACCCCGGCCCGGTGGACTGGCGCGAGCGTGCCCGCCAGATTCGATTTCTCGAATACCGCGGTTTTGCCGGTGATGAGATCCGGGCTGCGTTCGCCAGCGAGCCGACTGCGTAAAACTGCCGCCAGACCGTATACTATGCGGCCGTCGCCGGACGGGCAGCCAAGACTGTGAGCAGCGCGAGAGCACGATGAAGAGTAGTGAAGTCCGACAAAGTTTCCTGGATTTCTTTGAAAAGCGGGGGCACCAGGTGGTGTCATCGAGTCCCCTCGTGCCCGCCAACGACCCGACCCTGCTGTTTACCAATGCCGGCATGGTGCAGTTCAAGGATGTATTCCTCGGCCGCGACAAGCGTAGTTACACCCGTGCAGCCAGCTCCCAGCGCTGTGTGCGGGCCGGTGGCAAGCATAATGATCTCGAAAACGTGGGATATACGGCACGTCACCACACCTTCTTTGAGATGCTGGGCAATTTCAGTTTTGGCGATTATTTCAAGCGCGAGGCGATAGCCTATGCCTGGGAATACATCACCGGCACGTTGGGTCTGCCCGCTGAACGCCTGTGGGTGACGGTCTACCACGATGACGATGAAGCAGCCGATATCTGGTTGAAAGAAATCGGTGTTCCGGAAAGTCGTTTTTCGCGACTAGGCGAAAAAGACAATTTCTGGGCCATGGGTGACACCGGACCATGTGGACCCTGTAGCGAAATCTTCTATGACCACGGTGAGGCGATCGCCGGTGGCCCACCGGGAAGCGCCGATGAGGACGGCGATCGCTATGTCGAGATCTGGAACCTCGTTTTCATGCAATACGAGCGTGATGACAAAGGCGAGCTGACGCCACTGCCACATCCCTCGGTCGATACTGGCATGGGGCTGGAGCGGGCAGCCGCGGTTTTGCAGGGTGTACACAGTAATTACGATATCGACTTGTTTCGCGGCCTGATCGGGGCGGCACAGGCTGCAACCGGGGCCAACGACGCCAGCGATAACTCGCTCAAAGTGATTGCCGATCACATTCGTGCCAGCGCCTTCCTGATCACTGATGGCGTGCTGCCGTCCAACGAGGGGCGTGGCTACGTACTCAAGCGCATCGTGCGACGCGCAATCCGTCATGGTTACAAGCTGGGTTGTGACGAGCCGTTCTTTCACAAGCTCGTTGCCGCGCTCGATACGGCGATGGGCGATGCCTATCCCGAATTGCGCCAACATCGCGAACATGTCAGTCGCACTCTACTCAAGGAAGAACAACAGTTTGCCGAGACTCTCGATCGTGGCATGGGGCTGCTCGATGGTGTCATCGACAAGCTCAGCGGCAAGACTATCCCCGGGGACACCGTCTTCAAGTTGTACGACACCTACGGGTTCCCTGTTGATCTGACCGCTGATATCGCCCGCGAACGCGGGCTTACCATTGATCAGCCGGGTTTCGAGGCGGCCATGAATACCCAACGCGACCAGTCGCGCCAAGGGTCGAGATTCGAGCGTACCTATGCCACGGGCCTGCGCAGCACGCAAAAGTCGGAATTTACCGGCTACGACGATGTCGAGGGGCGGGCCACTATCGTCGAGATCTATCGTGACGGCGAGGCTGTAGACTCACTGGCCAGCGGCGAGCAGGGCATAATCATTCTCGATCGCACGCCTTTCTACGCCGAAAGTGGTGGCCAGGTTGGCGACACCGGCACACTCGGCGACGGCGACAGCCTGTTCACGGTGGCCGATACGCAGAAATTTGGCGACGCGCATGGTCATGTCGGTGAGGTGAAAAACGGATCGCTGCGCGTAGGTGAGCAAGTGGACGCCAGTATCGACTGCGAACGTCGCCAGGCAATCGTGCTCAACCACACGGCGACACACCTGTTGCATGCAGCGTTGCGTGAAGTACTCGGTACCCATGTGGTGCAGAAAGGGTCGCTGGTAGCGCCGGATAGATTGCGTTTCGATTTCGCCCACGGCGCGCCACTGACGGCGGACCAACTCGAACAGATCGAAGGCCGGGTCAACGCCGAAATTCGTGCCAATCACGAAGGCCAGGTCAGCCTGCTGGAGTACGAGGATGCTGTCAGCCAGGGTGCGCTGGCGCTGTTTGGCGAAAAATACGACGACCGGGTGCGGGTGTTGCGCCTGGGCGACTTCTCGATGGAGTTGTGTGGGGGCACCCACGTGCGACGCACCGGTGACATTGGACTGTTCAAAATCGTCAGTGAAGGCGGTACAGCATCGGGCATTCGCCGTATTGAGGCGCTGACCGGAGCCGGCGCAATCGACTATGTCCGTGATGCGGATAATAAACTGGGCCGCGTCACCGAGTTACTCAAGGCGAAGCGTGACGATGTCGATGAGCGATTGGCGCAGCTGCTCGAGCGCAGCAAGACAGCCGAGAAGGAAATCCAGAAACTCAAGACCCAACTGGTCGGTGCTGGTGGCGGTGCACAGGACCCAACCAGTAACGCAGTCGAGGTTGGCGACATTAAGGTGCTGGCGCTCAGGGTTGATGGTGGTGATCCGAAAATGCTGCGCGATGCAATGGATCGGTTTCGCTCAAAGCTCGGTGACTCGGTTGTCGTACTCGGTGCCGCAGACGGTGACAAGGTGCGGCTGGTCGCCGGTGTCTCTCCCACCGTGACCGACAGAGTCAAGGCCGGCGAATTGATCGGCAAGCTTGCCGCACGCGTCGGTGGCCGTGGTGGCGGTCGACCCGACATGGCACAGGCCGGCGGTAGCGATCCGTCACAACTCGATGCGGCGCTGAACGAAGTCGCCGATCTGGTGCGCGAACGCCTCGGCTGATTGGCGTCGCGGCCACTTTCCTGCCACATTTAGCGCGCACAATCACAGTACTTTGCTAGCGGAGCAGTGTCCTGTCCCTGATAGTCCAGAAATTCGGTGGCACCTCGGTGGGTTCGGTCGAACTCGTACAGGCAGCTGCGCAGCGGGTTGCGCAGACTCGCGCGGAGGGGCATCGCGTACTGGTGGTGCTGTCGGCGATGGGAGACACCACTGACCGGCTGGTTGAGCTGGCGCATCGGGTGGCGGCGAAACCCTCGCCGCGCGAGCTGGATGTATTACTGACCTCCGGCGAGCAGGTTTCGATTGCGTTGCTGTGTATGGCACTGGCGGAAATCGACGTGCCGGCACGGTCCTATCTCGGCGTGCAGGTGCCAATCCACACCGACGCACGCCATGGCAAGGCGCAGATTCAACGTATCGAACCGCAACGACTGCGTGCTGATCTGGATGCCGGGCTGGTACCAGTGGTGGCCGGATTCCAGGGTGTCGATGACCACAATAACCTGACCTCGCTGGGTCGGGGCGGCTCGGACACGACCGCAGTGGCGCTGGCCGCGGCGCTCGATGCTGATGAATGCCAGATCCTGTCGGATGTCGATGGCATTTACACCACCGACCCGCGCGTCGAGCCGCGGGCGCGACGACTGGAGCGGGTTACGTTCGAAGAAATACTGGAATTATCCAGCCTCGGTTCACGGGTATTGCAACGGCGGGCGGTCGAGTTCGCCGGGAAGTACAATGTTCCGGTGCGCGTCATGGCAGCGAATAGCGAAGGACCAGGCACATTGATTTCATATGAGTCACAGGAACTGGAAGGCCCGGTTGTTTCGGGAATTGCATTCAATCGGGACGAGGCAGAGATCACGATAGTCGGTGTCAGCGACCGCCCCGGCATCGCCCACACCATCCTGCGACCCGTTGCCGATGCGCGCATAGAGGTCGACATGATCGTGCTGAATGCACCGCGGGATGGCCGGGTCGATTTCAGCTTTACCGTGCATCGGGATGACTATGACGAGACGCTAGAGCTGGTCCGGGCAGCGATTGCAGAGGTCGAGCCCGACGCCAGTATTGTCGGCAGCCGCGAAGTCGCAAAAATCTCCGTGGTTGGTGTGGGAATGCGCTCCCATGCCGGTATTGCGGCGCGCATGTTCGAGTGTCTGGCCACGGAAAGTATCAATGTCAGGATGGTTGCCACCAGCGAAATCAAGATTTCGGTGTTGGTCGAAGAACGCTATCTAGAACTCGGTGTGCGCAGTCTGCACGACGCGTTCAGCCTCAGTTCAGCTACTTTGACATAGTATAAATTTTGTAATTCTTCGTCCGAGGAATTGCCTTTCCCATAATTGCGAATATAATGCTCCGGTTATATGGATGTAGGACACGTCGAGGGATCGGATTATTCGCTATAACTAATAAGACCAGACAGATGGATCGGGAATTAGCAGCCAGCCGGACAGGTAGCTATCGGGTCGAATTACAAGGACAAACAGTGATTGAGAGTAGCGTTAGGAGGCTTGGATGCTGATTTTAACCAGGCGCGTGGGTGAGACAGTGATGATCGGTGACGACGTTGCTGTGACCGTCCTCGGCGTTAAAGGAAACCAGGTACGCATCGGTGTGAATGCGCCGAAAAACGTATCAGTGCATCGTGAGGAGATTTACGAGCGCATCAAGAAAGAAGGTGATAACGAGACCGGGAAAACCAGTTCCGGCGAAGAGTAGCACCTGACGCCGGGGCAGGAAGCCCCGGTGATGGCGAGAAATCTGAGAACCTGCCGGGTTTCTCGCCAATTGCATTCCAGGCTCGATTCCGGGCCTTGCATCTTTACCGAATTAACTTGCACAAGTAACATGTCGGCTCCCTGGCAGGGGGTTGTACTGCCAAGCGGAGAGATGGCTGAGTGGTCGAAAGCGCTCCCCTGCTAAGGGAGTAAGGGTTAAAAGCCCTTCGAGGGTTCGAATCCCTCTCTCTCCGCCAGATTTAAGCCTTGCGAACAGGGCACAGTTGCCAGCACCGGCGCGTTGCGTGCCGGATCGAATCGGGAGCCACGGGGGACGGACATTAGTGGCTTTCCTAAGGGACAGCAGGGATGCTCAGTTCGCAGATGACTGGTCGTAGCAGGACTTTGGTGTTATCTTGCCGCGCCCGGTTATACACGGCGCCTGTCGTGCGCCGGGAATAAGAGAATACGCGCCCGTAGCTCAGCTGGATAGAGTACCTGGCTACGAACCAGGCGGTCGGAGGTTCGAATCCTTCCGGGCGCGCCATTTAAGTCAAAAAAGCCAATCACTTAGCGGTGGTTGGCTTTTTTGCTTTACTGCTGAATGGGTAATAATTGGCGACGTGGGTAATATTTTCGTACGCGTTGCTGCCATGGGAATCGAAAGATGAGCACATTTAGCTACTTCGCATACGGTTCCAACTTGCTTTCGTCCCGGCTCGTCGGTCGCTGCGCGAGCGCGACCTTTTCCAGCATCGCAGTAGTACGGCGCCACCGGTTAGAGTTCACAAAGCCAAGCATCGACGGATCAGGCAAAGCGACAATCATCTCGGACGAAACCGCTCAAGGGTCTGTGTTCGGGGCAGTGTTTCAGATCTCCAACGCTGAGCTCGAAACGTTAGATGCCTTTGAAGGTAAAGACTACGAGCGACGCCCCTGCCAGGTCACATGCGTCCGGACGGGACGAGAGATTGGGGCGTTGACCTACTATGCCAGACAGCGGCGTTCGGAACTGCTCCCGTACGACTGGTATCTTGCTCTTGTCGTCGCGGGCCTGAACGAGCATGAGATCGATAGGGAATACGTCTCAGCTATCCGTTCACTTGATCACAAGATCGATGCCGAGCATGGGCGTATACAACGCCGTGCTGCTCTCGAGGCATTCAAGCTAGCGGGTGTCGATGACTACAAGGCATTGCTGCGGTAGTGAGGTTTCGGACGATGGAGCTGCATCGTCAGTCGGATAGGGTAGCGGGCGCTGTTCTTCAGACTAGTCAAGGCATACATCCGTATAGCTATTCGTCATAGTCGCCAACCTGGACCACGACGGCGAACACCACCGCGACGACGAAAAGCTAGGGGATCTACGGTCGTGGTTCTGATCGTTCTCGCTCGCTGCTCCATAGCTTCGAAATTCCTAATCACCTCTATGTAGTTTTTAGCCGTACGAGCAAAATCAGATTCTCCTCTTTCATTCTTTGGGCCCAACGCTTGAACAAACTGCTCTCTGCTGACACGGGTAATCCATTGGCCCCGAATACCTTGCTTCGGAATAAGCCACCACAGTGGTTTCTGTTCACCGAAATCAATTAGTACGTGAACTGGCCTGCCTGCCCACTGATCCAGGAGTCGTCCCTTTACGTCTCTGAATCTCGCGACGGGAAAATTGGGTATTGGCAGAGGGGCGTATTCCAAGGATTTTAGGAAACGCTCTTCATAGGTGGGCCTCAACTTGCCATCGACAACCCAGACTAAGTTCTCGTAGAACTCTTCGCGTGAAATACGTTCCTCTGGCTTTATCAGTGAGTGCTGAAATTCTATTGTCCAGCCATCCTCGGTCTGAACGTCGGCGATGTGCTTTTCCCCGTCGTCGGCCAGATGGACTACTTCCTGCCATTCGGCAGGGAACAGATTCTTCCAGACGCGGTGCCATTCAGTCTCATTCTCCCACCAGGGATCGCAGATTCGCCGGCCCTTGTGCGCCCAATGATGCGCGTAGATGTCACCGCATTTGGCGATCGTCTCTGAGGTACACGCCGGGCATTCTCCGACCAGACCCCGCCGAGCTTCGCTGCGTTCTCCGTTTACGATTGCGTACTTCATTGTTCTCTCACTCCGTCGCCCAATCTAGCGGTCTTGCGCCGGGCTCACCCAAACACTAAGGTCTTGCCCCTAACGCTTTCAACACGGATTTTTCATGAAAAAACCGTTAGGGCCTGACGGACCCGTTTTTTACATCCTTTCCGGCGAAAATTTGCACATCCTCGATCGCAAATCGGTCCCGCACCTGCTGGAGGCGGCCAATCGATCGCTGGAAAGAGGGATTGAGGATCCAGTGATCTATGCCGGAGAGCGTGCGCTATATCAGGACGAGCTCAGGGTATGGCTTGAAAGGATCAGTGCAGGGGAGCCTCTCGCAAGCGTCATTCACGATCTCAATGCCATCATCGAACACATCCCCTACACGCATCTTTTGGGGCAGAGTGAGGATGGCCATCCACGCTGGGAACACGCGGCACGAATGGACGATCCGGTCGATTCTCGTATTCGCGCTGCACACGGAATTGCGCATTTTCTCGCTAGCGGCGGGTTTCGTAGGTTAAGGCGTTGCAAGGCGCAGGGCTGCGGTAATTATTATTTAGGGCCGCGACAGTCAAAGTGGTGTTCTGATAACTGCGGGTCCCGAGAAAGAGGCCGCAAAAAGCGCGAAAAAGACAGAAAGCAACGATTTGCTACTTAGGGCGTAGTC
>JABDKV010000116.1 GCA_013002045.1 Gammaproteobacteria bacterium
ACAGGTGCGTCATGAAGTCGGCAAGCTGCTGGTTTTCCCGTCGTACCTGACCCACGAGATATTCCCTTATTACGGTGAGCGGCCTCGTATCGTTGTCGCCTTCAACTGCTGGGTAAACCAGGCGGCAGAATGAGCGTGCTGGCACGCGCCGAGCAGTTGCTGGCGGAAAAACAGCCGGACAGGGCGTTGCAGCTTTTTGATCAGTGCCTGCAGGACACACCCGACAGTGTCGCAGCCATGATCGGCCGTGGTCGTGCCCTCAATAATCTGCGCCAGCCTGCTGCCGCTGAAGCTGCTTTCCGGCAGGCGGTTGCGGCTGCACCGGATAATGCGGTGGCGCAGAATTTCCTTGGTCATGTTTTGCGTGGCCAGGGTAAGGCAGCTGCCGCGAGACCGGCATTCGAGGCGGCCATTGCCGCGTCCCCCGATTATGCGTTGGCCCACTACAATCTTGGCACCGTACTGGCGCTGGAGAAGGACTATGCAGCGGCCGCGGCCGCGTTTGAACGAGGTCGCGAGCTGGGTCATGCACCGGTGCCGGTATTGCTTAACCTGGCCGAGCTTTACCAGTTCCTTGAACGATTCAATGACGCCGCACGCTGCCTGCAGGCACTTAATCGCGATTACCCGGAGCAGGTTGCCGGCTGGGAGGCGGCCGGTGAGTTCTGGTACTCCCTTGGCGAAGTGCAACGCGCCAAACACTGCTACGAGGAAGCACTGCGTCTGGATCCGGGTTCACCAGTCGCACTGGCGGGTCGCGGCTTGCTGCATGAGCTTTGGGGCGATATCGAGACGGGACTTGAGTTACTGCCGGCAACAAGCGACAACTCGCTGGTACGTTACGCCCGCGCCCGGTTATTACGGCGCCAGGGGCAAACCGACGCAGCTCTGTCGATACTAGAGGAGCTGGTTGCTCGCACTGACGACCTGGCCCGTGACCCGCGGCTTTATTTCACACTTGGCGAAGTGCTCGACAAGCTCGGTCGCTACGACGATGCGTTTTGCGCTTTCGATCATGCCAATGCGATCAAGCCGGCGCCTTTTTCGATTGCCGATCACGATGCGGAAGTTGATCGATTGATTATCCATGGCAATCCCGCGTTCTTCGAGCATGCGGCGCGTGCCCGAACCGAGGGAGCTATGCCGGTGTTTATTGTCGGTATGCCACGATCGGGTACCTCGCTGGTCGAGCAGATACTGGCGAGTCACAGTGCGGTTCACGCCGGTGGTGAACGCTTTGAGTTACTGCAAATCCGGCGAGACCTGCAGCATTTCCCACAGGAGCTGGCGCAGTTTGACGAGGAAAAATGTAACGCCCTGCGCCGTCGATATCGTGACAGTTACGGCCCGATCGACGACAGCAAAGGTGCATGGACTGACAAGTTGCCAAAGAACTGCTTCAACCTGGGTCTGGTGGCGATGTTGTTTCCCGAAGCGAGAATAATCTGGTGTCAGCGCGATCCGCGCGATACCGGACTATCGGTGTATTTCCAGAACATGAATTTCCGCAGCGATCCCTGGACATCGCGTCTCGATCACATTGCTGCCTATACGCGCAGCGTCGAGCGGATCATGCTGCACTGGAGCAGTGTGTTACCGCTACCGATACTGCCGGTGCGCTACGAGGAACTGGTCGATAATGCCGATGACCAGGTGGCTGCAATCCTTGGGTTTCTCGGATTGCCTTTCGAGCCAGCATGTCTGGAGTTTCATCGCACCAGACGCCTTGTTAATACGGCGAGCTATGCACAGGTGCGCAAGCCGCTTTACCGATCATCACTGCAGCGATGGAAGAACTATGACGGGCACCTGGGGCCGCTGGCTGACCTTGCCTAATCGCTACCGAGTGGTGGCACGCTAAAAATCGCGGCATCCTGCGGCCACGCCTGAAGCGCCGGTTTATGCTGGCGAAATAACGTCAACAACTCGTTGGAGTAGCTGTTGTCGGCCACCTGTACTACCGATTGCTGTAATGACGTCGCATCGTCGAAGCGGCCATTGGCGGCTAATGCCATCGCCAAAGTTTCGGCGAATTCGGGTTCGGGGATAGCCTGGTAGAGCTGTTGTGCAAGTTGCAATGCCTGTTGTTTCTGCCGGCGGGTTGCATTGCCGCAGCTCGAGTCCACGCGAATCAGGGCGGCCGCTGCCTCGGCGCTGGTGCGGTCGGCAGCATAGGCCTGCGACAATGGCGCCGCCGCACTTTTACAGTCACCGCTGGCGATGCGGGCCAGACCCAGCAGGTAATAGCTGCGTGCTGTGGGCTCACCTTCGACGATCCTCAGATAGTGCTCCGCTGCTTCGTCGTAACGTTGCAATCGCATCAACGCGTCTGCCAGTAACTCGCGAGCTGCGGTTTCAGCGGGTGCCAGTTCGACGGCACGGGTATAGGCCGAAACTGCGCTGGCGTCATTGGCGGTACGCTCATGCAGTCGGCCGCGCTGGTACCAGGCCATGGCATTCTCCGAGGTCATTTGCAGCACGTAATCGACCTCGCTCACTGCCTGATCGATTTCACCGAGTTGTTCGAGAACAAAGGCCAGCGCCAGTCGTGTATCGACCAGCCCGGCATTGCTGTCCAGCGCCAGCCGGTAGTAACGTGCGGTGGCCTGGAGATCACCGCTTTCGTATGCTGCGAGGCCGGCTTTGACGTAGTCCTGCGATGTCGCGCGTAAGGCCGTTACCCGGGCCAGTAGCGGATCGGGGATCGCGACCCCACGACTGCCTCGGGCGGCGAGCGCGGCGCGAGCCGACTCCAGGTCCCCGAGACCGCGATAGGCCAGCCCAAGCGAATAACGAAGCTGGTCGGCATTGGGTTCGATTTCCAGTGCCGTTTGCAGGTGGTTACGGGCGACAGCGTATTGTTGCCGCGCCAGTGCGACACGACCGAGTCCACTCGCCGCTGCGGCCGAACGCGGTTGTAACTGACGCACGCGGCCGTACAGGTTTTCTGCATCATCGAGTCGGCCCTGCTGCAGGAAAATTTCGCCCAGTCTGAGCATCGTTGGCGTATTGACCTGGTCGAACGACAGCGCTTCGCGATAATCATTGATGGCGGCGTCGAGCTGGCCAGCTTGCTGGTGCAGGTACGCCGCGAGATAGCGCGCTTCGAACCTGGCTTCGAGCAGATTGGAGTTGTTGTAACTGACCAGTGCGGCGTCGTCTATGCCATGGGCCTGCAGTAGCATGCCGAGCTCGAGCCAGTCCGCAGCTGCCGGTTCTGCGGATTCTGCGTTGACCGCGTCGATAGCGTTTTGTAATCGCTCGGCAAGGCCCGACTCGAATCGGGCTGTATCGATCTCAGGCAATGGTTGCAGGACCAGGGGGACTTCAGTCTTATTGCAGCCGGCCACCACCAGCAGCGCGATTGCCAGGGCGCGGAAGAGGCTGCTCATTGTTGCTTGCCAGTACCGCGTATCAGCCTGTGGTACTGGCGTGGTTTAACGCCGTCGAACCGTTCGGTTTCCCCTTCGAGCCAGCGGAGCTCGACGCTCAGGTCTTCTTCGCACCTGGCCGAGCGCAACACCCGTCGTGGATCATGCGCAGCTACGTAGCTGCCGTCACTGCGAATAACCTGCCAGTTGCCACCGGCGATACGGACCGCAGCGCCGTAGACATCTCTTTGCAATGCATTGTCGTACGCAGCAATACCAACCCAACAGCCGTCGCTTCCGGCAATATTTTCCAGTACCTGGGCCGGACCATTGTTGTTAGTCACGATGACATCGACATCGCCGTCATTGTCGATATCGCCAAAGATCGCACCGCGACTGACAGTCAGCTGGCCCGAAACAGCCGGATTGGCTGCAGAAATATCGCGAAAGCCATCGCCGCTTTTTTCATAGACCTGGTTAGGCTCACGCAATGGCAATGGGTCACCGGCAGCGATCTGGGCATCGATACGCATGACGGCGCCGTTGGCGACAAACAGGTCGAGGTCGCCGTCGCCATCGAAGTCCCGCCACGCTGTACCAAAACCGGTGTAAGGCAGCGATGATCCACCCAGGCCAAAAGACAAGGTGCGATCTTCGAACAGGCCGTTGCCATCATTAACGTACAGCGTGTTGGTTTCACGCGCGAGATGAGTCATGAACAGGTCGATGTCGCCGTCGGCGTCGAAGTCGGCGGCATCCACCCCCATGCTGGCCTCAGCCTTGCCTTCCATGTTGACGGCCACACCCGCGAGTAATGCGTCATCGATAAAACGCTCGCCGTGATTAATCCACAGCCGGTTCAGACCCTGGTCGTTGGCGACAAAGAAGTCAGCGCGGCTGTCGCCGGTGAAATCGGCGGCAATGACCCCCAGGCCCGCGCCGCTGGTCTTTGCCAGACCCATCTGAGCGGTGACATCGATGAAGCCCTTGCCCGCATCGTTGCGCAGTAAACGGTCGGTCTCCGGCTTGTAGGCGTTCGGGCCGCAGTATTCGAGCTCCGCCGCTTCGTTATAACACTCACGTTGATTGTCGAGTGAGAAGTCGGTGTAGTTGGCGATGTAAAGATCGAGCCAGCCGTCATTGTCGAAGTCGGCGAAGCTCGCGGCGACACTCCAGCGGTCGTCGTTAGCCTGCCAGGTGTCGGTTGCGCTGGTAAACCGGCCCTGGCCATCGTTCAACAACAGCTCATTACGACCAAAGTTAACCAGGTAGATGTCGACGTCACCGTCGTTATCGACATCGCCGGTAGCGATGCCCATGCCGTAGTGACACGCGGCCTGCGGTAATTTCGGGCCGGCTTCGAAACGCGCCTGGCCGGTCGGTACTAACGCATTCAGGAATAACTGGTCACAGTGTTCATCGTCGGGTGAATGGCCAAACCGCGTTCCCTGTACCAGGTAAACATCGAGATCGCCGTCATTGTCGAAATCGGCCAGGGCCCCGCCAGCACCCATCATTTCAGCGAATAATCGCTTGCCGGTCATGCCATTGAAGTGTTCAAAACGCAGGCCGCTGTCAGCGGTTACATCGATAAACCACGGGTCGTCGGCTGCGGCGACCATCGTCGGCAGCAGGCAGCACGCGGCCAAAGCCCGCCTCAGTCGTTGCGATTGATCTCTAGTGTCCAACCTATCAGTAACCCGTTGTCATCCTCGAGGGTATCGACCGTCGTAGCGGCAAAATGGTTCGCTACAAATAATGACTCCAGTTCGGCCATTTGCTTACGCGAGCGGGCCGCTGCGACGAGGTCGGCCAGGCGACTGGCGTTAGCCCGAATCTGTTCCGAGCCACTGGCGAGGCGCGTGGTCGCGGCGTCCAGACCTCGTGTGCCCACCTGGTTATAGGCATCGGCGACCACGGTCAGCGCCGTGCGCAGTATCTCGGGGTGAGTGGCAGTGCCAACCGCCTCAGTGACGCGCGCCGCAGCTGTATTGAGCGCTGTACGTAACTGTTCGGCATGCGGCAGGGTTTGCAGGTGTGCCCGCATCTTCGGCGCAGTACTGCCAACCAGGTCGATAAAAGCACCGGCATGCTCAAACAGCGCTGTCTCGTCGAGCAGTGCCAGGTGGCGCTTTTCTTCGGCGGTCGTCTGGAGTATCACTGAATTGGCATGGTGCATGACGAACAGGCCGGCGGCCTGTTTGTCGCAGACACGATCGAGTTCAGCGACGGCTCGCTCGACGGCGGTGTACTCCAGCGCAAAATGCCCACAGACAAAATCGAATTCCGCGTCGGCAAACGGCAGTGCGGCTGCATCGACCCGCGGGTGAAAGCGGATGTCGTCGAGCAACTCCCGATGTTGTCGGGCGGTCGCCTTGTGCGGATCGATACGGGCCAGGTCAAATGCGTCGATGCTGAACTTCTTGCCCTGGTCGCGTGCCGTGGCCGCGGCTATCAGTGCGATCGCACCATTGCCGGTGGCGACATCGAGAATGCGGCTGCCCTCGGGTAAGGCCGAAAAAGCCGTTTCCCAGGCACCCCGCATGGCCCCTTCGTAGTTGCCACGAAAAGCATCGGCACAGGAGGTCAGGAAACCGTGGGCCCAGTACTGGTCCCAGCCGGCAATTTTCTCATCGGTCATCAGTTGTCTTCTGGTTGCTGCGCGAAAGCGTAACGATTGTCATCACCGACTACCAGCGATAACGCGCGTTTTTGGAGCAGGCGTTCGCGTCCGGGCGCCCGGGCAAGCAGGTCCGCTATACGCGAACCCGCCGTGCCGTCACCATACGGGCTCCCGGCACCCGCTGCGACAGCGCGAAACTCGTCGCTCACGGCCCGACTGATAGCGCCCCGTATCGCAGCGGCTTCAGCCGCCACATCGATGATGTTGGCAGCGCGATCACGACCACGCTGGCGCTCACCGACATTGACTGTTGGGACGCCGAGCGTTGGTGTCTCCATGATCCCGCTCGACGAATTGCCAATCAGCACCGCTGAGTGCGATAGCAGGCTCCAGTACTCGTGCGGTGGAAGATTGACGAAGACGCGGGCATCGTCGCGAGTGTCGCAAAACAACCGCGCCCGCCGCGCCAGTTCGCGGCTGCCGGCATCGGCATTGGGGAAGCAAAAAGCGATCGGTGCTTCCAGACCCCGGATGGCATCGAGTATCGCGTCGAGCTCGGACAGGGTGTCATCCAGCAGTGTGACGGGGTGAATCGAGATCAGCGCCGGTGCCGGCTGCAGTGACATTTTCAGCTTGCTGGCGATGGTGTCACGATCGTCGAGTGGCTGATTGCTGAGAGTGTCTATCGACGGCGCACCGACCGCGTGTACACGCCACGCTTCTTCGCCCATGGCGATGACGCGCCTGCGCGCGTTTTCGGTTGGCGTGAAGTGCAGGTGGGCCATCTTTGTCAACGCATTGCGCACGGCGTCGTCGATGGCGCCTTCGCTGATTTCACCGCCTTCTATGTGCGCCATCGGAATACGCAGGGCCAGAGCAGCCGCGGCGGGCGCCAGCATTTCGTAGCGATCTGCAATCAGCAGCAGTATGTCAGG
>JABDKV010000151.1 GCA_013002045.1 Gammaproteobacteria bacterium
TGCCGTCACCGGCTGCCTTGATCGGTGTGCCACTCGGTGCGCCATAATCGACGCCGCGATGCGGCCGGACTTTTTTATGCACCGGGTGCAGCCGACGTGGGTTGAAATTCGAAGTGACGCGCGGGGTAATCGCGATCGGTGCACGAATAAAGGCTTTCCTGACGTTGAGTCCCTCTGGCGTGAAATAGCCGACGTTGTTGGCAGAATCTGTGAAACGGACGGCGCGAAAAGCAGTACCCCTATTGACGAATTCGGCTGCCACGATTTCGCCGTCGCGCAGCTTTTCACCGTCCTGCCAGATTTCTTCGTAGATCACGGTAAAACGATCGCCGGCACGTATGTCGAGGACGAAGTCGATATCCCAGGCAAAAATGCCGGCCAGGTTCATGATTAGTGTGTCAGACACGCCGGCCCGCTGGGCGGCGCGGAACAGCGACGAATCAATCACGCCATGCGCATGTGCCTGGCGGCGCTCTACCGGGTCGTGTTCGATGCTGGTGGTGAAGCCCTCGTCACCGCGAACGATGATCAAGGTATTCTCTTCATCGATAGCTCGCCTGAGCTGGCGTACCGCACCGTCTTCGTGATGGACATCGACGCGGTCACCCGGGCGCAGTAATTGTAAGTGTTTACGCGCCTGCTCCAGTTGTAACAGGTTGGCCAGGTCGACCCGACTGATCTTGTTGGCCGCAAAAAGCTTGTCCAGCGTGTCGCCCGAGCGAATCACCAATTCGAGTTGGGTGGCGTTGCTGGTTTCTGTTGCCGGTTGCAACAGTCTTTGCGGGTCGGGTGTTGGGAGTGGCAGCGGCTGACTGATCACGCCATCGTGACTGCGTTTTGGCACTGCGACGGCCGCCAGCAGCGGTTGCGGCTCGGGCAGCGGTAGCGACTGCGGTTGTGCGAGCTCGGGGTTGTGCCCGGCTACGTGACGATCTGTGCCGGACGACGCATCTCCAACGAGCGTGACTGCCGTGATCGCAATTGCGACCAGCATAATAATGACGATTGCCAGCCACCGTCGTTGCCCGGAGCGGTTAGAGCGGGCGAGTTGGTAGGCGGTCTTATAATCGTGCCGAATCTGAGTTGGGATTCGGTTCAAGCTCGATGATCCTGTCTGGTATAGTCCCCGCCGATACAGTACCTTCAGCAAAGTCTTTGGTCAATCTCGTTAATGCCTGATTTGTGTAAAGAAAACCTACTATGACCGCAGCCGTAGACAAGCAACTGCAAGAGATCCGGCGTGGCGCCGACGAGATACTGGTCGAGTCCGAATTACGCGAGAAGCTCAAGCGCGGACAGCCTTTGCGCATCAAGGCAGGCTTCGACCCGACCGCCCCGGACCTGCACCTCGGTCACACGGTACTGATTAACAAGCTGCGCCAGTTCCAGCAACTGGGGCACGAGGTTATTTTCCTGATCGGTGATTTCACTGGCATGATCGGCGATCCATCGGGTAAGAGCGCGACGCGGCCGCCACTGACACGTGAGCAGGTCATCGAAAATGCCAGAACCTACGAACGCCAGATTTTCAAGATCCTCGACCCTGAGCGAACACGCATCGAGTTTAATTCCACATGGATGGGAGAAATGCGGGCAGCTGGCCTGATTGAGTTGGCGGCGAAACACACGGTGGCGCGCATGTTGGAACGCGATGACTTCGCCAAGCGCTACAAGTCTGAGCAGCCCATAGCCATTCACGAGTTTCTGTATCCGCTGGTGCAGGGGTATGACTCAGTAGCGCTGCACGCGGATGTCGAACTCGGTGGCACTGACCAGAAGTTCAATCTGCTGGTCGGGCGGCAATTGCAGCAGTCTTATGGCCAGACGCCGCAGATCGTGCTGACCATGCCGTTGCTTGAAGGTCTGGACGGCGTGCAAAAGATGTCCAAGTCACTGGGCAACTACATTGGTATAGACGAACCTGCCGACGAGATGTTTGGCAAACTCATGTCGATTTCTGATGAGTTGATGTGGCGATATTTTGAATTGCTGAGCTTCGAGACGGCCGACACGATACAAGGACTGCACGACCAGGTAGCCAATGGTGCCAATCCACGCGACATTAAATTCGGGCTTGCGGTGGAAATAGTAGATCGCTTTCATGGCGAGGGTGCCGGCGCCAAAGCGCAGCAGGCCTTTGTTGACCGTTTTCGACGCAACGAGGCACCCGAGGATATGCCAGAGGTCACGCTGAGCAGCGACGAGACCGGTGAACTTGGGATCGCACGTGTGTTGTCGGGTGCAGGCCTGACCGCCAGCAACTCCGAGGCATTTCGCATGCTTGGCCAGGGCGCTGTGCGTATCGATGGCGAACGCACAGAGGACCGGCAATTAAGCCTCGATCCGGGCGTCTACGTCGTGCAGGTCGGTAAACGGCGTTTTGCCCGCGTGACGATCAAGTAGCAGCCCCTGGCTGACAACCGCCTGCGTCGCTCCGGTTGGCATGTTTTGTTAGATAACCGAATCAGCTGCACCCGAGTTGGACGTTATGTAAAAACGAGTCCTGAGGGGTAGCGATTCCGGGTAACATCTTCTTATAAATAAAGCATCGGTGGCAGTCGGAAACGAGCTTGGCCGAACCGGGGAGATATATAAATATGAACAAAGTCATTTCAACAATCGCGATGTGCCTCGTGCTGGTGGCGCCCGCGTTTGCCGGTACGCTTAGCTACGGCGGGTATTTAGGCACATTTAGTGGCAACGACAGCTCAGCCACGGTCGCAGCGGCACTGGGTATCGATGAGTCCGCGGTCAATTTTCTCGCCAATGTCGACTGGCCGGATACCACCAACGATGGGTTGTCGATTTCCGACCTGACCCTGAATGGCGACGGCGAAGCGACGTCCGGTGAGTGGGCGTTTGCCGGCGTGGTGGACCTTATCGTTATTAAGGCAGGATCGGAGTTTGCGATCTACCATTACGATCCGGCAGCCAGTGCGGGACTGTGGGACACCAGCGGGGTAGACAATAAAGGTCTCTCGCATATCAGCGCCTACCAGATCAAGCCGATCCCCGTGCCGGCGGCCGCCTGGTTGATGCTCTCGGGCATTGCAGGGCTGGGATTGATGCGACGCCGCAAGTAGCGAAATCGCTGAACAAGAGGAAAAAGCCCCGCCCAGCGGGGCTTTTTTGTGTTGGATTAACATGGATCGCTCGCGAGAGGCTAGAATCAGGACAGGGTTTGACGACAATGAACAGGACTGTCCATACAGCCACGCGCCGGACTGCCGGCGCTTTCGCTGCAGTTTTGCTTGCGGCGCTATGGATCTCTATTGCCCACGCAACCCTGGCACCGTCGTACAAGTCCGGCGGCCAGTCAATCAGTCTTGCCCCTCAACTGCCGAGACCGGCGGTTCCGCTTGAGGCCTTCTTCGCCGATCCGGAATTCGAGCACCCGCAACTATCACCCGACGGCCGTAAGCTGGCGGTCCTGCACCGCAACGGGACGACAGGTCACAACCTGAAGGTTATCGACCTGCAGACGAACAAGGCAAGGACACTGACTTCGTACAGTCGGCACAACGTCACCTGGTTTGTCTGGATCGACGAGTTTCGCATCGCCTACCGGGCGGAACCGACCGACGATGACCAAGAACTCAGTAGCGAGTGGTTCAATCTCGTTGATTTCTCAACCTCGCGTACGTTTATTCAGCGCCATGGCACGCCGCGAGGATATTCAGCCAAGCGTCACGCCGAGGACCAGGCACGCTGGCGTTCGCTGAGACTGCTCGATCCGCGGCCGATCGGCGCCGGACACTTACTGGTGACCTTAGCCAGCGCCAACGGTGATCGAGCGGCTGCGCCGGATGTGGCTGCAATCAATGTCTATAGCGGGGCGATACGGGTTCTGGCACGCAACCCGGGGGATGTATACCACTGGGTAGTCGATCGTGACGGAACGGTGCGTATTGCCGTCAGCCTCGATCGTGACCTGCGAACACGGATTCACCATCGTCGTGACGTCGGCCAGCCATGGGAGCCGATCTACGACTTCTCCTACGATGAAGCCGGCATCTGGCCCATCGCTTTCGCCGACGACCCGAACGTCATCTATGTGCTGAGCAATGTCGGGCGGGATACCCGCGCGCTGTTTAGCTACGATTTACGCAGCGGCGAGTTGGGCGAGCAGTTGTTTGCCCATGACCAGGTGGATGTTTCAGGTCTTGTGCTGTCACGCGATGGCAAGAGCGTGATCGGCGCCCGTTACGAGACGGACCGCCAGCACATCTATTATTTTGACGCGTTCAGGCAGGCAATCGACAACGAGCTTGCTGCGGCCCTGGCCGGTTACGAAATCGATGTCCAGTTCAGCGAAGACGGCCAGACGGCGCTGGTGACCGCGCATAACGAACGCAATCCGGGGCGGTTCTATCATTTCGACGCCCACACCGGTCGCCTGCGCGAGCTCTTCAGTGCTCGCGGGTTTCTTCCCGAGCACTATCTGTCGCCGACCCATGCTATCGACTTCAGGGCGCGTGACGGCGAGCGTATTCATGGATTCCTGACGGTTCCGCGTGGCTCAGCCGGCGCAGCACCGATGATCGTCGTAGTTCACGGAGGTCCCCACGAAGTCCGGGACCGCTGGGGATTTGACCCTGAGATTCAGTTTCTGGCGAATCGCGGTTATTCGGTCCTGCAGGTCAACTTCCGCGGGTCCGCAGGTTACGGGCGCCGTTTCGAGCAGCTTGGCTGGGGCAGCTGGGGTGAGGGTGTCCAGGATGATATTGCTGACGCCGTGAACTGGACTGCGGAGCAGGGTTACAGCGATCCGCAACGGGTTTGCATCTATGGCTGGAGTTTCGGTGGCTACTCGGCGCTGATGAACATGGTGCGCAACCCCGGTCTATATCGCTGCGGTGTCAGCTTCGGTGGCGTAACCGACTTATCCCAGCTGGTGGCACAGCAGTCACCGGTGGAAATGGCCCGGCAGACCTTTCTCGATCTTGTAGTAGGCAGTGATAGCGACCCGGTTACGTTGGCGTTGAGTTCGCCGATCAATCGAATCGACGACATCCAGGCACCGGTACTGGTGGCGCATGGCTTACAGGACGACGTCGTCCCGGTCAGTCATTTCCAGCGCTTTGTGCAGGCACTGGCGATCTACGACAAGCCGGGCGAGGGCTTGCTGATGGAAAACCAGGGCCATGGCCTGGCCGACGAGCAGGCCCGTTTCCTGTTTTACCGCCGACTGGAACAGTTCCTCGAGCAGCACCTGGCCCCGGTCCAGCCACACCCGGCGCGTGACGAGGAGCTGGCCCAGGCCAAACCGGCATCGCCACGGACTTGAATCCGGCAGCCCCGACCCCACTTATAGAGAGGACGCGATACAGCGTCCCCGGTCCACAGCTTGCGCCAATTCGGGCGCCAGTTGACCGCGAAAGGCAGGATTTGGGGCCGTTTAAGCGGTAAAAAACCGGTTCTGCAAAAAAGGGTTGATCTTTGGATTTTTGACCCTATACTTCCGCTTCCCCGTCACGCACGCTGCGTTGCGGGGGGATACCAAACCCGATGAAAGTTTTTCGCAAAAGGGTGTTGACGCACCTGCATTGCGCTATATAATTGTCGGTCTGCCCAGCCTACGCGCTCGGGCCTGCTCTTTAACAATTTGATCAGATAATTTGTGTGGGCGCTCGTATCGGGATTCGCGGATGCGACCTAAGCGAGCGACCTGAAATACCTTAACTTAGTTAGCGTAGATCAGGAGCTTGCTCTTTAGCTTAAAACTTTAAACTGAAGAGTTTGATCCTGGCTCAGATTGAACGCTGGCGGCATGCTTAACACATGCAAGTCGAACGGAAACGATGGAAGCTTGCTTCCAGGCGTCGAGTGGCGGACGGGTGAGTACAA
>JABDKV010000205.1 GCA_013002045.1 Gammaproteobacteria bacterium
CCGACCAGGCGTGCCGCCGGTGCGGCCAGTTGTTCGTGATAGGGCATCCATGGCCGGTTGCCGTGGAAGTGACCCTCCACCCCGAGGCGACGCCAGTCCTCCAGTTCCTCGCGCACATACTCGGCCGCACGCCGCGGTTGCAGGCCAAGCGAGTTACCCGCGAAATACAGCTGGGTCAGGCCATTGGCCTGCACCGGGATGGAAAATTCGCGGCGTAGTCCGTGCAGCGGATCCTGTTCGTCCATGGACTCGGCAAAGGTCCGGCCCGCTGAGTATTCGATCATGTGGCTATCCGGTGAAGCAACGGGCGGCTCGGCGCCGCATCACTGATGAACGGCGCTATTTGCAGGTCCAGCAGATAGTGGCCGTCCTCGATCTCGTCGGGGATGTAAATTAGTTCAGTGATCGTCGCTTTTGGACGGCTGGCGGCCGTGACCGAGCGATCGCCGGCACCAAGACCCCAGAACATCCGGTGTGTCGTCAGCCGACCATCGTCGATGAGCCGATCCACCGAGGGCGTATCGACCAGCAGGTGATCAATGCCGTTGTCGACAATCCATTGCATGGCTTCAACCGAGAAATAGGGTGTCGTTGTTGCCTTGTAAACTCGCGTTGTCTTGGTTGTCGGGTTCGGTAGAGTACGAATCGCAAGGGCGTTGCCGCGAACCTGTATACCCGATTCCTCGAGACCCTTGCGAGTGATCATCACATCGTTTACTTCGGCAATAGGACCGCCGTGTTCATCGCTGTCCGCAACCGATTCGGGTGGCGCAGTAATTACGGTGCAGCGATACAGAGGCGCAGTCACCAGCCGATGAATCGAAACCCTTTCCTGGGTGATATGGCCGACACACTCGGTATGCGTGCCATTGACATGCGCAATGAGTGAAACGTGGTCTGCATTGCAGCTGCCACCGAGTCGGGTATCACCTATGAACTCGCCGCTGTGCATCGGGCGTGTCGATGCAGCTTCGGCGTCGTAGAAATTGGGTTGCTCACCGTCGAATGCAAGTGGAATAGAAATATCCAGCGCGCCGCCTTCGGTGGTGATGCGCTCATTGTCGATTTCGATGGAAAAAGAACTCAAGTAAATTGCTCCTCTGCAAGATTGAGCCAACGCAGCGCGGTGCCATGAAGTAATTGTGCGCGCTGTTCCTTGCTCATCGCCATTGATTCGATCAACTTGCCGGGCTCGTGTTCACCAAGCGGAAATGGGTAGTCGCTGCCAAGTGCAATGCTGTCCGCGCCCATCAGCTTGATCATGTAATCGAGCATGTGCGGGTCGTGCACCAGCGAATCGACCACGAACCGTCCCAGGTACTCGCGTGGATTGATCGTGTTGTTGACCGCAACCAGGTCCGGGCGAACATTGAACCCGTGTTCGATACGTCCGATCGTGGCCGGGAAGGCGCCGCCACCGTGGGCGAAGGCGATGCGCAGCTTAGGCAGTCGTTCAAATACGCCGCCGAAAATCATCGAGCAAATCGACAACGCCGTTTCAGCTGGCATACCGACCAGCCACGGAAGCCAGTAGCGACTCATACGATCGCGACCGAGCATCTCCCATGGATGGACGAAAATCGCGGCACCGAGATCCTCAGCAGCTTCGAAGAACGGGAACAGTTGTTTGTCGTCGAGATTCCAGCCGTTAACGTGCGAGCCGATCTCGATACCGACCAGCCCGATTTCCTTGACGCAGCGTTCCATCTCGCGAATGGCCAGATCGGGCGCCTGCATCGGCACGGTGCCTAGCCCGATAAATCGTCTCGGGTGCTGCGCCACGATGCCGGCGATATGATCGTTGAGCAGGCGCGACAGGTCCATGGTGTCCTCAGGGCGCGCCCAGTAGGAAAACATGATCGGCACCGTGGACAGCACCTGCACATGGACACCGGTGTCGTCGCATTCCTGCAGGCGTTGGCCTGCATCCCAGCAGTTTTGGCTGACTTTGCGAAAGAATTTGCCGTCGAGCATCATATTCGCGCAGCCCGGACCGTGATGCTCCAGCGCGACGAAACCGCCGTAACCGTACCGTTCCTTAAGGTCAGGCCAGTTTTCCGGCAGGATATGCGTGTGAATATCGATCTTGAGCATCAGTCGGGCTTCTTCATCAATTCACCGCAGGTTTGACAGGTGCGATGCGCCTCGCTGGACCAGAAGCGATCAAAAATGGGCGGTAGCTGCGTCACGATATCTTCCAGTTGCAGGAACTCTTCATAGAGCTTGTCGTTGCAGTTATCGCAGTACCAGAGGAAACCATCGAGCTCACCTGGGCGGCGTTCACGTTCGATGACCAGCCCCACGGTGTCGGCAAAGCGCTGCGGCGAATGCGGAATGCGCGGTGGTAGCAGGAAGATTTCGCCCTCACGAATCGGGATATCGACGATGGCGCCGTCCTGCACTGTTTTCAGCAACATGTCGCCTTCCAGCTGATAGAAAAACTCCTCGCCTTCATCCCAGTGATAGTCCTTACGTGAGTTTGGACCCCCTACGACCATGATGATGAACTCTGAGTCCTTGTAAACCTGCTGGTTGCATACCGGTGGCCGCAACAGGTCACGATGCTCATCGATCCACTTGCGGAAGTTGAACGGGGGGCGTAACGCGGTCATCGGGAAACTCCGTTTACAGGGTAGCGATGCATTTCAGCTCGATGGCGATCGGTGTAGGCAGACGCGAAATCTCTACGGTGGTTCGACACGGCTGGTTGTCGGCGAAGTACTCACCGTAGATACGATTGTAAGTAGCGAAGTCACGTTCAATGTTGGTCAGGAAAACCGTGACATCAACCAGCTTGTCCCAGGACGAGCCGCTGGCATCGAGTACCGCACGCACGTTGCGAAACACCGAATGACACTGTGCCTCGATGTCGTACTCGAGTATCCGCCCGTCGCTATCGAGCGTCACGCCGGGGATTTCGCTCGAACCGGCCTGGCGTGGGCCAATGCCTGACAGGAACAGCAGGTCGCCGACTTTGCGGGCGTGCGGATACGCACCTACCGGTGGTGGCGCGGTATCGGTATCGATGCGGTCATTGTCACTCATATCGTATGCAGACATTGCGGGCTTCGGTGAAAAAACGCATGGCTTCGAAACCTCCCTCGCGGCCCAGGCCTGAGCGTTTCATGCCACCCATCGGTGTACGCAGATCGCGCATCATCCAGGTATTGACCCACACCAGGCCGGCCTCGACTTCCTGTGCCAGGCGCAACGCACGACTGCCATCAGCGGTCCAGATCGATGCGGCAAGGCCGTAGTCGCTGCCGTTGGCCAGCGCGATGGCTTCGTCTTCGCCTTCGAAAGGCAACAGTGTCGCCACTGGCCCAAAAATCTCCTCCTGATTGGCAGCGCACGCCGGTCCCAGTCCGTCAATGACCGTAGGTGCCACGAACCAGCCATTGCGGCAGCGGCCCTCGGGTCGTATACGCTGGCCTCCGGCGAGGATGGTGCCGCCATCCTTGCGGGCCTGGTCTATATGGCCAAGTACTTTGTTCATGTGTGATTTTGATACCAGTGCGCCCTGGTCGGTATCAACATTGCGTGGATCACCGACACGCAGCGCGCTGACCGCGCTGGCAAAAACATCGCGGAAGCGTTCATAAAGTGGGCGCTCGATGAGTATGCGCGAGCCACACAGGCAGATCTCACCCTGGTTGGCAAAAGCCGCGCGCACCGTGGTCGCAAGCATGTCGTCGAAATCGCAATCGGCAAACACGATCGTCGGGTTCTTGCCACCCATCTCCAGCGATAGCTTCTTGAAACTGCCGGCGACACTGCGCGCGATGCGCTCACCGGTTACCGTTCCACCGGTGAACGAGATCGCCTTGATTCGTGGGTTGTCCACGATCGCCTGGCCCGCATTCGCACCCTCACCGTGGACTACATTGAATACACCGGGCGGAAAGCCCGCGCGATTGGCCAGCCGCGATAGCAGGTACGCTGTCATTGGTGTCAGTTCCGAAGGCTTGGCAACGACGGTATTACCGGCTGCCAGTGCCGGGGCGACTTTCCACGTAAACAGGTAAAGCGGCAGGTTCCACGGTGAAATGCAGCCAACGACACCAAGTGGCTGTCGTAGCGTGTAATTTATCGCCCCTTGCTCCATCGCATGAGCTTCGCTGGCAAAGTGCTCGGCTGCCCCGGCAAAAAATCGCAGGTTGGTTACGGCGCGTGGGATATCCAGCGTCGCCGCCAGTTGCAACGGCTTGCCATTGTCACGTGATTCCGCCGCGGCAAACTCATCGATGCGCTCTTCCAGCAGATCCGCCAGGCGTCCGAGGCAACGGGCACGTTCCGCGGCCGGTGTGCGCCGCCAGCCGTCAAAGGCTGCCGCTGCGGCTGTGACTGCCAAATCGACTTCGTTGGCGTTGCTGGCAGGGGCCTGTGCATAGACCTCGCCAACAGCCGGCTCGTAGACGTCGAGTTGTTTCGCTGTTGCAGTCGTTTCCCCGTTGATGAAGTTGTAGATACTCTCCATTTCAGGCGCCGCGTGACCGACCACCATCAACAGCCAGGTTGATTCCGCTCACATAGGCTGCCTCGGGCGACGCAAGAAAGGCCACTGCTGCTGCAATCTCGTCGGGCTCCGCAAAACGACCCAGCGGAACTTCCGCCAGACGGCTGTCGACTTCGGTTTGCAACTCATGTCCTTTCTTCTTCGCCGCATTGGCGAAAATCTGGTGCAGGCGATCGGTATCGGTATAGCCGGGCAGGATGTTGTTGACGGTTATGCCATCCGCACCCAATTCGCGCGACAGCGACTTGGCCCAGCTGGCCACCGCGCCACGCACGGTGTTGGAAACGCCAAGTCCGGGTATCGGTTCGCGTACCGAGGTCG
>JABDKV010000211.1 GCA_013002045.1 Gammaproteobacteria bacterium
GGTGCCGACAACGCTGACGGGTAACCCATCTCGCCGGTCATGGCGATCAGTGCCAGGCGCACCCCGCGCGAAGTCGCGTCGCCGGCTGCCCAGCTTTTACGCGAGCCGGTGTTCGGCGCGTGACGATAGGTCCGCAGTGCACCACCATCGATCCAGGCGTTCGAAACAGCATTGACGATGGTGTCGTGGTCGCCACCGAGCAGACCCGTCACTACGGCCGTCGTCGCCACCCGCACCAGTAACACGTGATCGAGGCCGACCCGGTTGAAACTGTTTTCCAGCGCCAGCACACCCTGCACTTCGTGCGCCTTGATCATCGCCGTCAGCACATCACGCATGGTCAGCGGTTGCTCGCCCCCGGCCCGTGCCTTGCGACTGAGATAGTCGGCTACGGCAAGGATGCCACCGAGATTGTCAGACGGGTGTCCCCACTCCGCCGCCAGCCAGGTGTCGTTGAAATCCAGCCAGCGCACCAGTGCGCCAATGTTGAACGCCGCCATGACCGGTTCGAGTTCGTGCGCGGTACCCGGTACGCGGGCACCACCTGGCATCGTCGCCCCCGGCACGACCGGGCCGAGCAACTTGGTGCAGGCCGGATAGTCGAGTGCCTGGAAACCACAGGCCAGTGTGTCCATGAGGCAATAACGCGCCGTTTCGTAAGCGAGATCGCTGTCGACGCGATAGCCGTCGATGTAACTGGCAATATCGACGAGCGCCTGGTCCGGTGCGGGACGCTCAGCGGAACGAAAATGACCTGACATGCTGGTTGACTCCGGTTTAACGGTTGTTAATGGGAACGTACGGGCGATGGTCGGGGCCGGTATAGGCGGCACCCGGCCGGATCAGCTTGTTGTCACCGCGCTGTTCCTTGATGTGCGCGGCCCAGCCGGTAACACGTGAACAGACGAATAACGGGGTAAACAACGCCGTCGGTATACCCATGAAGTGATATGCGCTGGCGCTGTAGAAATCGAGATTGGCGAACAGGCCTTTCTCTTCTTTCATCAGGTTCTCGATCGCTTCCGAGACAGCGTAAAGGTGGGCGTTGTCGGCGTCGGCCGAAAGTTGTTTCGACCAGCCGCGGATAATCGCGTTGCGTGGGTCGCGAACCTTGTACACGGCGTGACCGAAGCCCATGATTTTCTCTTTACGCTGCAACATGGCGGCTACCTCGGTGCGAGCCTGCTCCGCTGTGTCGAAGCGCTCGATCAGTGCCATCGCTTCTTCGTTGGCGCCGCCGTGCAGCGGGCCGCGCAAAGTACCGATACCGCCGGTGATGCACGAATACATGTCGGACAGCGTCGCGGCGCAGACGCGACAGGTGAAGGTCGAGGCATTGAATTCGTGCTCGGCATAGAGAATCAACGACACATCCATGCAGCGACGATGATCCTCGCCCGGTCGCGCGCCGGTCAGAGTATGCAACAGGTGGCCAGCGAGACTCTCGTCATCGGTCTCGACATCGATACGCTGACCACTGGTGACAAAGCGATGCCAGTAAGCCAGCATCGACGGGAATGCGGCCAGCAAACGATCGGCAACGAAGTCCTGTTGGGCGAAATCTTCTTCGGGCTCAAGCGTGCCGAGCATGGAGCATCCGGTACGCAGCACATCCATCGGGTGCGTGTCAGCCGGAATTTTCTCCAGCACCGTGCGTAATGCGGCGGGCAGGCCGCGCAGCTGTTGCAGGCGCTCTATATAGGCTTTGAGTTGCGTGCTGTCCGGCAACTCGCCATACAGCAACAGGTAAGCCACTTCCTCGAATGTTGCCTGTGCGGCAAGCTCTTCAATGCTGTAGCCACGGTAATGCAGACTGTTGCCCTCGGCACCGACGGTGCAGATAGCTGTGCTGCCCGCCTCGATACCTCGTAAACCCTTACTGCTGTCGCTCATCGTTCGATTCCTGTGTTAGTCGTTTTCGCTGGAAAACAACGTGTCTAGTTTTTGCTCGTACTCGTGGTAACCCAGCACGTCGTACAGCTCTTCCCGGGTCTGCATCGTGTCGAGCACGTCTTTCTGGGTACCGTCTTTGCGTAAGGTCTGGTAAACCCGGATTGCCGCGGCGCTCATGGCGCGAAACGCCGACAACGGATACAACGCCAGGCTCACCCCGGCCTCGCCGAGTTCGCTGACGGTAAATAACGGCGTCTTGCCGAATTCGGTAATGTTGGCCAGCACCGGCACACCCACGGCAGCGGTAAAGTCACGGTACTCATCCAGCGTCGCCAGCGCTTCGGCAAAAATCATGTCGGCGCCAGCTTCGACATAGAGCGCGGCACGATCGACCGCCGCCTGCTGCCCTTCGACCGCATGGGCGTCGGTACGCGCCATGATGACGAATTGATCGTCGCTGCGGGCATCGGCGGCGGCACGAATACGGTCGGCCATTTCTTCGGCCGAGACCAGCGCCTTACCCGGGCGATGACCACAACGCTTGGCCTGAACCTGGTCTTCGATATGCAGACCCGCGGCGCCGGCCCGCGTCATCTCGCGCACCGTGCGCGCGATCATAAACGCCTGGCCCCAGCCGGTATCGGCATCCACCAGCAGCGGCAACGAACTGGCGCTGGTGATGCGACGAATGTCTTCACAGACATCATTCAGGGTCGTTACCGCAAGATCGGGCAGGCCAAACGAGGCATTGGCAACACCGGCCCCGGACAGGTAGATCGCTTTGAAACCGGCGCGCTCGGCCAGTAATGCGGTGTAAGCGTTGATGGTGCCGACCACCTGCAAGGGACACTCGTGTTCGAGCGCCACCCGCAGGCGGGCACCGGCAGAATCGGTCATGGCGGGATCCTGATTATCCGGGGGCGCGTATTCTAGCAGCCCCCGCCAGGATTAATCGCTGCTGTGCATGAAAAAGCGCAGCACGTACCAGAACAACAGTGCGACCGACGAGAACAGCTGCAGCGAGGCGCCGACATACTGGCTCTCGGGGTAGTGATGCAGCACGTTCGAGGTGTCATACAGGATCGCGGCACCGGCAAAACCGAGCATCGCCACGGTAAACCAGATTCCAAGCGAGAATCCGAACAGCAGGCTGGCACCAATTCCGACTATCGCCAGGATGAATCCCCAGAACAGGATGCCACGCAGGAACGAAAAGTCCTTGCGGGTGACAAACGCCACGGCGGTCAGACCGGCAAACGCTATCAGCGTAACCATGACCGCATTCTGTGGGACGTCCGGCGCTTTCTGAAAAGCGACGTACAGCATCGGCACCAGGATAATGGCGTTGGCGAGGATCAAACCGGCAAATGCCGCGTACTGTGCCGGCAGGCTGCGGGCGGTATGCGACACATGCGAGGCGAGCCAGCCGACCAGCATGAAACCGCCAAGTACCAGCATCCAGCCGCCGGGCAGGTTCAGCAACGTGCGGGCGATTGGTTCGGCATAACCATTGTTAAAGATGAATGCCTCGATACCAACCAGCACGGCAATGGCGCCGAACAGGTGCAGGTAGACCTTGTTAATAAATGCGGCACGGCTGTCGACACCGAGGGTCGATACCGGGCGTACGGCCAGTTCATTTCTCATTAGCTGTTTCGCTCCTTCAATTACCGGGCAGGATCACGACCGTACGGCCGGTCACCTGTCCCTTCATGTATTCGTCAAAGACCTCGGGCAACTGCGCCAGTTCCACAGTGCGGTTGCCGATGCGGTCCAGATGCTGTGGCTGCAGGTCGCTCGCAATGCGCTCCCAGACGGCCAGTCGCCATTCCCGGGGTGTCGCCGAGGAGTTAACTCCCAGCAGGTTGATACCTCTCAAGATGAAGGGCAACACCGTTGTATTCAAGTCCGCGCTGGCGGCAAGGCCAATACTGGCGATACTGCCCCAGAAATTCATGCTGCGCGTGAGCCAGGTCAGCATCTCTCCACCGACATTATCTACGGCACCGGCCCAGCGCGCACGCTCCAGCGGCCTTTTACCATAATCCAGTTCGTCCCGTAGCAACACCTCGGCGGCGCCAATCGCCCGCAGGTAGTCGGCTTGCTCGCGCTTGCCGGTCACCGCGGCCACCGAGTATCCACGTCCGGCCAGCATGTCGATCGCCAGGCTGCCCACACCGCCCGTTGCACCGGTGACGACAACCGGCCCGCGGTCGGGCGCCAGGTGATTGTGTTCCATGCGGTGGATCGCCAGCGCTGCGGTAAAGCCGGCGGTACCTATACACATGGCGCGCCAGGCATCCAGTCCCGCTGGCATAGGGATGACCCAGTCGCCCGGAACGCGAGCGTAGCGCGCGTAGCCGCCATCGTGAGTCTCGCTGAGACCGCAGCCGGTCACCAGCACCGGGTCGCCCGGCTGATAACGCGGGTCATCGCTGCGCTCGACCTGACCGGCGAGATCGATACCACCGACGAGTGGGTAGCG
Organism: Gammaproteobacteria bacterium; assembly: GCA_013002045.1. GTDB lineage: Bacteria > Pseudomonadota > Gammaproteobacteria > Steroidobacterales > JABDKV01 > JABDKV01. The sequence goes on from JABDKV010000211.1 coordinate 4,379, forward strand.
GCGCAGGATTTTACCCTTGCCGGTCGCCGCCAGCGCATCCTTGTAGTTGATACTGGAATGGGAGACGGCAATCACCACATCGCCGTCACCCAGATCGTCCAGTGTCAGCTGCTCCAGGCCCGACTCGATACGGCCGTTGTGCTCATGAATGCGAAAAGCGTCGAAAGTCCGGGTCATGCCGATTTCTTTGCCAGTCGGGTCATGCCGATTTCTTTGCCAGTCGGGTCAGCCACACCTCGAGCCCCTGCACGTTGAGATTGATATCCATATCGAGAATGGCATGGCGGTTCTCGCTGTTGCCTTCGAAACCGTGTGCATCGAGGCGTTGCGAAAAATGCGCGAACATCGCCTCGTGCAGAAGCCGGGTTCTGTCGTCACTATCCGCATGTTCCTGCGCCATAGCGACGTAGACGTCGATGTCGCGGTGCAGCTCACTGGCTAAACGCGACGTGTCGTCGACACGACTGTAATGCGTCAACAACACGCTGGCGGGTTCGTAACTCATAATGCGATCGATGGAATCGTGCAACTGGCCCGGATCGAAGTGCACCGGTGTCGTCGTCGGAAATATGAACGGTCCGGCAGCTGTGTCCGTCTCCCGATACGAGACGCCGAAGGTATCGCCGGTAAAAGCCAGTGCGTGCGCCTCATCGATCAGGCTGTAGTGATGCAGGGCATGACCGGGTGTGTCGATGAGCCGTAACTGGCGACCGCCAACGGTCAGCACGCTGTCGTCTGTCGATTCGACAATACGCCCGGCCGCGATGGGTACCAGCTCACCATACAACTCGCGATACCTGTCTTCGCCATAAACGGCGATCGTCCCGGCGATCAGTTTCGACGGATCGACCATGTGGCGCGCGCCGCGCGGATGTACGACTACCTGGGCGTTGGGCAACTCGCGTGCCAGCGCCCCGGCACCACCGGCGTGATCGAGATGAATGTGGGTCAGGAAAATGTAATCGACATCACCACGATCGAGATCGTTGTCGCGCAGCGTCTGCAGCAGGCGCGGTACGGAATGACTGGTACCGGTGTCGACAAATGCCGCGCGCCCGCTATCGACCAGCAGGTGACTGGCATCAAGTCGCGGTCGCACATAACCGGTATCGATGGCGTGGATGCCCGGCGCCACCTGTTCATGAATTTCGTGCATGTCACACATTGTACTCCGACAGGCACGATGGTTTGTTATTTCGATTGGCAGTCGCTATAAAGAGGCCCCCCTGAAAAAGTGTGCGTACCATGTGGGAGCCCGACAGTGAAACAATTCGTGATTTGCGCCATGGCGTTGTTCATGACCTTGCCAGCGTGTGCCGAAATGACTACTGAAGATCGCGTCGTCACGGTATCCGGACGTGGCGAAGTGACCGTGCCACCCGATGAAGCCGAAATTACGCTAACTGTTGTCGCCCGCGATGAAACCCAGAAAGCGGCACAAACCGAAGTCGATCGAAGCGTTGTCGCGGTCATGCGCCTGCTCGACGACCTCGACATCCCGAAAAAAGAGATCAATACCACGCGAATCAATATCAGTCCGGAATACCGCTGGGACAAACAGCACAACGAGAACCGTATTCACGGTTACATGGTGCAACGGTCGATCGTGGTGCGGCTGACCGCACTGGAGAAACTCGGCGAATTGATGCAGCGCGCCACCGCGTCAGGCGTAAACCAGGTCTCGCCACCGATCCTTGGTGCCGCCGACGAAGACGAACACCGGCGCGAAGCACTTGCGCTGGCAGCGGAGGATGCCCGCAACAACGCCACCGTGCTGGCGCGTACGCTGGATGCCAAAGTTGGACCGGTGCGCCGCATCACCAGTTCTGACGTCGCCCATCAACCGCCACCGCGACCGATGGCCAATCGCGCCATGATGGCGGAAAGCAGTGCGGCAGCTGCCGAGTCTTACACACCGGGCGAAATCCGGTTTAGTGCCAGTGTGACGGTCGAGTTTGATCTCGACGTGCGCTAATCAGGCCTCCAGCGCAGCGGCGATGTCCTGCAGCAGGTCAGGGTCCTGCGGTGATGTGGCTGACGGGTAACGGGCCAGCGGCTTGCCATTCCTGCCAATCAGGAATTTTTCGAAATTCCACTTTATGTCGCCGGGAAAGCCGTTGCCGACATCGGTAAGCCAGGCATAGAGCGGGTGCTGGCCGTCGCCATTGACCTCGATTTTCTCGGTCAGCGGAAACGTGACCTTGAATTCGTTAGTGCAAAAGGCCGCGATTTTCTCCGGGCTACCAGGCTCCTGAGATCCAAACTGGTTGCAGGGGAAGCCGATAACGACCAGGCCCTGGTCTGCCAGTTCGCGATAGAGCGACTGCAGACCCTCATATTGCGGAGTATAGCCACATTCGCTGGCCACATTGACCGCCAGCACGACCTTGTTGGCGCAATCCGACAGCACTTGCTCACTGCCGTCCAGACCGGCTATCTCGAAGTCTTGAAACTGCGGCATCCCTTATCCCCCAAATCGCTCGCGTAAGTCACATGTTAGCAAGCCCTCGATGCGTCCGGCTGCCCGAAACGCCACAGGCTGCTGCGCTGCGACAACTAACACCAGGCGAAAAGGGATAGCTGTTGGCAGCAAATATCCGATTTTGCTACCAGTACTATTCCGGAGGCACCCATCCGCAATTTCCCCCACTGACTAGGTATTTTCCCTAGGCGAAAATAGGGGAAAACCCCCACATCATTCCGTCACAGTTGCGTCTAAAGTCTTTATAATTGGCGTGAAAGCCATGATTTGCGACCGAGACAAGCGAGGCTCGATAGTCATGCGAAAGGATTCCTCTTTGCGCGATGATAGGCAAAACTACCGAGACGATCTACGGACTTTTACCGAGGCGCAATCACCGACGGCAAGTCACTCCTTTGCCGAAATCTACGACAACCTTCCGGCTATCGCCGCAATGCTTGACGAGCGCGGCATCATCCTTGGACTCAGTCGCGAGTGCTCGACTCGCTTTGGCGATGTGTCACGTTTCCTCGGGCGCTCGCTGGTCAGTCTCGCGCACAACGACGATCGCGATGAGCTCAGAAACGCACTGAAAGCCGCAGTCGGTCGCCGCAACCATATAGAACATTGCGAGTTTCGGATCTGGCGCGGTCGCCGTGATCCGGTGCCCGTGCGCATGTCATTGCGAGCCGCCTCGACGGGTGAGGGCCCGACCATGCTGCTGGGCGTTGCCAGTGACGTCTCTGACCGGCTGATGCTGGAAGAACAGCTGCTTGAACGCACCACCGAACTGTCCGATATGGCCAGCCAGCTACTGGCGGCCCAGGACCAGGAGCGCCGTCGTATCGCTGCCGATATGCATGACACCATCGGTCACCAGTTGGCCGTCGCCAAGTTCCAGATGGACGGCCTGCGCCACCTCGAGCTCGACGGCCAGGCACTGGCTACTGTCGATTCCGCCATCGAGCAGCTGCAACAGGCCATCGACGCAGTACGTTCACTGACTTTTTCGCTCAACTCGACTTCATTGCACGATCAGGGCCTCGATGCGGCGATCGAAGACTTCGGTCAGACACTGAGTCAGAACCAGGCTTTTGACTTCAGCCTGTCGAGCCGGCCACGCAACCGCCGCCTGTCGCAGCCCGCGCGCATCACTTTATATCGCATAGTTCGTGAGCTGTTGATCAACGCGCTCAAACACGCCAGTGCCTCGCACATTCGCGTGTCCATTGGTGCCGACGACAACGACATGCATTTTGCCGTGGTTGATGACGGTGTCGGGCTAAACCAGACAACACTAAAGTGCAGTAGCGGTACCGGGCTACGATCGGTCGAACAACAGTTATCGGCCCTGGATGGTTGTATTAAATTCGAAAACCGGGACAGCGGCGGTACTATGGTCCGCTTTTCCGTCCCCTACAGCAGCGTTGGGAGTGAGGTTTGAGTTGCGAAATTGTTCTCGCCGACGATCATCCGATTTTCGTCGAGGGATTGTGCGAGCTGATCAACGCAGAACCTGACCTCTACGTTTCGGGGACCGTCAACTCGGGTGAAGCGGCGGTCGAGGCGGTGCGTTTGCGTCGCCCGCAAATGCTGATCAGCGACATCTCGATGCGCGGTATCGGTGGCATCGAGGCGGCCCGCCAGGTGCGCGCCATGGCGCCGCAGATCAAGATCCTGATGCTGTCGATGCATACCGAGAAACGCCATGTGCTGGCGGCGCTCGAGGCCGGTGCCAATGGCTACCTGTTAAAGGATTCCGCTCGTGACGAACTGCTTAACGCCGTGCGCGCAGTGCTCAGCAACGAGACCTACCTGAGCCCGGCGGTGGCCATACACGTGGTGGCAGCGGTAACCGGGGACACGCACGGCGCCGAAGACAAGCTGGCCAGCCTGACCGCGCGCGAGCGTGAGGTTTTGTGCCTGATCGCCTCCGGTGAAACGACCAAGCAGATTGCCACCCGGCTCAATGTAAGCCCGAAGACGGTCTCAACCCATCGTGAACACCTGATGCGTAAGCTCGATGTGCACAGTGTGGCCATGCTGACGCGCTACGCAGTACGCAAGGGGCTGATTGCGGTCGACTAGGCGCGGCGGTGCTCGCCGACTACCAGGTTGAATCGGGAACGGCCTCGGTGGTGAGTTCCCGCCGCAACGCCGCGATGTAATCCAGTTGCACCTGGCTCGGCGCCCCGCCGACCATCGCTACCCGATTGATCATCTCGAATAGCGAGTCTACCTGCTCGCCACTGAACTGCTCCTTGCAGCGGGCCAGCAGCGCCGCCGGATCGTGCAGTGCCTGGTTATCGCGCAGCAGGTAAACACTCGATGCGATCAGCTCACTGGCGCCACGCTGGTCAAGCGAAAACGCCATTTCAAACTCCTGTCGGATGGCACGCTTTTCTTCGACTGTGACATCACCGTCGACTCGCGCAACACCGACAACGAGGATAGCCGCCATGTCGCGCGGATTCTCAATCATATAAATCGGGTCACCATCGACCTGCAGTCGCCAGTTGCGACGACGTCGCCACAGGAATGGGTTGAGTCCGGCCAGATCGATACCGGCATCGGCCAGCCGCTTAAGCAGAATCAGCAGGGTAACAATCGCACCCAGCAACCCCAGCAGGATATGCATCAGGCGCTACGTCGCTGCAGTTGCCGTTTCTTGACGTGCACCAGCAGCAACGACACCGCGGCCGGTGTGACGCCGGGAATGCGGGCGGCCTGCCCAACGGTGCGAGGCCGCACCGAAGTCAGCTTCTGGCATGCCTCGTTCGACAGGCCGGTTACGGCTGCATAGTCGAGGTCGGCCGGTAGTGCCTGGTTCTCGTAACGCTTGTTACGCTCGATCTCGTCATGCTGGCGCGCAATGTATCCGGCGTAGCGCGTCTGGATTTCGACCTGGGCCGCTACCTGCGCATCGTCGACCGGCTCGCCGGTACCCGGCAGGCTCAATAGAAAATCGTAGGTCATCCCCGGCCGACGCAACAGGTCGAGGCCATGCTGCTCGCTTTGCAACGCGCCGCCCGGGAATGCCTGTTGCTGCGCCTCGCTAAGCTGAGCCGGTCGTACCAGGACTTTCTTCAATCGCCGGGTTTCGTTCTCTATGGCATCGCGTTTGTCACAAAATGCCTGCCAGCGCTGCTCGCCGATCAGTCCCAGCTCGCGACCGACAGGCGTCAGTCGCAAGTCGGCATTGTCTTCGCGTAAGGTCAGACGGTACTCGGCGCGACTGGTGAACATACGGTAGGGCTCGGTGGTGCCCCGTGTAACGAGGTCATCGACCAGCACTCCGATATAGGCTTCGTCGCGTTGTGGGTACCACGGTGTTTTGCCGGTCGCCTGGCGCGCTGCATTGATGCCGGCCAGTAGACCTTGTGCGGCGGCCTCCTCGTAACCGGTGGTGCCATTGATCTGCCCGGCGAAGAACAAGCCGGGGATGTGACGCGTTTCCAGTGTATGTGCGAGCTCGCGTGGATCGAAGTAGTCGTACTCGATGGCATAGCCGGGCCGGGTCAGCCGTGCGTGTTGGAAACCGCGCATCGAGCGAACGAACTCGACCTGCACGTCGTAGGGTAACGAAGTCGAGATGCCATTGGGATAAACCTCGGCTGTATCCAGCCCCTCCGGTTCGACAAAGACCTGGTGCGAGCTCTTGTCCGCAAAGCGCACAATCTTGTCTTCGACCGACGGGCAGTAGCGTGGACCGACACCTTCGATAGCACCGGTAAACATCGGCGAACGATGCATCGCCGCGCGGATGATGTCGTGGGTGCGTTCATTGGTGGCGCTGATGTGACAATTGCGTTGCTCGGGATGATCGGCATGCGAACCGGTAAACGAAAACACCGGTCGCGGATCGTCACCTGGTTGCACCTGCAATACCGAGAAGTCGATACTGCGACCATCGATACGCGGTGGCGTACCAGTCTTGAGACGGTCGACGGTAAACGGCAGTTCACGCAAGCGTTGCGCCAGGCGGTTCGATGGCGCATCGCCGGCACGACCGCCAGCCAGCGTCGTTTCGCCCATATGAATGCGCCCGCCGAGAAACGTACCTACAGTAAGGACGACCGTCGGAGCGCGAAACTCGAGCCCCATACCGGCCCGCACACCGGCTATTCGACCGGCCTCGACCAGCAGATCCTCGACCGATTGCTGGAACAGCTCCAGTCGCGGTTCGGCCTCGAGAAATGTCCGGATTGCACGCCTGTAAAGCGTTCGGTCGGCCTGTGCCCGGGTGGCACGGACCGCCGGCCCCTTGCGCGCATTTAGGGTACGAAAATGAATCCCGGCCCGATCGGCAGCACGCGCCATGACACCACCGAGCGCATCGACTTCGCGCGCTAAATGGCCTTTGCCGATACCGCCGATCGCCGGGTTACAGCTCATCTGCCCCAGCGTTTCGAGGTTCTGCGTCAGCAACAGGGTGCGCGCACCGCTACGCGCCGCAGCCAGTGCGGCTTCGGTACCGGCGTGGCCACCACCGACCACGATTACGTCATAACGGGTTGAATTCATCTGTCTGTACTCGCTGCGCGACCGCCAATTCTACCGCAAACCGGCCACGACGCCTCGTGACTGGCTACCGCTGGTGCTTTAGGCTTGCCCCATGTCACGCTGCCTGACCGCCGCCATCGCCCTGTTCATCTCCGTTGGCTGCTCATCTCCACCGCCCGATGATCCGCTGCTGGATCTCGAGCCCTGTCGCCTGACCGGGGGCTCTGGTCTGCGCTCGGTCGCGGCTGAGTGCGGTTTCCTGGAAGTACCGGAGAACCCGCAGGATCCGGATGGTCGCACCATCGGGCTGAAGGTCGCGCGAATTGCGGCGATTGCACCGCGCTTTCCTGACTCGGCTTTTACCGTGCTTGCGGGAGGACCGGGTCAGGCGTCTACCGAGTTCTATGCCGACTATGCAGCCGCGTTCGCGGCGATACAGCGACATCACGACATCCTGCTGATCGATCAGCGCGGCACCGGTGGTTCGAATGCGCTGGATTGTGAGTTCGACCTAAACAGCGGCCTGGAATTAAGTGTCGAGCTGGCACGCCAGGTGGCAGCACAATGCCTGGCGGCTCTCGATGGCGATCCACGCTATTACACCACCAGTGTCGCTGTCACCGATCTCGACCGCGTCCGCGCCGCGCTTGGCTACGACCGCTTGAATATTTACGGTGCCTCTTACGGTACCCGCGTCGCCCTGCATTACCTGCGACGCTACCCCGCTCACACCCGCAGTGTCGTCCTCGATGGCGTAATCGCAGCCGACCAACTCGTCGGGCCGGATATCGCCGTCGACGCCCAGGCTGCACTGGACGCGATTTTCGCACGCTGCGCCGCCGACACGGCCTGTGCAGCGCGCTTTGGCAACCCGGCCGAGAGCTTCGCTGCATTGCGCCAGCGCTTACTGCAGCAGCCAATCGACCTTTCGATTCCACACCCGCTGACCGGCGCCCCGGAGGCGGTAAGCCTCAATCACGACGCGCTTGCGGGAGCGGTACGCCTGCTCAGCTATGCACCGGCAACGGCCGCGTTGCTACCGCTGCTACTGGACCAGGCGCAGCAGGCCGACAACCCGCAGCCACTCGCTGCACAGGCACTGATGACCATCGCCTCGGTGGCCGACGCGCTGAATGAGGGCATGCACAATGCGGTGGTGTGCACTGAAGACGTACCGTACTTCTCGGTCAGCGCCGCACATCGTAATGCGCTGGCTGATACTTATCTTGGAGAAATGCTCATCGACACGCTCGCTGCGGTATGCGATGTCTGGCCGGCCGGCCTGATCGATGACGATTTTCACACACCGGTCGTGTCCGACAAGCCGGTGTTGCTGCTGTCCGGCACCGTCGATCCCGTTACACCACCACGCAACGCGGAACGCGCCGCAGCGACTTTGAGCGACAGTCTGCACATTGTGGCCGAGGGGCACGGGCATGGTGTCATCGCAGTTAACTGCGTCCCGGGTATCGTGGCCGACTTTGTCAGCCGGGCCAGCGTAAGTGGTCTCGACACCACTTGCCTGAGCAGCGTATCGCCAGACCCGTTTTTTCTTGAATTCACCGGGCCGGGCCCATGATTGAGGTGCGCCAGCTACATAAGCGCTTTGGCAAAGTCGAGGCCGTCAGCGATGTCAGCTTCACGGCACCAGACGGCTCCATCACCGGCCTGCTCGGACCCAACGGCGCCGGCAAGTCGACCACGCTGCGAATGCTCTATACCGTGCTGCGTCCCGACGCCGGCACCGCCCGCATCGACGGTCTCGATGTCGTCGACAATGCGTTGGCGGTGCGTCGCCGCATCGGTGTGTTGCCGCACGCTACCGGCCTGTATCCCAACCTCAGTGGACGGGCCAATATCCGTTACTACGGCAAGCTGCACGGTTTGCGCGGTACCGAGCTCGAGCGGCGCGTCGACGAACTGATCGCTGAACTGGGAATCGGTGACTATGCCGGGCGCCGTGCCAAAGGCTACTCACAGGGACAGCGCACACGGATCGCGCTGGCGCGGGCACTGGTTCACACGCCTGCCAATGTCATCCTCGACGAACCCAGCAGCGGTCTCGATGTCATGGCAACCCGTGCCCTGCGTGACCAGGTGCGAGGCCTGCGTGATGGCGGCTGCTGCGTGCTGTTTTCCAGTCATGTGATGCAGGAAGTCGCAGCACTGTGCGACAACATCATCATCATCGGCAACGGCCGGGTGGTGGCCAGCGGGACACCCGACGCGTTGCGCGAGGAAAGCGGCCGGGACGATCTCGAAGATGCTTTCGTGTCGCTACTGGCACAGGCGGAGGCGTTGTAAATGGGTGGCCTGATCACAGTCTGCCTGAAGGAAATCGTCGACAACTTCCATGACCGTCGCACACTGTTGTGGTCATTGTTGTTCGGACCGTTGTTTGGTCCGGTGTTGTTTGCTGTCATGGTCGGCATTGTCATCGATCGCACACTCGATTCGGCAGAGGAACAACTGCAGTTGCCGGTGCTCGGTAGCGAACACGCCCCTAACCTGGCCGCGTTTCTCGAAGCACACCGGATCGATATCGTCGCGGCACCGGCCGACCCGGAGCAGGCGGTACGTGACGGTGACGAAGATCTTGTCCTGGCCATCACACCGGCATTTGGCGAACGCTTTATCGCCGGCCAACCGGCGCCGGTGCAACTGTACGTAGATCAGTCTGACAGTCATGCCGCGGCAACCATCGCTCGGGTGCGCGGATTGCTGCAGGCCTACGGCGCCAGGATCGGTGCCATGCGGCTGCAAAGTCGCGGCATCAACCCGATTGCCGCGCAAGCCGTTCTGGTCGAGACCGTCGATGTCTCGACACCGACCGGGCGCTCAGTGGTGCTGTTGGGGATGATGACCTATTTCATCCTGTTTTCGATGTTGATCGGGGGCATGTACCTGGCCATTGACGCTACCGCCGGCGAACGCGAGCGCGGTTCGCTGGAAGCGTTACTGACGGCGCCGGTAACGCGCACTTCCCTGATACTCGGCAAGATTGCGGCGACCTGTTTTTATATGCTGGTGTCGCTGACCATCACGGTCGGCGTATTCACCCTGATGCTGCAATTCGTACCGCTGGAGCGACTGGGCATGAATACCGAGTTTACCGTCGGCTCCGCCTTCGCGACGATTGGTGTCATGGCACCGTTCATCCTGGTCGGTGCCGGCATGATGACGGTTATTGCCTCATTTACCCGCAGCTACAAGGAAGCCCAGACCTGGATCTCGGCCGTGTTGTTCATACCGACACTGCCGATCCTGTTTGCCGCAATCCAGTCCCTGCGACCTTCATTGCAACTGATGGCGGTCCCTAGCCTGAGCCAGCACCTGCTGGTCACCGAGATCATCAAGAACACGCCGATCGATGCTGGCTGGGTTGCCATTTCGGTGATCTCCACTGCGCTTTTCGGCGCAGCCTTGATCTATGCCGCTACGCTGCTCTATAAGCGCGAGGCCTTGCTAGGCTAAGACCTGACATAACGATTTTTATCGTCGATCTGCGAAGGCATTCACGGACACCCGACCGCAGAGCCTGCATGCTGCTCCTGATATCCAAGGAGCATCATGATCGGAATCATCCCAGCCAACGACAAGGCACAACGACTAAGACTGCAGCGCTTTTTTATGGCTGCGATCTGTTACCTGTTGTGGTCGGCCCTCGCCATCGGCATGTATTACGTCGACATGCTCGAGGTGCCCAAAGCGCTGATGATCCCGGTCTTTGCCGGTATCGCGCTGACTAACCTCTACTTCTATGTGTTCCTGCGTAGCGGACTCAACAAGCGCTTCCGTGACCCGTCGCTGACGTTCTCACAAATAGTCGTCGCAATGAGCTGGGTGCTGGTGTTGATGCTGGCATCGACCCAGTCGCGCGGTGCCATGCTGGCCGTCTATGTCATGTGTCTGCTGTTCGGTGTGTTCCAGCTACGTAACCGGGATTTCCTGTGGCTGGCGGCGTTTGGCCTGATCGGCTATCTGGGGATCGTCGGTGTGGAGGCGTTGTTCCTGACTGAGCGCTTTAATCCGCGTGCAGAAGGGCTACGACTGGCGGTGTTGTTTGGCACCCTGCTGTGGGCGGCGACCTTTGGCAGCTATGTTAGTGGCCTGAGAAACAAACTGAGAGCCCGCAATGATGACCTGGCCAGCGCGCTGGAAGAGGTCCATCATGCAGCGCGGCACGATCACCTGACCCAGGTATACAACCGGCGTTACGTGATGCAGACGATGAAGCAGGAAAAGCAACGGGCCGATCGAACACGCCGGCCGTTCTCAATCGTGATTCTCGATCTCGATCATTTCAAGATCATCAACGATCGCTACGGACATCTTGCCGGAGATCGCGTGCTGATGGCTTTCTCGGAGCGCAGCAAGGGGACGTTACGTGGCATGGATTTCGTCGCCAGCGACAGTCCGCGTACCTTCGGCCGCTATGGTGGAGAGGAATTCATCGTGTTGTTGCCCGAGACCGATCTCGGTGGCGCTTACCGCTGTGCCGAACGCATTCGCTACGTGACCGAGGACGAGCCCTTCGATGAAGTATTCCGGGTAAGCGTCAGCTGTGGTGTAGCCGAATATCGTCTGGGCGAGTCGATCGAAGACACGTTACGCCGCGCCGATGCGGCGCTGTATCGCGCCAAGGAAGCGGGTCGTAACCAGGTGGTAGCCGACGACACCCCCACATCCGGGATCTATCGCTTCAGTGCTGGCCGCGACGAAGAAAACGTTGTAGTCGGTCAGTTTGGCAACTAAAGTAATCGTACGGTTTGCCCGACCTTAAAATTATGTTAAACAGTCCTGGTGATGACTTCACCAACGCCGAGCTCACTAACGAACCCGCCGAACCCGGTCAGGGTCCGGTCATGATGCTTGGGCAAATCCTGCTTATCGGCATCGCCGGCGTGTACCTGTTCGCCATGGTCTGGTTATATATGCAGGTGCCCTGGCTGGGAATGATCGTGACCCTTGTCGCGCTGGGCGTCATCGTGGCCGGTGTCATGGCCCGCATCAACGAGGGCCCCGCTTCCACACCCGACCGCTGATCGCCTACACTGGCAGCCCGCCGGTTGTGCAGAGGTTACCGTGGCGACGCTGGAACGCCTGTTTGTCTACCCGATCAAGTCCACTGCACCGGTCGAACTGGAGCAGGCACAGGTCACACCGCTAGGCCTGCAGCATGATCGGCGCTATGTCATTACCGATGCCGACGGTCGTTTCCTGACAGCACGTCGTTTTCCCAGCATGGTGCTTATACAGTCGCGCATTGAAGGTGACGGCCTGGTTATCGAAGCACCGGGGTGCGCAGCGACCGAGCTGGATCCAGAGACGTTCCCGGCGCGTTACTCGGATATTACGATCTGGAAAGACACCGTTTCCGCACAGCACTGTCCGGCTGCCGTCGATACCTGGTTCAGCGACTACCTCGGTATCGAGGCGCATTGCTTTTATATGGGTGCTGCGTCGTCACGCCCGGCGCGTGGGGGTGGTGAGGTCAGTTTTGCCGATGCTGCGCCGTTGATGTTGCTGTCACAGGCATCTATCGACGCGTTAAATGAACGCCTCGATCAACCGGTTGAGGTGCGAAACTTCCGTCCCAACCTGCTTGTTAGCAATACCGGTGCGCACGCCGAGGACGAATGGCGTCGATTTACCATCGGCGCTGCTGAGTTCGAATTCATGTGGCCGTGCAGCCGGTGTGTGCTGACGACGGTCGATCCCGATACAGGAAGCAAGCGCGCTGACCGGCAACCATTGGCAACGCTGTTCGAATATCGCAAGGAAGGCAACGATGCACTGTTCGGGATTAATGTCAGGGTCAAAACCGGCGGCTCGATTGCATCCGGTCAGCCGGTCAGGCTGATTTAATTTGCAACTGACGCAGAAACCACGACGACCGCTTTAGCTCAACCAGGCCGGGCGATGCCTCGATAGCTTCCATTACCGGGACAACCATGCCAACAAGCAATGACAGCTTTAGCACCCGGCTCAGCCAGGCCCGCCAGCTGCAACAACAGGGACAACTGGCTGAAGCCGAGGCTTTGCTGCAGACGCTGGCGCAGCCCGACGCCGACCATTACCAGCAGGCCGGGACCGCGCTGGCCGAGTTTTACCTGCAGACCGGTCGGCCACAGGAAGCCGTTGATGCTCTGGTCGCGGTCGCCGATCGATATCCCGACCAGCTGGCACCGGTGGCCCGGCTGGCGTACCTGCTCGATGTGCTTGGGCAGACTCACGCCGCCGTCGCCTGCTATGAACAGTTCGTCGCCCGCCAGCCCGATGTGGCCAATGCCTGGTTCAATCTTGCATTGGCTCGCAGACGCGACCTGCAATACCCCGGCGCAGCAGAAGCCTACCAGGCCGCGATCGAACTGGGGGTGGACGACCTGGCCGAGGCCTGGACAAATCTCGGTGTGCTTTACAGCGAAATGCGGCAGCCGGACCAGGCGCGCGCCAGCTACGAGCAGGCGCTGCAGCATGACGACCGCTACATTCCGGCTTTGTTTAGCCTCGCCGGCCTTGCCGCGGGTCGCGGCGATGCTGACAACGCGGCCGCACTTTACTTGCAGGTGCTTGAGATCGACCCTAAGCATGCCGATGCACTGGCGCGCTGGTCGCAGTTGCAGGAGGCGGATGCTGACCAGGTCGACCAGCGGCTGATAGACGCGATCAACGCGAGCGAAGACAACGGCAGCCGTGAAATACTGAGCTATGCGCTGGGTGACCGGCTCGATGCCCGCGGCTACTGGCCCGAGGCTTTCGACTACCTTGAGCAGGCCAATATCCTGGCGCAACAGCGTCACCCGCCCTACCAACCCGAGCTGACCCAACGGGGAATCGACAGCCTGATTGGTGTTTTTACCCGCGAGTGGATCAACGAGCACAGCCTCGAAAGCGAGCTTGCACCAATTTTTCTTTGCGGTCTGCCCAGGTCCGGCCTGTCGCTGGTCGAGCAAATGCTCCAGGTTCATCCCGCGATTGATGCCGGTGGCGAGTTCGACATACTGCCGTGGCTGGTTAGTCGTCAGCTGGCGCCTTACCCGCAGCGAGTCCTGACGGCAGAGCGTGAAATGCTGCAGGCCATGGCCGACAAATACACTAACTTTGTCGCTACGCTATTTCCGGACGCAGATCGGGTGACCGACAGGCGTGCCGATAATTTCCTGCACCTGGGATTGCTGCGCGCGTTGTTCCCGTCTGCACGCTTCGTCTATACGCGTCGCGACCGACGCGACAACTGCCTGTCGATCTGGTCGCGGAAACTTGACGGTAACCTGTTGTATGCCGACGATCTCGAACATGTAATGCATTATTACCACGAGCACCAACGGCTGATGCAGCACTGGCTCGGTTTATTTCCCGCTGCAATCCATACGGTCGATTACGAAAATCTGGTTAGCGACCCCGAGCCGGTATTGCGCCGGTTACTGGAATTTCTCGGTGAGCCTGGAGTCGACGAATGTCTGGCTGTTTATCGTGACGCGGGCGAACCCTTACACCAGCGCTCGGTCAATCGCTGGCAGCATTATCGCGAGCGCCTGCCCGCAAGCTGGGACGCAAAAGCCTAACTGCTACGATCAGCGATGACAGTCCAGGCCAACGGTAAGCTGTTATCGGCCGCTGTCAACGTGTCCTGGCTGCGGATCGTCGCCCCGCTGGCGACAATGCGGTCGCTGGTTTGCTGCAGTTGTGCGGCGTCGAGCGCAGCATCACACATAGCCTGCATGCGCCCGGTGTAGGCGTCGAGTTCCACCTGCATACGATCGAGCCAGGCATCGACCTCCTGTTGGTCGTAGCGAGCAATGCGTTCGTGAATCGTGCGCACGTCGCGGTACAGCCGAACCACGGTCCCGTGTGCAACTTCGCGGCCGTACTGGCGCATGACATCTTCAACAGCCCTGAGCGCCGGAGCAAAAGCACGGCCGGCGGCCTGGTAGCTATCAGCGTCGCCGCCCCCGGCCAACGCAAAGCGCGCGTGTAGCAAATCACGCGCACGCCTGACGAACTGTTGTTGCGCCATGATGTTCATTGCAGCCACGCTGGCCTCGCATTGACGGTGGATCGCGCCATCGCGGTAGTGCAGCATCAGTACAAGGGTTCCGCCGGGCTGCAGCACGCGAACTGCATGGTCGACTGCCCCGGCTGCCGCGTACTCTATTCCAAACTGGCTGGTAACCAATGCAAAGCTGGCGTCGGCCAGTGGCAGCGCGGCGGCATCGCAGACGAGGGTCTCTATGCCGGGAAACCGGGTTGCGATCGAATCCAGCGCTGCTGCAGAAATATCGGCGCAGGTATACGCCGATACGTCGCCCAGTACCTGATGGGCGATCTCGACTACCGCGCCATTGCCACTGGCCAGATCGAGCAGCGTCGCCGGTGCTGCAGGCAATTCAGCAAACAGGTCACGCCAGAAACCGGTCACTGCCGGATGACTGCTGCCACCGGCTGTCAGCGCTGCTGCTGCCGATCCCTGCCAGTATGTGTCCCAGCCGTCGCTACTCATTTGCCAATACAAAAGCTGCTGAAGATTTCACCGAGCAGATCATCACTGGAAAACTCGCCCGTAATTTCGCCCAGTGAGCGTTGCGCCAGACGCAATTCCTCCGCCAGCAACTCGCCCGCCGCTGCCGTCGCCAGCTGCTCGGCACCGCTCTCGATATGGGTATGCGCGCGCTGGATTGCGTCGATGTGGCGGCGTCGTGCCATGATCGCATTGCTCTCGCCACCGGCATAGCCCATGCAGCTCTTGAGGTGATCGCGCAGTTCGTCGAGTCCCGCTCCGGTCTCGGCTGAGATCATGATGGTGGTGTCGACGGCAACCGCCGGTTCCACTGCCACCGGTGGACCAAGATCGGTCTTGTTTATAACTAACGTCACCGGGATACCGGCCGGCCAGTTACAACGCGGCAACTCGCCGCTGTGACCATCGACCACCAGCAACACGCGATCGGCCTGGGCCATCTCCGCCTGTGCCCGCCGCACACCCTCGCGTTCGACTGCGTCACCTGTGTCGCGCAGGCCGGCGGTATCGATCACATGCAGCGGCAGACCGTCCAGCGACAACCGTTCGCGCAGCACATCGCGGGTGGTGCCGGGAATCGCGGTAACGATGGCGGCAGCGTATCCGGCAAGCCGGTTTAACAGGCTCGATTTACCCGCATTCGGTGCGCCCGCAATGACCACGGTCATACCCGCCTGCAGCAGCACACCCTGCCGGGTCATCACCAGCAGCCCCGTGACCTGCTGGCGCAGCGCATGCAGCCGCTGGTGCAGCTCGGCATCGGCGAGAAAATCGATTTCTTCTTCCGGAAAGTCGATTGCGGCCTCGGTATAAATACGTAACTCCGTCAATGACTGCTGCAGCTCAATGACCGCTGTCGACAACTCGCCACGCAACGCCCGTGTAGCCGCCCGCGCCGCCTCGGCGGATCCGCTGTCGATTAGATCGGCGATCGCCTCGGCCTGGGCCAGGTCGAGCTGATCGTTGAGAAACGCGCGCTGCAAGAACTCACCCGGTTCGGCAGCCCGTGCGCCAAGCTCGAGCACCCGTTGCAGGACCAGGTCGGTGACTATCATTCCACCATGGCCGTGTAACTCGAACACATCTTCGCCGGTGAAAGAGTCCGGGCCGGGCATCCACAACACCAGTCCCTGGTCGATCACGCTGCCGGCCGCGTCGCAGAAATCGCGCAGACGCGCCTGGCGCGGTGGCGGACGGTCGCGCACGATGGCGCTGGCGATACGACCCGCATCGCTGCCCGATACCCGCACGATACCGACACCACCCCGACCCGGGGGTGTTGCAATGGCAGCTATCGTGTCTTTGGCCGGGCGCACCCGCGCAAGTCTACGGCAAGTAACGTCGCCGCCCCATCAGCAACGAACCGAGCAGGACCAGCACCAGCGCGTGGCCGCCACCACCACCGCCGCCCGTACCGCCACCGGGCGGCGGTGGTGGAGCAGTGACATTGAAGGTCAGCTGTGCGCTCGATGGGCGATTGAAAGAGTCAATGACCTGGTACGTTGCCTGGTCGGTGCCGGTAAAACCGGACGGCGCCGTGTAAGTGATGTTGGTTGCAGTGTGGCTCAGTGCGCCACCGGCAGTACTGCGTTGACTGACATTGGTCAGCGTCAGCACTTCGTCAGGATCGGGATCGATATCATTACTTAGCGGGTCGATTGTAATGGTGGCCCCGCCGGTAACGGTAAAGATATCTTCTACGGCAATCGGCGGCTTGTTGTTGCGCTGGGCAGTGTTGGAAACGAAGAACTGCGATGTGCGGGCAAAAAAGGACCGGCCGGTACATTGAATCGTTAGCTGCTGCTCCAGGTTGGTGTCGAGCGTAATCGGCGCCTCACCATTGTTGGGCACTGCCGCCAGCAGCAGACCATCGTCATCGCTGATATCGACCGCTGCGCAGTCGACCGGTGGCACGTCGGTTCCGGCTACGTCCCAGCGGATGACCTGCGGCTGGTTAGCAAGCCAGGTTTCACCGTCCACAGGCGCCGAAATGACGAACGGACCGGCGCTGCCGATCACCTGCAGATCTATGCTGTCGGCAACGATGCGTCCGTTGTCGACCGCGGTGGCACGAAATCTCAGCGTTCGCGCCTGGGCTGGCAGGACCTCCGCGCGGCGTTCGCTGTCGGTTGGCGAAAAGCGGTCAGGAAACTGTCGTGTGACACCGCTGAGCCGTGAGCGGAACAGCGGATTGTTCCCAAGATCGGTGCCAAGCGTGTCTACGTTGGTCGCCGCACCCAGGTTGAATTGTTCCCAGCGCACCGATGGCGTCGCGCCCGGGTTGTCGGCATCGTCGACCTGGGCCTGGAGCCGAAAAGGCGTCTGCGCCGGGATGACGTCATTGCTGCCGGCCGCGACCGAGAGCTGGCTTCCTGCCGACGCGATGATTTCGCCACAGGACGACGACAGCGAAGCCAGGCGCGCACCGATCTCGTCGAGACTGTGCGTGTGGTAGTAGTTATCTGGCAGAGCAACGATATCTTCGGCGCCACAGGTACCGGCGTAGGACATGATCGTCGAGCCACTGCCAGGTTCATAGGCGTGCTCGCCGCGCCGACCGTCGTCGCAGTTGCCCGCGGTGCCATTGAAGGTATGGTTTGCTCCGAACTGGTGACCGATTTCGTGCTTGACGTACGGCAGAAAAAAGGCCGGATTGCCAAAAAACGGAATATCACCGGTAGCCCCCCTCGCCTTGCCCGACGAGCACACCGACGATAGCTGCGCGAAACCCCCGGCATCGGTTGTAAACAGGTGACCGATATCGTAGTTGCCAGGCCCGACCACGTTATCGATATTGGCCTGGTTGGCATCGAGCTCTTCAGTGGTGTTTTCGTTGCTGTAGGGATCGTTGCCGGCATCGGTATAAATCAGCTGGTCGTTGCTGGCGACCAGCTCAAACTCGATACCAACGCGGTCATATACCTCATTCAGGTTGTTGACGACACTGGCAAGGCGCGCCAACGTAGCGTCAATAGCGTTGCCATTGCGCGCAGTGAACTCGCTGGTTGTGGCAATAGCCAGACGTAGCCGGCGGCGTGGCAGGTTGTAGGAGCTGGTGCTGCGTTCGGCGACTGTGCTCTTGCCGGAGGCAACCTGGCATTGCCACGGGCCAGTTGCTGCGCTTTTCTGGCTGCCGACAGTTTGCGCCTGCTGCTGCGGCATAATGACGTACTGGCGCCCGGCGGTGTCGATCGTGGCGTACAGACCGGCCGCACCAAGCTCGACACGTGCCCGGATCGCGGGATCTTCAATCCCGATTCCCTTCCACGCACGAATCCCGGGATAGCGCGCCGCCAGTGCCGGCGCAAACACATCAACAGGTTCGAGCGCCAGGCGCACGGTGTCGGAACCAACAGGCAGGGTGATTTCAACGGCGCCGGCGGACTTGCGCAGGACATCCAATGCAGCTTGTTTGTCGCCGGCGTAAAGCGGCGTCAGCAACGTCAGCAGCAGCAGCGGTATCAGGCGCACTATCGACTCTCTTAGCATGGCAGACAGCTTATTCGACGGCAGCGGTGACAAAAGTTCGCCGCAGGCTATCCGCCGCGCGCAATCACCCGGTTTATATGCCACTGCTGCGCAACCGACAGCAATGTATTGACGAACCAGTACAGCACCAGCCCGGCCGGGAACAATGCGAAAAAGACAGCCATAACGATAGGCAGAATCGTAGCTACCTTGGCCTGCACCGGGTCAGGTGGTGTCGGGTTCAGCTTTTGCTGCACCACCATCGTAATGCCCATGAGCACCGGCAGGATGAAGTACGGATCACGTACAGACAGGTCATCGATCCACAGTATCCACGGAGCCTGGCGCAGCTCGACACTTTCGATCAGTACCCAGTACAGCGCCAGGAACACCGGCATCTGGATCAGCAATGGCAGACAACCGGCCAGTGGGTTGGCCCCCTCCTTGCGATAAAGCTCCATCATGGCCTGGCTCAATGCCTGGCGGTCGTCCTTGAAGCGTTCCTGCATTTGCTTGATACGCGGTTGCAGCTCGCGCATCTTGGCCATCGAACGACCGCTGGTCTCGGTCAGCTTGTAAAAGACGAGTTTGATCAGGATGGTCAGCAGGATGATGGCCCAGCCCCAGTTGCCGACGAAACCGTGGATCTTCTGCAACAGCCAGAATAGCGGTTCTGACATGATTGCCAGCACACCGTAATCGACGACCTTGTCGAGTTTCGGTGCAATCTCGTTGAGAGGTTGCTGTAGTTTCGGGCCAACCCAGAGAACGTGGCGAAACTGTTCACGCTGACCGGGCCCGATGCTCACGGTCTCACCGACGGCACTCATCAGGGCGATATCGCCGTCAACCAGGCGCGAACGATAAACAACGGTATCGCCCGCCGGTGGAACCGCGGCGGTCACGAAATGATGTTGGACCGAGGCAATCCAGCCATCGACCGTGGTGGCCTCGAGCGGCCGTTTTTGCAGGTCTTTCAGACTGAGTTTTTCGTAACCCTCACCGTCGAAGTACAGCGGACCGGTAAACGAGTAGCTGTCGACATCGAAGAAGCCGCGCTTGCGCGGCAATTGTTCACGTCGTATCTGGACATAGGGGCTGCCCTGCCACGGTTCACTGCCGGCTTCGAGCGACTGCACCAGGTCGACGCGGTAGCTGTTGCGGTAGAAGGTATACATGCGCAGCGCGCTGACACCGTTTTCGGTCCAGCTCAGAATGACATCGATCGAGTCGTCACCCGGCTCGAGCACATACTCGTCCTGGGCGGCAACGAATGTCGTGCGATGGTCTGGCGCCGGATTGTCGCGGCTCAGCAGACCGGCCTGCAAAACATAGTTTTCCTGTTCGCTCAACAGGCGAATAGGAATATCAGGTTGGTCTTTGCGTATCGGGTATTCCAGCAACGCGGCACTAGCCAGCGAGCCACCCTGTGTATCGATCTCGATCTCAAGCACATCGGTCAAAACACGAATGCGTTTGCTGGCGGTCGTTGTACTGACCGGTTCGACAATCGTGGCGTCAGTTGTGTTGTCGTCGGCTGCTACCGGTATGTCATCGTCAAGTACCGGCAGGTCGGACGCGGCTGCAGTATCCGAATCGCTGATCGTCGGTGTTTCTGCCGGTTGCGCGGCATAGTCGGTCACCCAGGCTTCCCATAAGAGAAAACAGACCAGGCCGAATGTCAGCC
>JABDKV010000229.1 GCA_013002045.1 Gammaproteobacteria bacterium
GGGTGCCGGAGCGCTCACATAACCTGATTGCACGCCCCTCGCACCTGGTTGCCAAGGCAACCAATATCATCGCCTGGTTCGACCGTTATCGTGAGTCGGACCGGTCTGGCGATTAGTGTGGCTGCACCTGTTCATCACAAGAGATCTTGCTGAAAGGAAATTCGAGCATACGTTGCTGACCGTCGATGCTGCCCTCTGCCCGACCCAGCAATCGGTTTCCGTTGCGTCGGTAAGAAATTCGTTGGGGAAAATCGTGCTCGGTGTTTTCGAAGACGACACTGCGATCGGCCACGGCTACTGCGCTGAACTGCGCCGGTGCTTGTCCCGATGGCACCGCCACGAGGATTAATTCTTGGTCACGCTCGCTGACATGCAACAGCTCAAAGAAGACAACTTCGCCGTCACGACGCGTCGTACCGATACCGAGCAGGATACCGGTCATCGGGCTGTACCAGCGTTCACCCGAACCGCGATCGCCCCCGTCTGCCTGCCAGCACCCCTGCAGCCAGTCCAGTTGGTTAACGGACCAACCGCCTGCACACGCTACAGTTGCGCTGAAGACCAATGCCAGCGTCGTCGCTGAGCGCCACACATCAGCGGCCATCGCGGAGGGCCGCCAGTGCGTTTTGTAATTCCGCAACCTGTTTTTCGAGCGCCGTGACCCGCTCGGCCAGATCAGCCGAGGTCGAGCGTCGCGGCTCCGCACTGGCCTGCGCGGCGACATCAATGTCACCGCAGGCAAGATGGGCAAAACGCGACTCTTTCTGCCCCGGGGACACCGGCAACTCGGTCACGTAAGGACCGTCGCCACGGCTTTGTAGTCCCGCCAGAACATCGTCGACCTCGACCATGCTCTCGAACTCGTAAATGCGCGCACTGCGACTGCGCAGCTCGCCCCGCGTTTGCGCGCCTCGCAGGAACAGCACCGCCATAATCGCGAGCTCACCGCGGGAAAAATCATATTCACGGTTCAGCCGATCATGCAGGCAATGGGCAAACTTGGCGACCCTGGCGCCAGCACCGCCGCGCCGCAGGGCCAGCGTCTTGGTTATCAGCGAATCGACCGCCTGTTGCACTGCGGCCTCGGTCAGGTTCATGACCGGGTCACGACTGGTTTTCTGGTTACAGGCTGCCGTCAACGCATTTCGCGACAGCGGATAGGTCGCCGGTGTCGTCGCCTGTTTCTCGACGAGACAACCCAGTACGCGGGCTTCGACAGGAGTCAGCAAGGTGTCCACCAGTCGATTCTAGTCGAATAGCCCACCCGACGGCAGCCTGCGGTCAGCTGGCGGCGTACAATGAGACCTTATCTTTCCAAGGAGACACCCGTGACGAGACTTGCGCTGTTGACAACCCTGGCTATTTTCACGCTTGGCTGCGTGACGACGTCGGGCGATACGCCGGCTGAAAAACGCGCCGCAATCAACGCCATGGCGGCCGAGGTTCTCGACGACCTGTATCGCGAAAAACAAAGCGCCCGCGCCGAGGTGATGACCGCACCCGGCTACGCCGTGTTCAGCAATGCCAATGTCAATCTGATTCTCGCCAGTTTTTCCGGCGGCTATGGCGTGGTGCACAATAACCAGTCAGGCAGCGACACCTACATGCGCATGGGCGAAGTCGGCATCGGCCTGGGTGCGGGTGTCAAAGACTATCGCGTGATTTTCGTTTTCCACAATCATGAAACACTGGTGGACTTTATAGAGCAGGGATGGGCTTTCGGTGGCCAGGCCGATGCTGCTGCCAAGGCTGGCGACAAGGGCGCCGCGGTAGGTGGTGAAGCCATCCTCGACAACGTCACTGTCTACCAACTAACCGAAAGTGGGCTGGCGCTGCAAGCCACGGTGAAGGGAACCCGCTACTGGCGCGACCGCGCACTCAATCAATAACCCGCCAGCGGTGGGAAAAAGCGGCCCTGTGCCCTGTCACATTTGCTGGTCGCCAGCATGAGTGGGTGACAGCGAAGCGGAATATTCGACGCGAAAATGCAATGTTGGTTACACCGACGTAACGGCAGGAATCTTGCATCCCGGACAATCGCAGTCTCTCCTTATTCCTGACTACGACGAGAGACTTTGGATCGAGGCCGTTTACGGCCTCTGAGGGAGCTTGCCCGGTGGCCCTCGCCACCGGGCTTTTTACTGGAGTACGACGATGGGCACCTGCGCAACCTGCGGTAACCGCTACGACAAGAGTTTCGACGTCACACGCGACGGCAAAACACTGACCTTCGACAGTTTCGAATGCGCCATCCAGGCGTTGGCACCCACCTGTTGTGTATGCAGCTGCCGCATTATTGGCCATGGTCTGGAAGCCAATGGTCAGTATTTCTGCTGTGACCATTGCGCCGAAAAGCACGGCATCGAAGGCCTGCGCGACCGCCTGTAGCATCAACTTCAGCCGCTCCCATCCGCTCCCTCCCCCGTAGGAGCGGCTTCAGCCGCGATTCTTCGTAGGAGCGGCTTCAGCCGCGATGGATCGCGCAGCGATCCGTAGGAGGGACTTCAGTCCCGACCTCTTTCTTTATCACTTTGAAACGGCACCATCGTTAGAAAGAATCGGGGCTGAAGCCCCTCCTACGCGCGCTACGCGCGCCGCGCCGACGTCGATACCGTGTTGGCAGGCGGGATCAACCCGCCGCCATCGAGAGCATTCCCCTTCTAAGCCGGCGCCGACACAGCTCTGCCCGTTTTTTCCCCGTTAAAGAAAAAAGCTCGCACCGCAGCAGTTTACGAAGCGCACGCATTCCGCGGGAAATCCAGACTTCATGCCATCTTCACGGGGTGGCACGCCTATTGCATCGACCTGTCCCAGTATCAACAGCAATTGGGAGTAACAGGGTAAATGAGTCTTTCAGAATCCGGGTCCGTAGTCATAGCGGCCGTGCTCGCACCGGCGATATTCAGCCTTGCGCTTCTCAGTGGCTGCGCGTTGGCCAACCAGGAAGTGCCTGCCACCGACCTGGATGACCCTGTTCCGGTAATCGAGGCCGAGCCAGACGAAAAGCCTGCCTGGCGCAGCAAGTTGAAAGACGCGGCGCAGACTGCACTGGCTGATGTTGAGCAGTTTGCCGACGTTGCCTGGACACGATTCAGCAAACGCCTCGGACTGGGCCAGCCACGTCACATCGCCAACTATTATGGCTACGGCAACCAGGATTACGTTTGGGTAACCGGTCGGGTTCTAGCCAACCGACCCATCGGCGGCCCGCAGGAAGACGACAAGTGGTTCGACAACCTGAAGGCAAGCTACCAGCGGTGGAACAGCCGCGAAGTTGCCGAAGCAGAGGTCAACCTGTTTTTCAATGGCGAGACACGGACAGTCACGACCGATATTGAGGGTTATTACCACGCCCGTTTCGAACGCAGGTGTGACCTGCGGGCACGTGACCAGGTGGTGGCGCAAATCCGACCCGGACAGGACGACGCCATTACCGTAGTCCATGAAATCTACAGCCCGGCGCCCGGGTCCGAGGTCATGATCATTTCCGACATGGACGATACGATCATCCATACCGGGATTACGGATTTGCTCGTCGCCGCCCAGCTGACCTTCCTTAATAATGCCAAGACGCGACAGCCGTTGACCGGTGTAGCCGCTCTCTACCAGGCGCTGGCAGCAGGCCCGGAAGGTAACAAGCGCAATCCGGTCTTTTACGTCTCGAACTCGGCATGGAACATGTACGACCTGCTACGCGACTTCGTAGACCTCAACGACCTGCCTCCCGGTCCGATTATGCTGCGCGACATAGGCTTCGATGCGCCCGGCGAAGGTTCGGAAAATCACAAGATCGATACCATCCGCTCTCTGATCCGGAGTTACCCCGACCTGCCAGTGATCCTGGTCGGCGACAGCGGCCAGCATGACGCCGAGATTTATGCAGAGATAGCTGCCGAGTTCCCCGGTCGCCTGCTGGCAATCTATATCCGTGACATCGACCCCGATCACGAAACCGCGTTCGATGCGAAAGTCGACGCAATTATGGCGGACTCTACCGGCGGCGTACCCTTCCTCAGGGTTGCTAACAGCGCACTGATCGCAGAGCACGCCGCTACCCTCGGGCTGCTCAGCCAGGTCCAGGTCGCCAATGTATCAACCGAGACCGCAATCGACCGCCAGCGCGAACCGTTGCCTGAAGAAGCAATGGAAGAAGCGATTGCCATGACTAACGAGAATGACAATGACAACAGCTAAGGCAGTCAGCGCCGGTCGCGTCAGCGGCGATAACAATGCCCGTCTCTGGTTAGCTTTGCTGACCGTAGGCGTTCCGCTGCTCCTCTACGGACTGTGGCACTACCTGCCGATGGATGACTACCTGCGATCAGCGATCGACTGGGTTGACTCGACCGGCTACGTTGGAATCGGCGGTTACATAGTTCTGTATACCATTTGCGCGATGCTGGGGATCCCTCGCACACCGCTAAACGTCGCTGCCGGCATGATTTTCTCCTACCCGGCCGCTCTGGCTGTCGTGCTTTGTGGTGCAACGGCTGCGTATATGACCACGTTCTGGATTGCACGCCACGTCGCTCAGGACTGGGTTAAACGCCAGGTCGCCAGCTCGCCCAAGGTGAAAGAAATCCTCGATATCTGCAATGAAGAGCCATTCAAGGCGGTACTGCTGATACGGCTCAACCTGCTGATTCCCGGTGTACTGAAAGGCTACGGCTTTGGCACTACAAACGTACCCTTCGGCAAGTACCTGTTGGCCAGCATACTCGGCTTCCTGCCTATCGCGCTGACCCACGTCTACCTGGGATGGGCTGGCGGCGAAGCTGTGCTGTCGGACGGCGAAATGGGAACCCTTGAGAAGTGGTTGGTAGGCAGTGGCGTCGTGTTAAGTATCGCCATGGTTGCCGGCGTCTACTGGTACGGTCGCAATGCACTGAATCGCCGCTATGGCCGGAGTAAACAGTCATGACGACATTGGTGGTAATCAACCCGAACTGTCGCAATGGCGATGCTGAGTTCGGTGACATACTCGAAGCATTGCTACCGCTCGGCCAGCTGGCTACCCACAGGATCGGCAAAGATGGCTCCCTGCAGGAACAAATCGAAAGTCTTGGTGACAGTCTCGATCGTATCGTGATTGGTGGTGGTGACGGCACGCTGAATCACCTGCTGGAAATCGCGCTGCAGGCACAGGTTCCAGTCGGCGTACTGCCGCTCGGTACAGCCAACGATTTTGCTCGCTCACTCGACATTCCGGGCAACCCGGTCAAGGCGGCGCAACTGATCGCCGAGGGGCATACGCGCCAGGTCGATGTCGGCGTTGTGAACGGCCACTATTTCCTCAACGCCGTCGGCATCGGACTGGGACCGGAGCTGACGCGCAAACTCGATCAGCAGCAGAAAAAACGCCTCGGCGTACTGGCTTACCTGGAAAACCTGATACATGCGTTCGGCAACAGCGCACGTCGGTACGCGACCATAAAGACGACGGAACGCGAAGAACATGAATCCTTTTTGCAGGTCACGATCGCCAATGGCCCTTACTATGGTGGCGGCATGATGGTCTCTGATGAAGTGCAACTCGATGACGGCCTGCTACATATCCTCTGCGTCAGACCGCTGAAACCGATGGAACTCTTCCTGCGGGGCATCCGCTTACGCTTCGGATCGGTCGACAACGACGACAAGTTGCTGTACCTGCAAAGCGACAAAGTCACCGTATCGACCCGCAGGCAGGCTGAAGTGACAGCCGATGGAGAACTGATTACGCAAACTCCGATCGAAGCCTACGTCCTACCCAAAGCCCTTTCCGTTCACGTCGCAGCCCGGACTGCGGAAGACACTGCGGACGAAGTGGTCGAAGCACCTCTGCTTGAGAGAGCCAGTTGATGCTGATTGATCGAATAAGGCTGCCCTCGTTTGATATAGACCAGCGCGAGGCCCGCGATGCGGTGCGCCTTGCATTGCAGTCGGCCGCCGCCGCGGCAATTATGTACGTTGTCATGCAGGCGCTCGGCCTGCCGGAAAAATTTGTCGGCGTTCTGTCAGCGGTGCTGGTGGTTCAGCCCAGCATAGGCAACACCCTCTCCCAGGGCTGGGATCGGGTGGCCGCGACCGTGGTCGGCATCTTGATAGGCATCGCCTCAATGTTAATCCTGCCATCGGGCTATGGGACGGCAGTCGCGCTGGCGTTTTCCATGCTGGTAATGAATGCTGTAGCCGGCTTCAGACCGAGCTGGCGTTACGGTGTAGTCGCGGCGGTAGCGCTGGCTATGGGTTCCGATGGTGAGCTGCTGCAAACGGCTTTCGACCGGACTTTGTCGATTGGAATCGGCGTTGTAGTCGGGATTGCGGTCTCGCTGCTGGTCTGGCCAGATAAGGCAGAGACTCGTGCACTGCGCTACCTACGTCAGGCGCTGCGTGGTGTTGCCGGCTGCCTCAAGGCCGCGCTCAACGAGGGCAAAGTAGACAGTGACTCACTACCCGATAACCCGCACCAGACCTACCTCAGCAATATTAGCGATGCACGCAAGGAAGCTCACAACGTGCGGCTCGCTGATAATGACTCGCTGCTCGAAAAACTCGACTCGATAGAGCGTTTTTATTATGCGGTGATGATATTGAACCGGGTAGCGGAAGAGACCAACGATTTCGATTCAGCGAGCGACGATCTCGCACAGCCGATGTATACCATCCGCGACAACGCCTGCGCGGTAGCCGTAACCCTGGCCCGTGGAGAATGCGACTACGACAACCAGCTGTCGAACATCCGCAATGCGCTAAAGCAGCTGCGACAGTACACCACCGATGCCGGTGGTGACACCGATGACCTGGTCAACCGTAATGCGCTCGTGTTTGGGCTGGACGAGATTGAAGACAGTCTCGATGAGTTGACCGATCTTTTTCAGGACAACGACTAAACGAGCCCGCAACCTCCCTGTCGCGGACTCTGTCGCGAGGTCAGTTACAGGTCAAACACGACCGTATTCAGGACCTGCACCGGATCGTTGGCTGGCGTTATCTTCAGACCACCTTCCGATACGCTATGGATGTACCGACCAGCAGGCGTGGTCACGAAAATGGTACGACTCGGTGCGCCCGATATCACCGACTGCGTGGCATCGCAGTCACCGAAGGTTTCGCAGCGCCAGGCCGAAACCGATTGCTGGATCACGTCGTTGTGACTAAGGCGCCCCAGATCGGTGATACCTGCTTCGAGGTCGATACCAAAAAAGGCGAACCCGGTGAAAGGATTATCGGCCGACCATGATTTCAGTGGCAGTGCCAACAGCCCGTCGTCATAGGTAAATGCACGATGATCGTAGAGTGCTGACGACCAACCGTTGTTGAAAGCCTCGTCTTCGGGGTCGATGACATAGGTGTGATCGAGACGCGGCGCGCTCAGGTCACTGACGTCGAAAATGCGCAATGCCATGGCAGTCACGTTGTTATCAATCACATCGGCAAAACCGAGTGTCAACAGGTGCGACTCGCCGACCGGATGGATATAGGTTGAAAAACCGGGCAGCTCCAGCGCTCCCATTAGCTGCGGATTAGCCGGATCAGACAGGTCGAATGTGAACAACGGGTCGATCTGGCGAAACGTAACTACGTAACCGACATCACCGACGAAACGCGCCGAACGAATGTTCTCATCGAGCTCAAAGTCGAGAATAGCCCCGAGCACCTCGAGCTGTCCCTGACCGTTGTCAGCCAGTGTATGCAGGTGATTTGTCTGGTAGAAGCGCGGTGCTTCGCTGTTGTCGTAGGCAATCTCGGTAGTTGCGATCCGAAGAACGTCGTCATGCTCACTCATCGCCAGGTTATTGACCACCTGTCCCGGTACGGTCGCCAGCGCCTGGTATGTAGCGACACCATCGCCCAGCTGGTACTTGTAAATCGCCGTTTCATCAGCCTGTGCCGGATCCCAGAACCAGCCGTAGCTGCTTTGCACCAGGTACGCATTGCCAGTCGAGACATACGCACCAAAAGCGTTGCTGACCACGGCAGCAATATCCACGTCGCTACCGTCCGTATCAAAACTCAGGATTGAGGTGATCCCATATTCAACCGGCACTACCGGCGCGTCGATGTTGTCGCAAGCGACTACTTGCTGCGCGCCATTTAATTCACTGTACGTCGGTCGAAACGTGCTGCTGTTGGTACTGACAATATCCGCTATAAAGGTGCGCAGGGCATCCTCGTAGAACCCGATAAGCGTTTCATCCTCATTATTGACTGCCTCGAAGTACTGGTTTAGCAGTTCGGTACCACCATCCTCATAGAACGACCCGGGCACCACCAGCGACTTGCGGCTAAACATGTGAACACGCGAACCTATGCGGCGCGCCGCAAACAGGCTGCCTTCAAGATTCAGTGTGCCCAATAACAATGGGTTGGCAGGATTTGCGATATCGACAATGCTGACCGTCCAGCCGAAGGATTGGCTTGGATCAAAGGAATAAACATCCGTGGTCTCGCTTAGTACAACTAGCAACTGGTTGGCCTCGTCGAGCAGCAACTCACGGGGTTGCTCCGGCAGTTGCAACTCCGCCAGCGGCGCCGCTTCCTCTACGGGTAGTCCCTGCGTGACCAGTAACTTGCCGGTAAAGGTGACGCTATAGATATTTCCGGCACTGTCGACCTCTGCCGCATCTGCCTCGTCTACACCCGGTTCCTGGGTATTAGTCTGCGTCACCGTGACGCCGTCCGCCTGAGCCGTGTCCAGGCAGAAATCGGAAAAACACCAAGACCTGGTCAGTCGCTGGAACAAACTGTCTGCGACGTAGGCGTCATACGCCTCGCAACTGGCAAACTTGCCCGGCTCGACCAATGACGGGTCAATCTTGCGACTAGACGGGGGATAGGGATCAACCGGAGGCTGAGCTACCGGCGGCGTCGTATCTACACTATCTGACCCGCAACCACTCGTTATCAATGCCAACACGGCAGCCAACAACAGCAGGTATGGACGCGACATTTCTGGTTCCTCTTCAGGCCCGCGCCCGGTCTTTGACCCTGGCGCCGACAACGGGTTTCACAAAGCATGAATGTAATCCCGAGTGCATTGAATGTCTGTCGTATTTGTTAATAAAGGATGTGTAAATCTGTCGTTGCCTCTTGCTGCAGCGCAATTGCCTGCAACGGTCCCAGTGTTGCTGTAGCGCAGCATAGCTGACGTTGAAAAAACCCTCCACGACCCCAAAACGATACCGTATGGACAGGACAATGCCCCAGCTAATCGCGCTCATGGCCCTGTTGCTGGCCGGTTGTGCGGTAACGGCGCCGACCCAACCGACAGGTAAAGGCGACCGCGAGACCCAATCCCATCCGTGGATGAACCTGGCGGCGCCGGCAGCGGGCGAGCGCATCGGCGGCGAGCTGGAAGTGAGAGGTCAGGCACGCGGCCAGTGGTTCTTCGAGGCCTCGTTTCCGCTCGAACTTGTTACGACCGACGGTGAGACACTGCTGCGCAAGCCCGTAACGGCTCAGGACGAGTGGATGACAACGGACTTCGTGCCTTTCGCAGCGACAATTTCACTGCCCTCTGTAGATCGCCCGACCGAGGCTACACTTATCCTTCACCGGGCAAATCCATCGGACCTGCCAAAGAACGATGCCAGTATCCGGATACCGGTCACGCTGGTACCGGCAACGTTCGCAGACTGATGTACAAATGGATGCTTAACCGCCCAAAATCGCTATGAAGCACCCGTTACTAGTTAATTTCGGATTGCTAATCCTGGCAGCCATCATACTGGGCATTATCGATGCCTCTATGGAACTGGGTGATTTACATGGCGTCGTTGTCCGACTCTACCTGCTGTATTTCAGTGGCATCTTGCTACTCGGCAATCTGCTGGTGGCCGCCTACCTTTTCCTGGCCCGGAAACGACAGCAACAGGCCTCCGCAATCACGCTCAGTGGCATTCTCGCCGCCGCGTCCGGCGCCGCCATAAGCTGGTTGTTCTGATCGCAAGGTAAAATTCAGCTTCCACATCTGCTAGATTGACAGCCTGATCGGTCGCGACAGGTGTCATGACTCCCGAGAACCGCAACGCCTACTGGAAAGCCAATATCCGGCTAGTCAGCGTGCTTTTGGCAATCTGGTTTGTGGTGTCCTATCTGTTCGGCATCGTGCTGGTAGAGCCACTGAACCAGTTCCGGCTCGGTGGCTACAAGCTCGGTTTCTGGTTTGCCCAACAGGGATCGATCTACACTTTCGTCGTCCTGATCTTCGTCTATGCCTGGATCATGAACAAGTACGATCGCGACCACGACGTGCATGAAGAATAAGGCTGGCGCATGGACCTGAGAACCATGACCTACCTGGTTGTCGGGGCCACTTTCGCGCTGTACGTCGGGATTGCATTCTGGGCGCGGGCCAGCTCTACCAGCGAATTCTATGTCGCGGGCAAGGGTATACACCCGGTCGCCAACGGCATGGCAACCGCTGCCGACTGGATGAGTGCGGCTTCATTCATTTCCATGGCCGGACTGATCGCATTCATGGGCTACGGTGGTTCCGTCTTTCTTATGGGATGGACCGGTGGCTACGTGCTGCTGGCGCTGTTGCTGGCCCCGTACTTACGCAAATTTGGCAAGTTCACAGTGCCGCAGTTCATTGGTGATCGCTATTACTCTCGCACCGCCCGTATCGTCGCCGTTATTTGCCTGATTGTCGCTTCAGTGACCTATGTCATCGGGCAAATGAAAGGCGTTGGTGTCGCCTTTTCGCGCTTCCTCGAAGTCGACTATGGAACGGGTTTGCTCATCGGTATGGCCGTGGTGTTCTTTTATGCCGTGCTTGGCGGGATGAAGGGTATTACCTACACGCAGATCGCCCAGTACTGCGTCCTGATTTTCGCGTTTACGCTGCCGGCAATCTTTATCTCGCTCAATCTGACAGGCAACCCGGTGCCACAACTTGGGCTCGGCGGCACGCTGGCAGGCAGCGATACCTTCCTGCTCGACAAACTCGACCAGATAGTGCGCGATCTCGGCTTCGACGAATACACGACCACCGCCCGACTTAGTCGGCTAAACATGTTTGTCTATACGCTGTCGCTAATGATTGGCACAGCCGGCTTGCCGCACGTGATCATTCGCTTCTTTACCGTCCCCAGGGTGCACGATGCACGCCTGTCGGCCGGCTGGGCACTGGTATTCATCGCCATTCTTTACACCACTGCGCCCGCAGTCGCCGCTATGGCACGACTCAACCTGATGACGACTATCGAACCAGCGGCCGGTGAATACCTTGCCTATGAGCAACGACCAGACTGGTTTCGTAACTGGGAGAAAACAGGACTGCTGGTCTACGAAGATAAGAACAACGACGGCCTGATCCAGTACGGGGCCGATGGCGCGACCAATGAGATGGTCACCATCGACCGCGACATTATCGTGCTTGCCAATCCCGAGATCGCACGCTTACCGAACTGGGTCATCGCGCTGGTCGCCGCAGGTGGAC
Organism: Gammaproteobacteria bacterium; assembly: GCA_013002045.1. GTDB lineage: Bacteria > Pseudomonadota > Gammaproteobacteria > Steroidobacterales > JABDKV01 > JABDKV01. The sequence continues at coordinate 11,426 of JABDKV010000229.1, forward strand.
TGGCCGCGGCATTGTCGACTGCGGCGGGCCTGTTGCTGGCGATCTCATCGGCAATTTCGCACGACCTGCTTAAAGGCGTATTCAGACCGGATATTTCTGAAAAAGATGAGTTGCGCGCCAGCCGGATCGCGATGACTGTCGCGATCCTTTTCGCCGGTTACCTGGGCTTCAATCCGCCTGACTTTGCCGCCGGCACCGTTGCGCTGGCGTTCGGGCTGGCAGCTTCATCGATTTTTCCCGCCCTGATGCTGGGCATTTTCTACAAGCGGATGAACAAGGAAGGCGCTACCGCAGGTATGCTTGCCGGGCTGGGAGTGACGTTGTTCTACGTCTTCCAACACAAGGGCCTGATGTTCATCGAGAGCACGCGCTTCCTTGGAGACATGCCGGAAAACTGGTTCTTCGGTATTGAGCCCAATGCCTTCGGTGCGGTGGGCGCGCTGGTCAACTTCAGCGTGGCGCTAGCCGTTTCACGCGTGACTGCACCGCCACCGGAACATATACAGCACCTGGTGGAGGACATTCGCGTGCCGGGCACCGCGCGCCATTAAAAAAGCCCCGCCAGGCGGGGCTTCTCAGTCATCTATCAGTCGATTGATTCAGGCTTTGCGACGGCGCAGCGTAAACAGCCCGCCGACAGCGGAAAGCAACAACCAGGCTGCAGCCGGCAATGGCACTACACCGACCTGTCCGCGAATCTCACCACCAGGAAACAGGTCCGAATGGATATTGATGTACCACAGACCGCCCAGCAGGTCGGAACCTTGCAGAGCACTAATTACTGTCGATCCTATCGAAGGACTGCTCAGTCCGCTGATGGAACCAAAATTCACGGTCACGCCCGCGTTCTGTCCGGGCAGCGCCGGACCGTGGAAATGAGCCACGCTAATATTGCCTTGCAAACCGCTCCACTGAATGTTCCAGTCGAACTGACCCGAAACATCGTCGTAACTCATGGTTGCAAAGCCGGTCGCCGAACTGCCGGTGCCTGACTGAGTTCCGTCAATGTTGGCCTGCAGATTGTGTACAGCCGCCGTCGCGGGAACAGCCGCGGCCAGCAGGAAAACTGCCGCAACAGCGGTAATTGTCTTTTTCATCGATTTCCCCTCGTTGTTCCGAGATCTTGGTTCTTAACAATCAGTTTAGACCGCCCGCAAATGTGCCAACCACCTTGCGCTGCACCAATGGGTGATCTACAGCTGCAAAACAGGTACTTGGGGTCTACTCAATGCGGATGCGGTGAGCGGATGTGGCGTCCTGTTGCGCAACAATTGATGCATTCACCGGCTCCGTCGGTGGAAACCCCGGTGTCCGCCTGTAACGGTGCAGCGTGTCACTGAAAACGCTGCTGCCAGACAGACGATCGAGATCTGCCACCAGCGAGTCGAGTTCGGCCGTGTTGCGCCGGCAGCAATCGAGGTACGCACCCAGCACCGTTACCAGCGAGGATCCCTGCGCCCGCAACACCCGATCGACATCGATAAAGTAGGCAGCCCCACCCCAGTAGAGCGTCCGGTACGCTCTGTCGCGGCGTAACTGGCCGGTTACCGCGAGAAACGGTTGTCGTGGATAACGGTAATTGCGCCGCGCATTGTCGAGTCTCTCATTGTAGCGACGGGCAGCAGCGTCGGCCGACAACACACCGTTGGCGTGCATGACCTGGTATTGCATATAGCTGGCGAAGCCCTCCGCAAACCAGCTGTCACGACGACCAACGTAGGGTAAAACCAGGTGACTCAGTTCGTGCGATGCTGTCCAGTCGTCACGGAACCGGCTTTCCGAATGACGGGGATCTACGTGAAATCGAATTCCCTGTCGACGCCCGCGCAACGTGTTGGCCCACGGCACCGGCTCGCGGGAGCGGGCGCGCCTGAAATGGATGTGGACATCGAAACCGAATTCGCCCACCAGCGCTTCCACCCCGCTGGCAACCTCGCTGACCCACCCTTTTAACTGATCGCGCTGTTCGGCGTCGAACTGATCATCGAAATGAAACTGCAGGGACGCCGACGCCGTATTCAGCAATGAAAGCAGCAACAAATAACCTGCCAGGCGCACAGATGATTTCCTCGACATTACCAATCGATCGACATACGGGACGCTGCTAAGTTCACGCCAGCCACACCCCTCTGGTACCGTAGCGGCAAGACCGCCGGGAAATTTGAACATGAACACTGCTTACAGCGTCGCAATCGCGCTCTTTTTCTTACTCTTTTCTGCAATTTCCGATGCCAGCGATCGTGATTCGATTATAGAACGCGACTACGAGCAACACCTTGGCGAACTGTTTGAATGGTTTCATCGCAACCCGGAATTGTCCACGATGGAAGTCAGGACTGCAGCCCGACTGGCGACGGAATTGCGCAAGGCCGGCTTTG
>JABDKV010000243.1 GCA_013002045.1 Gammaproteobacteria bacterium
ATCCCAGCCAGTACAACAGCCACAGGCCGCCGATCAGCGCCAGAGGCAATGTGCCGATAACGATGGCGACTTCCTGCATACGCCTAAAGTTGAGATAGAGTAATAACACAATGATTGCCAGGGTCACCGGGATGACCAGTGCCAGCCGCTCTTTGGCCCGTACCATGTATTCGTACTGTCCCGACCAACTCAGTGAGTACCCGGGCGGCAGTTCGATCCTCTCGGCCACTGTGCGCTGGGCATCGGCGACGTAGGAACCGAGATCCCGATCGTTGATATCGATGTAGGTCCAGCCGTTGAGGCGAGCATTTTCACTCTTGATGACGGGTGGACCGTCAACAACCTCGATTCTGGCTACGTCGGCCAGTGCAACGCGCCCACCATTATTGGTAACGATCGGCAACAGCTTCAGCTGCTCCACCGAGTCGCGCACCCGTTGTGGATAACGAACATTCACTGGATAACGCTCCCGCCCCTCTACGGTCTGAGTGACGTTGATGCCACCAACCGCGGTGCGGATTACCTCCTGCACATCGGCAATGTTTAATCCCAGCCGCGACGCGCTGGCGCGATCGATATCAATTTCGATATAGCGGCCACCGGCGACCCGTTCGGAGTAAACCGAGGCGGTTCCGGCGACGTCGGGCAAAACCCGTTCCAGATCCTTACCTATGGTTTCGATTACGGACAGGTCGGGCCCGGCCACCTTGATGCCGACCGGAGTCTTGATACCGGTAGCCAACATATCGATCCGCGTCTTGATCGGCATTACCCAGGCATTGGTCAGACCCGGAATCTGCACGATACGATCAAGCTCCGCGCGCAAGCCTTCGGGTGTCATACCGGGTCGCCACTGGTCGCGCGGTTTGAATTGGATAACCGTTTCGATCATGGTCATTGGCGCCGGGTCTGTTGCAGTTTCTGCGCGTCCGATCTTGCCAAAAACGCGTTTAACCTCCGGCACGGTGGCAATCATCTTGTCGGTCTGTTGCAACAGCTCACGCGCCTTGTCCACCGACAGCCCGGGATAAGTCGTCGGCATATACATCAGGTCGCCTTCATCCAGCGGTGGCATAAATTCAGAACCGAGCTGGGTTGCCGGCCATAGCCCAATCAGCAGGATGATCAAGACCAGCAACAGACTCGCCCTGGGAAACCGGATTACGCCGTGAATAACTGGCCTGTAGAGCGCAATCAGGCCACGGTTAATGGGGTTACGGTGCTCGGGCAGGATTTTGCCGCGGATAAAGTAGCCCATCAGCACCGGTACCAACGTGATCGACAAAACCGCAGCGGCAGCCATTGCGTAAGTCTTGGTAAACGCCAGCGGCGCGAATAGTCGTCCTTCCTGCGCTTCGAGTGTAAAGACAGGGAGAAAACTCAGCGTGATAATCAGCAGCGAAAAGAACAGCGGGGGTCCGACTTCGCTAGCCGCATCACCAATGATACGCCAGCGATTGTTGTCCGTCAGTGGTTCATTCTCAATGTGCTTGTGCACGTTTTCCACCATCACAATAGCAGCATCGACCATGGCACCGATTGCAATTGCTATTCCACCGAGCGACATGATGTTGGCGTTGATGCCCTGCAGTTGCATGACAATAAACGCACCGAGTATGCCAATAGGCAGGCTCAGAATGATGACAGCCGATGATCGCAGGTGGAACAGGAAAACCGCGCACACTAACGCTACTACGAAGAATTCTTCTACCAGCTTGCCGCGTAGCGTATCGACTGCACTGTCGATCAATGCGGAGCGATCGTAAGTCGCTACGACCTCTACCCCGTCGGGTAGACTGCGTTGCAATTCGTCGAGACGTTTTTTAACCGCTGCAATGGTTTTTGCTGCATTTTCACCCCAGCGCATGATCACGATGCCACCGACAACTTCGCCTTCGCCATCGAGTTCGGCGATACCGCGGCGCATCTGCGGTCCCAACCGGATTTCAGCAACGTCACGCAAAACCACCGGGGTGCCATGAGTGCTGACACCAAGTGGTATCGCCTCAAGATCTTCGAGGCCCTGCAGGTAGCCACTGGCGCGCACCATGTACTCAGCCTCCGCCATCTCGATCACCGACCCCCCGGTTTCCTGGTTGCCCGACTGGATCGCATGGCGCACCCGTTGCAACGAGATATTGAAAGCCCGCAGCTTGTCTGGATCTAGCACGACCTGGTACTGGCGTACCATGCCACCGACGGTCGCTACCTCCGCGACGCCCGATACAGTTTGTAGTTCGTACTTGAGGAACCAGTCCTGCAAGCTGCGCAGTTGTGCCAGGTCCTTGTTGCCCGTTCGATCGACCAGCGCGTATTCATAAATCCAGCCGACACCAGTCGCATCCGGTCCCAGCGCAGGTTTGGCATTGTCTGGCAGTTGCCCGGCGACCTGGCTCAGGTACTCGAGCACCCGAGAGCGTGCCCAGTAAAGATCCGTGCCATCCTCGAAAATGATGTAGACATAGGAATCGCCGAAAAAAGAATAGCCACGAACGGTTACTGCTTTGGGCACGGCCAGCATGGCTGTAGTTAACGGGTAGGTGACCTGGTCTTCGACGACCTGTGGTGCCTGCCCCGGGAATGAGGTCTTGACGATGACCTGTACGTCGGACAGGTCGGGCAGGGCATCGATCGGTGTCTGTCGCAGCGAATAGACGCCCCCGACGATGACGAGTCCCGTTGCCAGCAAGATCAGGAAACGGTTGCCGATAGACCATCGGATTACTGCTGCGATCATGGCGCCAGGTCCGTATCGATATCCGTGACTACATAGGTGTCATCAGCTTGTTTTTTGATTACAACCTGCACCTGCTTACCTAAGTGCAGATTCTGCAGCAGAGTTGCGTCAGATACGTCGAATCCCATGCTCATCGACGGCCACGACCAGGCTTCGATGGGGTCGTGACGCAGCGTGATTCGGCGTTGCGCCGTGCGCCATCCTTCGACCACTGCCGCGACGCTGGCACGGGTGTCGTTGCCAGCCATACGTTTTGATGCCGTATCGATGTTCGATTCCGAATCGATCAGGAATTGTCCGGACGTCACCACCATGTCGCCGCTGGACAAGCCTTCCAGTATCGCCACCCGATCGCCGCTCTCGATTCCGGGTTGCACTGGCATCGACTGAAAGCGTCCGTCGCCCAGTGCAATAACCACGCGGTCTACCGCACCGCCCCTTATCAACGCTTCGCGCGGCACATGCACGACGCTGTCGCTGTCACCGCCGAGAATCTCAACCTTCGCAAACATATTCGGTCGCAGCAGCTGGTCCGGGTTGTCGAGGCGTAAACGCACTTTCAGCGTGCGGGTCCGGAGATCGAGTTCGGGGTAAACGTAGTCGACGACACCACTAAATAACTCACCCGGCAGAGATTCGAATTCGACCTGCGCTGGCAGACCGGGTCGAACCCAGCCAGCCTGACGTTCCATCACTTCTACCAAGACCCATACTGGGTCCAGTGCCGCTATCGTCATGATTTGCGTCGCCGGCGTCACGTAGCCGCCTTCGCGAATGCCGAGTTGTGCTACGACACCGTCGCCTGCTGCATATACGCGTGTCGTTCGCCGCACGCTGCGTTGTTTCTCGAGCCGTCGTGTTTCCGAGTCTGGCAAGCCCAGTGCGGCCAACCGCTCGCGCGAGGCGCTGATCATCATCGTGTTACCGCTGCGCAGGGCAGCCAGGTGTTCATGCTGTGCATTGACCAGATCGGGCGAATACAACTCGAACAAAACCTGTCCCTTATTTACTGGCTCGCCACTCGCCTTAACCGCCAGCTTCTCAATCCACCCCTCGACCCGGGTACTGACCTGGTAAAGCGTGGCCTCGTCATAGCCGACATAACCGACACTTTTGATACGACGCGGTAGTGAACCTTCGGCGACACGGGCGGTACGCACACCGAGGTTGTTGACCACGACCGGATTGATTGAGACCACGCCCGGTGCATCGGGCACAGTCTCATCGGCATACACCGGCACCAGGTCCATGCCCATCGGTGACTTGCCAGGCTCGTCGCGACGGTAATTGGGATCCATTGGCGCCTTCCAGTACAGGATCTCGCGTTCATGCCCGGCGGACTGGTTGCCGGGCTGGGTGGCGGGCTGGGTGGCGGGCTGCCAGGCGCGGCCGATTATCACGCCAACGAGCCCGGCAACCACGAGCATCAGCACGACGGCTATCGAACGTTTCATAGCGTCAGCCCTCCGAGGTTAGCCACCACCGCATGACTCTGCGCGCGATCGACTTGCAGTCGGATGAAATCGAGCCGGGTATTGAGTTCGTCGATAGAACCGCGCATGACGTCGGCGAAATCACCAGTCCCACTTTGGTAGGCGACCCGCGCGGCCCGTGTCCGCTCGTGCGCCTGCTCCAGTACCTGTCGCTGGTACAGGTCAATGCGTCGCGATAACTCATGCCAGCGCGCATATTCGACTTCCAGTTGGCTTGCTAGTTGACGCAGAAATTGTTCCTTAGATGCGTGAGCTGCGCGTCGTACGCTCCGCGCTGCAGCAACCTCGCGATCCTGCCGGTTTTTACGAAAGTAGGGCAGATCCATCGTGAAAGACACAGTGGCAAAGTCCGAGCGCGACATGCCTGTTGGCAGGCGACCGTCACGGTACGCATAACCGAGATCGATGGCCCATCCCGGCTTGTACTGTTGTCGCGCCAGTTCGATTCCGTCATTGGCCGCGCTGATGCGTGAGTCTGCAGCAAGTACGGCAGGGTGCTTTTCAAGATGAGCCTGTAACTGCTCCAGCGGCGGTAACGAGGTCCACGCCGGCAATCCGCCATCCACGGGTAATGCAGCCGCCTGCGCCACCCATTCGGATAAACGCGCGCGCGTCGTGGCCTGTTTGCCTTTGATCTCGATCAGACGGTCGTCGAGCCGGCTCAGTTCGAGTTCGGCGCGCAGGATATCGTGCTGATTTCTGCGCCCGACTGAATATAACGACTGGGTAACGGTGACCAGGTCGACAAACAGCGGTCGTATCTCGTTTACAACTTCCCCGGCATGCAGCCAATACCAGTGCTCTAGCCAACTGGTACGCACCGCCAGCAGCACGTCTCGGTGACGTACAGCTGCATTCTCGCTAAGTTCCTGTGCCATCGATTCGTATCGTCGTGTACCGATCACACGCGACTGTCCAGGCGGGAACGCCTGCCGGAACCCGATCTGCGTCTGAGTCATGCCTTCAGTCGAAAAGCCACCGGATTCCAGCGGGAAGTTGGCGAGCGCGACGCGTAGTTTGGGATCAGGTAGCTGGCCGGCGGCGATGGCTTTTTCGCGTAGGCTATCGGCGCGCTCGAGTAATGCGGTGTGTCCGGGCTCTGCCTCGAGCGCAATTCGCTCAGCGTCGGCGAGGCTCAACGAGGTGGCGTGTGCGACCCCGGTGAATAGCAGTAACAACAAACCGGGCAAGTGCCCGTGGGAATAAAACATGAAAACGATCTCCTGCGAAGTAAACGAAAAACGGTTTACAGCGGGAGATCGTTAATCCAGATAGACGCAGTACAGAACGCGTAGGGGCGGCGCAGCGCCGGAGAGGTGGTCTGAGTCGCGTGTCGAGCGCGCGAGGCCGGCTACGGTTGGTTGATTACGATTGAATGCTGGCGGCAGCAATGCCAGCACGACTTCAAACTTGTCGGCCTTGACCTGGATGTTACGACCGTCGTAATTGAACTCATTCAGCGGATCGCACTCGCCGTCAGACGCGCACGGCGTCTCCATGCGGGCCATATCATGCCCGGCGTGGTGCTGTGACATCTCCGGCGGACAGTGCGGACAATCGCCATGGTTGTCGGATTCCAGCGCCATAACGCAAGGCTGCAGGACCAGGTTCAGCCACACAACAGCGAAGACTCCAAGGACCTGCTTGCCCCACGAATGCCGGCGTCGCCGAATTGATGTCAGCACAGACATGCACCCAGCCTAGCGAAAACCGCCTCGTGCCGCCAGTAGGGCATCACATTCCCTGCAGATCGCTGCCGCGGGCAGCGCGGAATGCCGGCTCAATGATTCTCGCGTGGGGTTACTTGGAGAGGAGTTGCGGGTCCTGTAGGACGGCTCGACCTTCCACACTGCGGCGCCAGTCTACAGCGCGGGCTAGTCTTCCAAATCAGAGGGTCAGGTTGCGTAAACGAAGTGCGTTGCCGATGACCGACACCGAACTCAGGCTCATGGCGGCGGCAGCAATCATCGGGCTTAGCAGCAATCCAAATACTGGGTAGAGCAGGCCGGCCGCGATCGGTATTCCCGCTGTGTTGTAGGCAAAAGCAAAAAAAAGGTTTTGGCGGATGTTTCGCATGGTCTGTCGGCTTAGCAAGCGTGCCTTGGCGACGCCAAGCAAATCGCCACGGACCAGCGTTACGCTGGCGCTCTCCATCGCAACGTCGGTGCCGGTGCCCATCGCGATGCCGACATTCGCCTGCGCCAGAGCTGGCGCATCGTTGATCCCGTCACCGGCCATCGCAATGATGGCGCCTTCCGACTGCAATTCCCGAACCACGCGGTGTTTGTCCTCCGGGGACACATCCGCATGGACTTCGTCGATGCCGATCTGCTTAGCAACGGCGTTCGCTGTCGCTTTGCTGTCGCCGGTCAGCATGACCACATTCAGGCCCGCGTCGTGCAACAAGGCGATGGCCCTCGGTGTCGATTCCTTGATCGGATCGGCGACGCCGACGATGCCCGCGGGAACATTGTCCACTGCAACGAACATGACCGTTTGGCCATTGGCGCGATGATGTTCAGCAACCTCACTAAGGGGTTTGTTTCCGGCATTCAGCCGTAGCATGAACTTGTCATTGCCGATCGCAACGAACGAATTGCCGACTCGCGCTTGCACGCCTTCGCCTGTAATGGACTGAAAATCTCTGGCGGCGAGTAAATTCAGCGAGCGCGACTCAGCGGCCGCTACGATAGCTTGTGCCAAGGGGTGTTCGCTCGCCTTTTCAACGGATCCGACAAGCGCTAACAACTGGTCGTCGTCGAATTCACCAGTCGCTTCCAGCATAACCAAACGGGGCCGGCCTTCAGTGAGAGTGCCGGTCTTGTCGACGATAACGGTGTCGACCTTTTCAAAAGTCTCCAGCGCTTCTGCATTCTTGATTAGGATGCCGTGTTGAGCACCTTTGCCGGTACCGACCATGATCGACATTGGCGTGGCAAGTCCAAGCGCACACGGACAAGCGATGATAAGGACCGCGACTGCGTTTACCATTGCGTAGGCCATCGCTGGATCCGGTCCCCAGATCGACCACACCAGGAAGGTTAAAACTGCAGCAATGATTACTGAGGGAACGAACCAGGAGGCGACCAGGTCAACGAGCCTCTGAATCGGTGCGCGACTGCGTTGGGCCTCGGTAACCATGCGAACGATCTGCGATAACAACGTGTCATCCCCGACCTGTGTGACTTCAATGACGAGGCTGCCAGTGCCGTTGACGGTGCCGCCGATCACTGCGTCGCCAGGGCGTTTTTCCACCGGAATCGGCTCACCGCTGATCATCGATTCATCGACGGAACTGTTGCCCTCAATCAGGTTGCCGTCCACCGGAATTTTTTCGCCCGGTTTCACCCGCAGTCGATTGCCACGTATTAGGGCATCGAGCGAGACTTCCTCCTCGGTACCGTCGTCCGTGATGCGCCGGGCCGATGGAGGCGCCAGTTCCAGCAGTGTACGAATGGCGCCCGACGTCTGGCTTCTGGCCTTCAACTCGAGGACCTGCCCCAGAAGGACAAGTGTCGTGATGACAGCCGCGGCCTCAAAATAAAGTGCCACCTCGCCCGCGTGATTCCGAAACTCGCCCGGGAAGATGCCTGGAACCGCAGTAGCGATGAGCGAGTACACGAACGCCACGCCAACGCCTAACGCGATTAGCGTGAACATATTGAGGTTTAAGGTGCGGACCGAGTGCCACCCCCGCACAAAAAATGGCCAGCCTCCCCACAACACAACCGGTCCTGCGAGTACAAGCTGCAGCCATTGCCGCCAGGCCACAGGCACCAAATTTCCGAGCGGGCGCCCGGGGATCATTTCGCCCATCGCCAATATGAACAATGGCAGTGTCAGGACGGCGCTCACCCAAAACCGCCGCGTCATGTCGTTGAGTTCGGTGGTGTCTTCTTCCTCAGTCGCTGCCATTGGCTCCAGCGCCATACCACAGATGGGGCAACTTCCAGGCTCGCTGCGGACAATTTGCGGATGCATTGGGCAGGTGTATTGCTTTCGTGGCATCACAACGTCTGCACGTTCGAGTGCCATTCCGCATTTCGGGCAGCTACCTGGTTGATCGGCCTTTACTTCCGGGTGCATGGGGCAAGTCCAGACGGCGCTCATATTTAACTCACTTGAAGATCGCGAAAAATTACAGGCGACCGCGGTACCGTCGTTAGCGTTCTTCCGTCGGCTCGCTAAATTGTTTTCGCACTGTGACAGAAGTGTGGCAGGAATTCTTTTTGGCGCAATTGGCCTGTCGAGCTTCTCGAGCGGAATGATCAATCCTCGGTCAGGTCGACGGACCATTTCCAACGGCAATCCCCGGCGACGGTTGAGGATTTCAGCAACCGATGGCACCTATATTGTTGTATTTATTAATTTTATTTCTCTTGTAATCGAGTCAGCAGCAGGCGCAAAATAGCGCGCGCTCGGCCAGACCACGCCCTGAAACGGCGCTCATCGGCAATCGAGTCGCACGGCCCGGTCAGGCGCTTTGGCGCTCGGCGGCGTTCAACCAGAAACGGTCGCATCCTCGCGGTCCTGTGAAGTCGCTACACCGATCCAGCCCAACTGGAACCCGGATGCGGATCTCGACAACAGCGGGTCGATCAACTTTGCCGACCTGCAGATCGTCAAGAGCCAGTTTTTTGGCCTGCCGGGCACAAGCGCCGGCGGCTAAAATCAGGGAGGTTCAAGTCATGTTAATCGAATATTCCCGGCCTGGATGCTGGGTGGTTGTCATTGCAACAATCCTTCTGGTGCCGGTCACGGCATTTGCAGGACCGGAGTTGTCGATCACCAAACTGGTTACCCCGGAGCAGCCAGCGGCCGGCGAGCCGGTCGAGTTCGAAATCACGGTAAGCAACTCAGGCGACGAGGAAGCGATCGGCATCGAAGTCATCGACCAGTTACCGGCCGGTCTGAAAATTCCCACCGGCATGGCGGCATTCGTCAGCCAGGGCTTTTACGATCCCGGCAGCGGACAGTGGTCGGTCGGTGATCTCGTCGTCGGCGCGTCGGCGGTCATGACCTTGCCGGCGCAAAAAGACGGCACGCAATCGCCGCCCTGTCTGGTCAACACGGCAAGCGTCGAGCCCTTGCCGGGCGATACCGTCCCGGAAAACGACAGTGCATCCGCGGGAGTGCGTGAACCCGGCGTCGAGCGCTGCGTCGACCTGTACCTGGAAAATCTTCTGTTCAGCGTGCCGCAGCCGATCTGCACCAACCAGTCCCGGGCATCACTGACGATGTGGGTCCGCAACCGGGGTCCCGGCGAGGCAAGACAAGTCAGCGTCAGCTTGAGCGATACTCCGCAACGGCTGCCCAACTTCAATTTCAACGACAGCGATTGCACGGTTGCGCAAACAGGGCGCTGTGATGTCGGTACGATAGAAGCCGGTGGGCTGCGAGTGCTCGAAGTTGTCTCGGATGAATTCAGCAATGACAGTGCCTATAACGTAACGCTGCGGGTTAACCTGGTTAGCGGCGATCCCGATTACGATGTGACAGACAACGAAACGGTTGTACTACGCGTCGTGCCGCAGTTGGTTAATTCCGACTGTGGTTTGCCCGACGGCGGTATAGGCGTCGGTTCGCCATCGTGCTTCATTGCGACCGCCGCATGGGGCAATGCCTGGGACGACGAGGTGCTGACCTTGCGGGACTTTCGTGATCGTCACCTGCTGACCAACGCTCCGGGGAGGGCTTTTGTTAGATGGTATTACCACAATTCACCGCCCCTGGCCCGATTCATCGAAACGCGTCCCGCAGCACGCGCAGCCGTGCGCGGCGGGTTGTCGCCGATCGTGCAGGCGATCAGGTATCCGCAGCTCGCGGTGTTGTCACTGCTGGTCGCCGTGATCTGCATCGTGATGCTGATCCGATACTCGCATGGCATAGTTCATCTTGACGAATAGGTGCGAGGAACCTGCTTGATAGACTTTTCCAGTCTTTCCTTTTTGTCCCGTTTCAGTCTCGCACTATTGTCTGGCTTACTGCCAACTTTTCTGCTTTATACGAAAGATAGTGGTGCCTATTATCATCTCGAAAATATGTTTTTTGCACCATATTCGATAGCGTTGGCGCTTTTCGTTCTCGTTCCATTCGTTCACGCGAACTCACTGCGGTTTACCCGCTCGCTGGTACTTGTTGCTGCTGCGGTTGTTAACCTGGCGTTTGCCTATTGGTTGGTTCAACCACTGGCCGATTTGTTCAATGCGCCTCTTGGCATGGGTCCTGGCATAATTCCAATAATGCTGCCAATCGTACTGAGTACTGTAATCATATCGATCGTGACCGCGTTGGTCGTTTCGATCACGATCACAGTGCGCTACGTCACAATTGCCTGCGGTGCAGGACTGGTTGCGGGGTTTGTCTTTCCAATCCTGGTTTTGGACATGGCGGCTTGTTTTTTCGACTGCACGGTGTGGAACGATCTGTTCTTCGCGGCAGGGTGGATGGTCTGGCACAGTGCCATCTTGATTGCTATAAACTCTGGCAAAAAGGACCTTGTCGCTTAACTTTGTTTAGCCTGACACCATCCTCGACTGCGATCTCGTAGTCCGCAAGACCAGCGGCGCGACAGCAGTTTAGTCGCAGTGCCAGAACCCCGACTCGTAAAAGCAACGGCGGATAATCAATTGGTCGGGGTGAGAGGATTTGAACCTCCGGCCCCTGCCTCCCGAAGACAGTGCTCTACCAGGCTGAGCTACACCCCGATGACGTCAGAACTCAATAAGATCGTTCTACAGAGAGTCTGGCCAGTGCGCTGAGACCGCGACGGTATGCTGAATCGGGAATTGCTTCTAAAGAAGCTTCAGCAGCCTCGGCCTCATTCCGCGCGCGCCCGGCAGTGTACTGGAGCGCCCCGGTCGATTCAATGACAGCCATCACTTCGCGAATCAGGTCCAGCCCGCCATTCTCAACCGCCTCGCGCATCAACCCGGCCTGTGCGGCATTACCGGTGCGCATGGCATATATCAGCGGCAATGTGGGCTTGCCCTCTGACAGGTCGTCGCCGATGTTCTTGCCCAGTTCTTCAGGCGAGGCGCTGTAATCGAGTAAATCGTCGATTAGCTGAAAGGCTGTCCCCAGGTGCCGGCCGTAGCGCGCCAGCTGGTCCTCGACCTCATCACCGAGTTCGGCCAATACGCCGGCGATCTGTACGCCTGCCTCGAATAACTTAGCCGTTTTGCGCTGAATGACTCGCAGGTACTGCTCTTCGGTCGTATCCGGATCATGACAGTTAACCAGCTGGAGGACCTCGCCCTCAGCAATCATGTTGGTCGCGTCGGCGAGTATTTGCATGACTCGCATTGAGTCGATCTGCACCATCATCTGGAAGGCCCGCGAATATAAAAAGTCGCCCACCAGTACACTGGCCTCGTTGCCCCAGACCGTGTTCGCTGTTTCCTGGCCACGGCGCAGTGCCGATGCGTCGACGACATCGTCATGTAACAACGTTGCCGTGTGAATAAACTCGATTATTGCGGCGGCCTTAATGTGATCGCGACCGGTATAACCACAGGCGTGTGCCGCGACTACCACCAGTAACGGTCGCAGTCGCTTGCCACCGCTGGCGATGATGTATTGCGCCACCTGGTCGATCAGGGCGACATCGCTGTGCAACTGGCGACGAATTTCTTCGTCTACCGCGGCGAGGTCGTCCCGGACCAGGTCCGCGACATCGGCAAAAGTCATGGCCGTGTCGGGCACGGGTTGTTGCGCGTGTGACATGTTGGCCATTATCCGGGTTAAATCGTCGAGTAACCAGCACCGCGCGGGCGTAGCAATCGATTCAGCCGGGATTCGTCCGATCACAACGAGTTGGAGATCACACACCGGCTCGCCAAATTACGACAGCGGCGCAGCCGCGTAGGAGGGACTTCAGTCCCGACCGGGCGGCTGACGGTCGTGGCAGAATGGCGACCTTGAGAAGAAATCGGGGCTGAAGCCCCTCCTACGGCGGCTGCGCCGACAGGGGAAGAAGAAAAAGTCGTCTGGCATTAGGGGCTTGCGCACGGCCTTTGGAGGTCCTTTGGGGCATTGACCCGACCCTCTCAAATCACTATTATTGCCGGTCTTTGTCCGAATTTACGTTAAGGGAGCCTCGGCCATGTATGCCGTAATCCAGACCGGTGGAAAGCAGTACCGGGTTGAAGAAGGCACGGTCCTCCGTGTCGAAAAAATTAAAGCCGAAGAGGGCGACTCGGTCGAATTCGATCGTGTACTGCTCGTCGGTAACGGCAGCGACGTCACCATCGGTGCTCCGTTGGTTGACGGTGGCAAAGTCACCGCTACGGTCGAAGCCCAGGGACGTGGTCGCAAGATCGACGTCATCAAGTTCAAACGCCGCAAGGGTTACCACCGCCAGTACGGCCATCGCCAGGCCTACACGCAGTTGCGCGTAACCGGCATTTCTTCCTGAGAGGACTGAACAGTGGCACATAAGAAAGCAGGCGGCAGTAGTAAGAACGGCCGCGATTCCGAATCCAAACGACTGGGCGTCAAGATCTTTGGCGGCCAGGAAGTTCGCGCCGGCAACATCATCGTGCGCCAGCGTGGTACCGAGTTCCATCCCGGCGTCAATGTTGGCATGGGTCGCGATCACACATTGTTCGCGACCACTGATGGTCAGGTGAAGTTCTCAAAACGCGGCCCGCACAACCGTCGCTATGTCAGCGTCGAGAACGAGCAATAACCGAGAGCCAGAGCAAGCATGGAAAACCCCGCCACCGGCGGGGTTTTTTTTGACCGGCAATCGGCTGCGTATAATGACAACGTGAAATTCGTCGACGAAGCAACATTACGGGTCTACGGTGGCAACGGCGGTCATGGCATCGTCAGTTTCCGCCGTGAAAAATACGTCGCCTTCGGTGGTCCCGACGGCGGTGATGGCGGCCGCGGCGGCGATGTCTGGCTGGTTGCTGACGAGGGCGTCAATACACTGGTCGATTTCCGCGTGGCCCACGCATACCGCGCGCAACATGGCGAAAGTGGCCGTGGGCGTAACCAGACCGGCGCCAGCGGAGACGACCTTGAAGTCACCGTGCCGGTCGGCACCATCGTCAGCGACATCGAAACCGAAGAGGTCATTGGCGACCTGACCGAGCATGGCGAGAAGCTGCTTGTTGCGCGAGGCGGCAAGCCCGGCGTCGGCAATACGCGCTTCAAGTCGAGCACCAATCGGGCACCGCGCCAGGCAACCCGCGGCACACCCGGGGAATTTCGGTATTTGAAGCTCGAGCTGAACCTGCTGGCCGATGTCGGCCTGGTCGGTTTACCCAATGCCGGTAAGTCGACGCTGTTGCGCAGCCTCTCCGCCGCGCGTCCCAAAGTCGCAGATTACCCGTTTACGACCCTGCACCCGGTGCTCGGCGTTGTCTCGGTCCATCGTCACCGCAGCTTTGTCATGGCAGATATTCCCGGCCTGATCGAAGGTGCAGCCGAGGGTGCCGGACTCGGCATACGTTTTCTTCGTCATATTCAGCGCACGGGTTTGCTGCTACACATGGTCGATGTCGCGACTCACGGCGACCCGATCGCGGAAGTGCAGACAATCAGTGACGAACTGGAGAAGTTCAACGAGGAATTGGCCGAGCGGGAACGCTGGCTGGTGTTGAACAAGATCGAGCTGGTGCCGCCCGAGGAACTCGAGCAGCGTTGTGACGAAATTGTCGCAGGGCTGGGGTGGACTGGTCCGGTCTACCGCATCGCGGCGCTATCCGGCGTCGGCACGCATATCCTCGCCAATGCCGTCATGGAACGACTGGAGGAACTCGAGGAAGCTGAAAAGGAGGTGGATGAAGACACCTCCGAATCCGATCAGGACAACTGACGTACGCGGGCGTTGAGGCGGCTCTTGTGCCGGGCAGCTTTGTTCCTGTGCATCATGCCCTTGGTCACCATGGTGTCGATGACTGGCACCGCTTCACGGTAAGCCGATTCGGCTGCCGACTTGTCACCCTGCTCGACTGCTGCGAGCACTTTCTTGATTGAGGTTCGCACTCGCGAGCGCAATGCCATGTTGTGGGCACGACGCTTGACCGCCTGGCGGGCACGCTTGGCGGAAGACTTGATATTGGCCACTGTAAACTCCGTCGCTGTGGGCCGACCTGCCTATGGTCAGCCCTCGAAAAAAGGCCCGGTAGTCTCGCGGTTTTTCCTCGTAATGTCAACGCGTTCCGACCCGCCCGCATGGCGAGGCGCGGGCACTGCCGGTATCATCGGGCGCTTGTCTGGCAGAGCCCAGGAATTTCCTGCATGAGCCCCAAGATACTGCGCTCGACCTATGTGGTGGGCGGGATGACGGTCATCTCGCGGATCACCGGCTTTCTGCGCGATATTGTCTTTGCGCGTGCATTCGGTGCCGGTGCCGGCATGGATGCCTTCGTCGTGGCCTTCCAGATTCCGAATTTCCTGCGCCGGCTGTTTGGCGAGGGTGCATTCTCGCAAGCCTTCGTGCCCGTTTTCAGTGAATACCACCACAAGCGCCAGCCTGAGGAGGTGCGCGAACTGGCTGCGCGGGTCACCGGTACTTTTGCGACTTTCCTGTTCGTCATTACGCTGGTCGGTGTCATTGCTTCACCGCTGCTGATCTTGCTGTTTAGCGCGGGATTCGCCGACAACGAACGGCAATACGGGCTGGCTGTGGCGATGTTGCGGCTGACCTTCCCGTACATTTTCTTTATCTCGCTGACCGCACTGGCCGCCGGCATACTCAACACGCTCGGCCGGTTCGCGGTGCCCGCTTTCACACCGGTGTTGCTCAATATCTGCCTGATTGGCGGGGCCCTGCTGATTGCACCGCGGCTCGAGGAGCCAATCGTAGGTGTCGCGATCGGCGTCTTCGTCGCCGGTGTGGTCCAGCTGGCATTCCAGTTGCCGTTCCTGGCGCGGCTGGGTTTGTTGCGGCGACCGCGCTGGGGTGGCAGTCACGAAGGCGTGCGTCGTATCGCGGTACTGATGCTGCCGGCCATATTTGGCTCATCGGTCGCCCAGTTGAATCTGCTCATCGACCGACACATCGCATCGTGGTTGCAAACCGGCAGTATCAGCTGGCTCTACTACTCCGACCGGATTATGGAATTCCCGCTCGGCGTGTTCAGTATCGCACTCGGTACCGTCATCCTGCCCGGCTTGTCGGAAAAATATGCCCGGCAGGAAATGGCCGACTTCTCAGCGACGCTCGACTGGGCGCTGCGCCTGGTCCTGATGATTGTGATCCCGGCGTCCGTGGCGATGTTTGTGCTCGCTGCGCCGATACTCAGCACGCTGTTCCAGCATGGTGATTTCAACAGCACCGATACGATGATGGCAGCGTACAGTGTGCGGGCTTACGCCCTCGGGCTACTCGGTTTCGCGATGGTGAAAGTGCTCGCGCCCGCCTATTTTTCACGCCAGGATACGAAGACGCCCGTGCGTATCGGTGTTATCGCGATGCTGGCCAACATAGTGCTCAACATTGTGATTGTCTTGCCAATGGTGACGACGGGTTTCGTCGCACCGCATACCGGTCTGGCGCTGGCAACGGGACTGGCAGCCTGTCTCAACGCTGGCCTGTTATTTCGTGGTTTGCTGCAACGGGAGGTCTACAGGCCCACTACAGGTTGGCTGCTGATGATGGTTCGTTACGCCATGGCCAACGTGGCGATGGCTGTGGTGCTGGTGTGGCTGGCCGGCAACATAGACTGGTGGATTGCGGCACAATGGCAGGAACGGGCCTGGCGGCTGAGCCAGTGTGTTATCGCCGGCAGTGTCGTTTATTTTGCCGCATTGTTCTTGATCGGTTTTCGTCCGGGTCAGTTACGTGCCACAGCCTCGTAGTAAGTCAATGGAGATCATTCGCGGCGTCGGCGACCTCACCGATGCCCACCGGGGTTGCGCGCTCAGCATAGGCAACTTCGACGGCGTGCACCGTGGTCACCGCGCCGTACTGGCACAACTGGCCGGTACCGCCGCCGGACTGAATGTGCCGGCCACGGTGATGACCTTCGAGCCGACACCAAAAGAATTCTTCGTTCCCGACCAGGCGCCGGCACGGCTGACCACGCTGCGGGAAAAACTCGGAGCATTACAGGCCACCGCCTGTATCGATAAAGTTGTAGTCACTCGCTTTGACGAGCAAATGGCAAGTCTTCCGCCGGAGGAGTTCATCGAGCGACTACTGGTACAGCGGCTTAGTGTCCGTTACGTAATCGTTGGCGATGATTTCCGTTTCGGCCACCGACGCAAAGGCGACTTCGATATGCTGTCCCGTGCCGGTCTCGAACACGGCTTCGACGTGGCGACGACCGAGAGTTTTGAACTCGATGGTGTTCGAGTCAGCAGTACGGCGATCCGCGCAGCCCTGGCCGCCGGCGATCTGGCTTATGCCGCGCGCATGCTGGGACGACCTTACTCGATGATCGGTCGGGTCCGCCGCGGTGAGCAACTCGGTCGCAAACTGGGATACCCGACTGCCAATATCTCGCCGGGACGGCTGGCGCTGCCATTACACGGCATTTTTGCGGTGCTGGTGCGGCGTTCGCGTGCCTCGAAGCTGCCGGGCGTCGCCAGTCTCGGCACACGCCCGACCGTCGATGGCCAGGAGCCGATGCTCGAGGTGCACCTGTTCGACTTCGATGACAATCTCTATGGCGAGCGCCTCGAGGTCCAGTTCATCGCCCGACTACGCGATGAGGAGCATTTTCCCGACCTGGCATCAATGGTGGAGCAGATGCACCGCGATGCGGCGCTGGCGCGTGAGTTGCTCGAGCAGTACGCCGAGGGCGAGCCGTGATAACCTTGCCGGCTTGATTTGAACCGTGGAATAGACAGCAAGCCGTGTCCGACAAGCCCGATTACAAAACCACCCTGAATCTGCCGAAAACGGCGTTCCCGATGCGTGCCAACCTGTCCCAGCGCGAGCCCGGCATGCTGGAGGCGTGGTATGCCGATTCGCTATACGAGAAGATCCGTGAGGCGGCAGCCGGCCGGCCCAAATATATTCTTGCCGACGGCCCGCCCTATGCCAACGGCAAGATCCACATGGGGCACGCCGTCAACAAGGTGTTGAAAGACATCGTGGTCCGATTCAAGACCCTTGATGGTTATGACGCACCCTATATTCCCGGTTGGGACTGTCATGGTTTGCCTATCGAACTGCGGGTGGAGAAAAAACACGGTCGCGTCGGGCGCAAGCTCGATGTAAACGCGTTCAGGAAAGCCTGTCGCGACTACGCGATGAAGCAGGTCGATGGACAACGAACCGAATTCAAGCGACTCGGTGTACTCGGTCAATGGGATGACCCGTACCTGACGATGAAGCCGCAGTACGAAGGCGAGCAGTTGCGGGCATTGGCGCGCATCATCGACAACGGTCATGTCTACAAAGGCTACAAGCCAGTGCACTGGTGCCTCGATTGCCGCTCGGCCCTGGCCGAAGCCGAGGTCGAATACCAGGACAAGACTTCGCCGGCTATCGACGTCCGTTTTGTCGTGACCGATCACAACGACTTCTACGAGCGTAGCGGTATCGCCGCCAGTGATGTACCAGTGTCGATCCCAATCTGGACAACGACGCCGTGGACGATCCCCGGCAACCAGGCGGTGGCCCTGCATCCGGAGATCGAGTACACGCTGGTCGAAGCCGATGTCGGTGCCGGAATGGAACGGCTGTTGCTGGCAACCGAGCTTATCGAACCTGTCATGCAGCGTCTTGGCAGCGAAGACTACGCGACATTGGGAACGATGACAGGGCAGGTGCTGAACAAGCTTGCCCTGCAACACCCGATTTATGATCGACCGTCGCCCGTGATCGTCGCTGATCATGTGACCCTCGATGCCGGTACCGGTGCCGTGCATACCGCGCCCGGTCATGGACAGGAGGACTTTGCGGCCGGACTGGCCAACGACCTGCCACTCGACAACCCGGTGGGTAGCGATGGTTGCTTCCTGCCCTCGACCGAGTTGTTTGCCGGGATGCAGGTTCACAAGGCCAACAAGTCCATAGTCGAGACACTCGACGAGCGTGGCGCGCTGTTACATCACGAGCCTTATCAACACAGTTACCCGCATTGCTGGCGGCACAAGTCGCCGGTCATTTTCCGGGCAACGCCACAGTGGTTTGTCAGCATGGATGCGGGCGGCCTGCGACAGCGCGCGCTAGAGGAGATTGAGAAAGTGCGCTGGACGCCGGGGTGGGGTCAGCAGCGAATCGAGTCCATGGTCGAAGGACGACCGGACTGGTGTATCTCGCGGCAACGTGTGTGGGGGGTGCCGATCGCGGTGTTCGCTCACAAGGAAACCCACGAGTTGCATCCACGCAGTGTGGAGATACTCGAACAGATTGCGGCGAGCATCAGTGACGATGTCGATTCGTGGGCAGCCTGGGAGCAGGCCGACCCGACGACGCTATTGGGCGACGATGCCGACGACTACGAAAAAGTGACCGACACTATGGACGTCTGGTTCGATTCGGGCTGCATGCATTACTGTGCGACCAATTTACACGAACCCTTGGAACGACCAGCTGATTTGTATCTCGAAGGTTCGGACCAGCATCGTGGCTGGTTCCAGAGTTCTTTATTGACCTCTGTTGCCATGTTTGCCGAAGCGCCGTACCGCGGTGTACTGACGCATGGTTTTACGGTGGACGAAGACGGTCGCAAGATGTCGAAGTCACTGGGTAACATTGTCGAACCGCAGACCATTGCGAAGAGTCTCGGTGCGGACGTGCTGCGGCTGTGGGTGGCTGCCACCGATTATTCGGGCGAGATGAGCGTCTCCGATGAAATCCTCAAGCGCATGGCCGATTCGTACCGGCGCATTCGCAACACGGCGCGTTTCCTGCTGGGCAACCTGCACGGTTTTGATCCCGATCAGCATGCCGTTGCTGAGAAGGACATGCTCGACCTCGATCGCTGGGCAGTAACCACGACGGCGGAGTTGGGTCGTGATATTCATGCAGCTTACGAGACCTTCGAGTTTCACCATATTTATCAGCGTCTGCATAATTTCTGTGTCGTGCAGATGGGTGGCTTTTACCTCGACATCATCAAGGACCGGCTCTACACGATGCCGACCAACAGTCGTGGACGACGCTCAGCGCAGACCGCGATGTGGCACATTGCCGAAGCGATGGTCCGTTGGCTGGCACCAGTGCTGAGTTTTACTGCCGAGGAGATCTGGGCGGAGCTGCCGGGTGAGCGTGCTGCATCAGTCATGCTCAGTGAGTGGTATGTACCACCGGCGGGCGAGGGCACACGGGCCGACTGGGACCGACTGATTGCTATTCGTGATGCTGCCTCGCGCGAGCTCGAACATGCACGCGAGAACGGCGAGATCGGGTCATCGCTCGCGGCCATTGTCGAGATTTTTTGCCGTGATGACGACTTCCGTGTGCTGCAGGAACTCAAGGACGAATTGCGCTTTGTACTGATTACGTCGGAAGCGTCGGTATCGTCAATCGACAAGCGCCCACCCGGGCTCGACCCGGTCGAAGGGCGTGATGATTTGTTTATCCTGGTGACACCATCCGCAGGCGACAAGTGCGCGCGATGCTGGCACCGACGTGATGATGTCGGTTCATCCGAAGACCACCCACAGCTATGCGAGCGCTGCATCGAGAACATCGGCAGCACGGGAGAGCGGCGGCAATGGGCGTAGATAAGACCAGGCCGGGACGACGGGCATGGGCGTGGCTGCTGTGGTCAGCGATTGTCATCGTGCTCGACCAGGTGACCAAGCTCTACATTGTCGGCAATTTCGAATATCGTCAGCGCATCGAGATCATGCCCCTGCTTGATATTACCCGGTTGCACAACCCGGGTGCGGCGTGGAGCCTGCTTGCCGATGCGGGTGGTTGGCAACGCTGGTTCTTTATTGCGCTGGGTAGTGCGGTCAGCCTGCTGATCGTCTATTGGCTGACCCGTTTACGGGTGCCACAGGAGCGATTGCTGGCGGTGGCCTTGTCGTCGATTCTTGGTGGTGCTATTGGCAATGTCATCGATCGCATCATTTACGGTCATGTCATCGACTTTATTCACGCGCACTATAACGAGCACTACTGGCCGGCGTTTAATGTCGCCGACATGGCCATCTCGCTTGGCGCAATCCTGCTGATCATCGACACCGTCATCGCCGGCAAACGCCAGAAAAACCACTCCCCGTAGGAGCGGCTTCAGCCGCGATGGATCGCACAGCGATCCGTGTTCTTTCCCTCGTAGGAGCGGCTTCAGCCGCGATGGATCGCGCAGCGATCCTCCAACGGAAAGAACGGCGCGCGCAGCGCGCGTAGGAGGGGCTTTAGCCCCGATCAGAGCACCACACCGCGATGAAGCTTCGTCGTTAGAAAGGGGTCGGGACTGAAGTCCCTCCTACGGATCGCTGCGCGATCCATCGCGGCTGAAGCCGCTCCTACGACGGAAAGAACGGCGCGCGTAGCGCGCGTAGGAGGGGCTTTAGCCCCGATCAGAGCACCACACCGCGATGAAGCTTCGTCGTTAGAAAGGGGTCGGGACTGAA
>JABDKV010000244.1 GCA_013002045.1 Gammaproteobacteria bacterium
TGCCGTCGAATCCATCGAATTAAATGTACCGTTGTTGGAGTTTTGATTGCGCCCGCTTCCGTTGCAGCGCGCGTTCGGGTCTTCCGCCAGGTGCTAGTTTAACAATAACCGCGTGCCAGTTTGGGCCTCGTTTTAAGCCGAGGAACGAGCCCTGTTTTGGACCAGCCATTGCTGGTGAGTGGGCATTGCATTCACTTGTTTATCAATATTTTCTCGACAACTTCCCAGAAACTGCTCTAACTGCGGGCCAGGCAACAGACCGGCCAGCGGGTGTACCGTCCGGGGCTCGATTCCCTGTCCCAGCATGACCTGCAGCCAGCCGACTTCGGTGAACAGCTCATCGGCGACGCGGCGGATCCTGCCACAATCGCCGAACGCATCGATTTTCTCGGCCAGCGACGGCGGCAGGTCGATATTGCGGCATCCCGCCCAGAATGCTTCCGTCCGTTCGTTTGCCACATAGTGAAGGACGAGGAAATCACGAATGCGTTCGTACTCGAACAACGTCAGCTCGTTATACAGTTCGATGTCGCGGCGGCGAAACTCACCATCAGGAAACATCTCGAGCAATCGCGACAAGCCGGACTGAACAAGGTGAATACTGGTCGACTCCAGTGGTTCCAGGAACCCGCTGGCCAGGCCCAGCGCGACACAATTGCGCTTCCAGAAGCTGTGCCGGTGACCGGTTACGAATTTCAATTGCAGTGGCTCACCCTGAGCCTCGTCTTCGACATTGTCCCGCAGCAGTTGCAAAGCCTCGTCGTCGCCGAGGTAGTCGCTGCAATAGACATGACCGTTGCCGGTCCGACTTTGCAATGGGATTTGCCATTGCCAGCCAGCCTTTGTCGCAGTCGCGCGGGTGTAGGGGCGTGGATTGGACTGTGCTGTGGCCGGCATAGCAATAGCGCGATCACATGGCAGGTAACGAGACCAGTCGACATAGCCGGTTTCCAGCGCACCGTCGATCAGGATGCCGCGGAAGCCGGAACAGTCGATAAACAGATCGGCGTCGATGCGCCGCTCCTGGTCGAGGTGAATCGACTCGATAAAACCGGTTTCCGGATGCAGGGTGGTGTGCGTGACCAGACCCTCGATTCGCTGCACGGCGCGCTGCTCGGCGTACTGTCGCAGGAATGACGCCACCAGGCCTGCATCGAAATGAAATGCGTGGACCAGTGACTGGCTACCGTCATAGCGGTCGGCTATTGCTGCCTGGTAGTTAAGTGAATAGTCCCAGAGGCTGCTCTGGCCACCCGCCTGGCGGTGACGCAGCCAATAAGGATGAAAAGGAAGCATGCCGAGACTGCGACCGACCGGGCCGAACGCGTGCATGTACGAAGAGCCCGGTTGTGTCCAGTCATTGAACTGGATTCCCAGCTTTATTGTGCCGTCTGTTGCCCGCAGGAACTCCGCATCATTGATACCAAGCAGCGAAGTCAGCAGCCTGATTTGCGGAATCGTCGCTTCACCGACCCCGACGGTTCCAATCTGGTCCGACTCGACCAGGACGACACTTAGCGCCGGTCCAAATACCCGGCTCAGCACAGCCGCAGCCATCCAGCCGGCGGTCCCGCCTCCGACTATGACTACCTTGCGTACCGGATCAGCGATTGGGGTCAGACCCGTAGCGGACCGCAGCCGAACGGGCTGCGGTCCTGCACCAGATCAGTACTTGAATGACGCGCCGAGCAGGAAGGTGCGACCGTAACTCTGGAAGTCACGTACCTGGCGACTGTCGCCGTTGTAGAACGTCCGGAAGGGCTCATCGGTCAGGTTGTTGCCCTGTAACAGCACCGACAGGCCGGACAGCGGTCCCGAGGTGAAGTTGTAGCCAATCTGCGCGTCGACGATAGCCTCGCCTTCCACCATGACCAGGTTGCGCCCATTACCGAAACCAGCCACTTCGCCGAGGAACTCCGAACGCTCACGTCGGCTGATGCGACTGGTAAAACCGCCACGTTCATAAAACAGCGTCAGGTTACTGACTTCTTCTGACAGGCCCGGCAACGGCGTCGATGGATCGTCCGGATTGGATACGATCGAGCTATCAGTGAACGAGGCACTGCCGACGAAACCGAAACCCTGCAGTTTGGGCCAGAAGGCGTCGAAGTTGAGCGAAAACGCCAGCTCTACACCGTTAATCCTGCCACCGGTGCCATTGGCCGGACGGGTGACCAGTCCCTGGTTGGTGACGGGCGTGAAATCACCGGTTGGCAAACCCGTGAAGTCTTCTTCGGACTGACTGTCGAAAATATAACTCTCGAGATCCTTGTAGAAACCGGCGATAGCAAAGTAACCGGCTGCGTCCGCGAAGTACTGCTCATAGGAAATATCGAGAGCATTGGCAATCCACGGATCAAGCTGTGGATTACCGCCGTTACGGCTCCACGGCGAGTCATTCTGCAGATCGCTTGGGTCGCAACCTTTCAATTCGGCGGTCTCGGCGTCAGCACAGGGCTTCGAGGTGTCGAAATTAAAGGTCTCGCTGGCGCGAAGCTGGTCCATCCGCGGTCGTGCCAGGGTTCGCGCCACGGCAACCCGCAGGAACTTACGATCGCCAACTTCGAAATTAACATTCAGACTGGGCAAGACATCGGTATAGGTGCGACCACCGGACAACGGAATCGTGACTGTGCCTTCGGAGACACCATCCAGCTCGAGCGAGGCCGGACGAGCGCCAAACGCCTCCGAGGACTGATCGGTACGCACCACCTGCAGACCAAAGTTTCCGGTGACAGGCGTGTTGCGCCATATCGTGTCCAGATTCATTTGCGCGAAACCGAGGGTGATGTCTTCCTGTACTGACCAGCTCTTGACCACGACATCCTGCCCCTCGTTCGGTGGCAACTGGTAAATACCACTGCGAAGCGCAGCTAACGGGTCATAACTGATCATCCCCGGTATGCCAAGAAACGACAGGTCGGTGACACCGGTGGTGTTGGGTAATGGCGAGGAAAATGAGCCATCGGCCAATGCCAGGAAGAACTCTTTCGCCAGCAAGGTCTTCTCGCGCCGATTGACGTTGAGGCCAAACTCGACGCTGCTAAATGCATTGTTCAGGTACCGTTTTGCACTCAGTGTCGAATGCCCCAACTCATCCTGGGTGAACGGCTGGTTGGAATAGCCAAGCTGGCCGCCGGGTACGACGTTACCGCCCCAGCCCTGCGGACTGGACAGCCGGATCAGGTCGGGGTCGGTGTAGTCGAGGTCGGAATTCAATGTCAGCCCGCCTTCACCGGCGAGTGAGAAGCCGAGATTGTCCGTTGCACCCTCGCCTTGTGGCCCGGTTCCCGAATAGGTCTCGAGCAGGTTGTCCTGGCGGTCCGCGCCGGAAAAGCTGAAGTCGAATTCGGCACCCCAGTCCTGGTTGATGTCGTACTCGACATTCCAGCCAATCGCGCGCAGCTGGGTATCACGGAAATTGACGTCGTTACGTACCACTCCCTTGATTTCCTGGAATGTTCCTGCGGTCAGCACCCCGTTGCTGGTCTGGCTGCCAACAATATTGGTGCCGAGATTGAGCGGGAACTCGATACCACGCAGCCACTGGGTTTCCTGGAAGTTCGATGCATATACGTCAACCGCGGTACGCAGGTTGTCGCTGAGCTTGGCCTCGAGGACGATCATCAGGCCATCGCGTTCCAACTCACCCGAACGTACAAAAGGCTTTGTGCCATTGACCACCAGGGCAGCGAAATCGTCGCTGTCTGAGTAGCCCCAGGCATTGAAACGTTCTTCCTGGCTGGGGTTAGTCATGTGTGCAACACCAATGGCGAGGCCAATGGTGTCATCACGAAACTGGTCGACATAGGAGCCACTGTAACGAATGCCGTCGTTGGTCGAGCCGGCATTGAGCGCGTCATATTCATTGCGCTCGTAGCGGAAATTGCCAGCGAAAGCCTGCTGCCCGTATTCGAGTGGTCGTATTGTTCTCAGGTCGGCCGTGCCGGCCAGACCCTGACCTATCAATGACGCATCCGGTGTCTTGTAAACGACAACCGAACTAAGCAACTCCGACGGATACTGATCGAACTCGACACCGCGGTTATCGCCCGCACTGACCTGTGGCCGGCCATTGAGCAATGCGGTCGTAAAGTCGGGCGCCAGCCCGCGCACACTGATTACCTGGCCGCGACCATTTAATCGCTGTGCCGTCAGGCCGGGCAGCCGTGCCAGCGACTCCGCGATACTGACATCGGGGAGCTTGCCGATCTCTTCGGCCGACACGGCTTCAACAATCAACTCGGATTCACGTTTGAGTTCGAGCGAGTTTTCGAGACTACGACGGAAGCTGGTTACGACAACTTCTTCCAGTCGCGCTGGTGCTTCTTCATCGCTGTCAGACGTCTGTGCGTACACAGGAGTAAACATCGATGCCAGTGCCAGCGACACCGCTACTGTCAAACTGGTCTGACCGATACGAACGTCTTGATTCATGGTTTCCCGCCCTTACTTGCAATCCCCGAACCTGTGACTGTTCTCACCTGCTGCGTCGAATTTATCGTTGATTGTGGTAACGCGACATGCAAGATCCCCCTGGTGCACGGCGTGACGATCGTCTCGGCCCCGTGCGTTATCAATTAATTGTATCCCAATCAGCGCTGTAGCGGATTCACGCAGCAAGAGATGCAAACGTATTCACGTAATTGATACAGTGGGGGCGTAAAAACACAGGTTTGCACTGCACAAAGCCACTCTGCTTGAAGGAGTCTATGAAATCCCGCCCGACTTCCCGTGATATCGCCCACGCTGCCGGCGTTTCCCAGGCCACGGTCTCACGCGCGTTGCGCAACAGTCCCCTGGTCCGACCCGAAACGCGGGAGAAAATCTCGCGTATCGCGCAAGAATTGAATTATCGTGTCGATCGCAGCGCCGCAGGATTGCGGACACGCCAGAGTCGCACGCTGGCATTGTTGCTGTTTGAGGACGTGACCGCTGATACCTCGCATATCAATCCGTTTTTCCTGGCCCTGTTGAGTAGCATTACTCGCGCCGCGGCCGCTCGCGAGTACGACGTACTGGTCTCATTCCAGCAACTCAGTCGCGACTGGGTGGCCCGTTACGAAGCCAGTAATCGCGCCGACGGCATCATCCTGCTGGGTTATGGCGACTTCGTTCGATTCGCTGAGCGCCTCGAGCACCTGAAAAAGGCCGATGCGCATTTTGTGTTGTGGGGCCCCGACTGCATAGCCTCCGGCGTGCATACGGTCGGTTGCGATAACCGGCTGGGTGGAATCAAGGCAACACGCCACTTGCTCGACCTGGGAAGGCGGCGCCCGGCGTTTGTCGGCAACAGCTCTGACGTCTCTCCCGAGTTCCAGGCTCGTTTCGCTGGTTTTAGCGCAACGTTGCAAGACGCCGGTATTAGCATCGACGATTACGTCATCGACGCTGGGAGCACGGTCGAAGCCGGCTACCGCGCGGCAGCCGGGTTGTTGCGTAATCGTCCTGATGTCGATGCGATTTTTGCTGCCAGTGATCTGATCGCTATCGGCGCCTGCCGGGCCCTGAATGAGATTGGCAAATCGGTCCCGGAAGACATCAGTGTCGTAGGGTTCGACGACATCCCCTCAGCAATTTATATGACGCCGACGTTGACCACCATCCGGCAGGACACGACCTCAGCGGGCGAGCAACTGGTAGACCTGTTGCTTGAGACTATCAGCGGCGCGGACGCGCAATCGCGCTCACTGCAACCGGAGCTTATTGTGCGGCAATCGTGCGGCGGGCTCACCTGACAAATATGCGATAGCTCCACGGTGACATACGTAGCGTCGTGCTGCTGTCGAATTGCTGTGTCTCACCGCTAAACCAGTCCCGGTAGGCCCCATAATGCGGTCCATCGTCGAACAGGACATCCCTGGGGTGTTTGGAGAAGTTAAAGACGGCAAATACTTTGTCACCGTCTTGCGCCCGGACGAAGCTCAATATGGACTCGGGCGAACTGGTGCCAACTTCCACCATTTGACCACCGGCATTGCCGTGCCATAGAGCCTGGTTTTGCTCCAGCAGTTGCAACAGCGATCGATAAAGCTCACCGATCGGGTGTGGGCGCCATTCGATTTCGTCTTTTTCAAAAAACTCTAGCCGTTTTGGGTTGCCCGCCTCCTGTCCGCTGTAGACCAGCGGCATGCCGTCGCCCACAACACTAAGAACAATTGACGCCTCCAGTGCCTTGCCAAACATCTGGAACTGGGTGCCGTCCCAGGTGTTCTTGTCATGATTGCTGACAAAGACCATGCGATATGCATCGTCTGGCCAGGTGTTGGCCATATCGTAAAAGTAGTAGCCGCGTATCGCGTTGACATCGGCGCGACCCATGGCGATATCGTGCATGCGCGAATACCAGGACCAGCCATAGCTCATGTCAAACGCGTTGGCATGCAGGTCACGTGATTCCCATTCAGCCAGCATGAACACCGGCTTGATTGCATCGAGTTCAGCGCGTGCATTGTCCCAGAATGCAACGGGCACGAAGCCGGCTACATCGCAGCGATAACCGTCGATATCGAACTCCCGCACCCAATAAGTCAGGGCCTCGGTCATGTAGCGGCGCACACCGGCGTTGCTGTAATCGAGATCGACTATATCGGTCCAGTCCGTGCCTGGTGTATGGGTCATCTCGCCATTCCAGGTCTTTGTGTACCAATGCGGGTGCGACTCAACCAGGGGATTATCCCAGGCGGTATGGTTCGCCACCCAGTCGATAATGACGTACATGCCGAGTTCGTGTGCCCGATCTACGAAGGCGCGCAGGTCATCCTCGGTACCCAACTCTGGATTAACACTGAAGTAGTCACGAATCGAATACGGGCTGCCAAGGGTTCCCTTACGGTTTTTCTCGCCGATCTGGTGAATCGGCATGAGCCAGACAATATCGATACCGAGATCGCGGATGCGTGGCAGATGCGCCATGGCTGCCCTGAAGGTCCCCTCAGTTGTGAATTGCCGCGTGTTGAGTTCGTAAATGGCAGCGTTACGCGCCCAATCGGGATGCTCAATCTGCACATAGCCCTGAGCCATGTAGCGATCTTCGCTGCCAGCGTCGCCGGCAACGTCGGTTACAGCGACGCTTGCACAGCCACAGATGCCAGCCGCGAGCAGCACCAGCAGGGTTTTGTGCATCACCTGTCTCTCCTGCGTTCGCGATTGGCATGCAGCCGTTGCAGTTCGGCATGGAGTTCGGTGTCGGCAGCTATACCCTCCCGCAACAACACCCGCACATCGTGCGGCGGCACGCTAAGTCGCAAAGTGCCGGCACTTGGCGTTACACGTTCGCCCCCGAAGGCGTCACTCCAATTGCCCTCGCCCAGCCAGCGCTCAATGACAAAGTCGTGTGCCTTGTCGCCCTTGTTCAATAACACCAGCGCCGTCTGGGCTACACCTTCATGACGGTAAACCCGATAGAAAGCGGCCGTATCACCCCGTAATTCGAGATTGACCTGCAAGCCACGTTGCAGGGCCGGCGACTGTTGCCGCAACTTGCCGATACGCGCGAGTCTGTGTCGAATAATATGGTCGCGAGCCAGATCGACATTATCCTGGCCAAAGTAGTCGCGATTGCCTCCGTGTTCTGGTCGCCCGGCACGGAACGCCACTTCGGAGCCGTAGTAAATCACCGGGATACCGCGGCTGGTAAACAGCCAGTTGTTGGCATCGATAAAACCGGTTTCGTCCGCGTCCATGCGAGGCATGTCGTGATTGTCGTAGAAGGTCATCAGCTCGTAGGGATTGTGATAAAGCCCGTCGTCCAGGTAGAGCTGCGCTGCAAGTTCCTCGAAGCCTGCGCCCTCGCCAAATACCTTGTTCGCCGCAGCCTGGCCCGGGAAATCAAGAACACTGATGTTGCCGTTCTCGACCCACGTATGTTCGGCGACCTTCTGCGGGTTGTATTCAAAACTCTCGCCAAACATGAAAAACCCGGGGTGCTCGGCGCGAATCCGGGTGGCGAATTGTTGCCAGAACTGATGCGGCATATGCTTGATGGTGTCGACACGAAACGCATCGGCCCCCTGCTCTACCCATTGCAGGTAGGCGCCTGCGAAATAATCCAGCGCCGCCGGGTTACGATCGTCAATGTTGGATAGTTGTGCAATGTCGGGTTCACGGTGGAAAAACTGGTGCAGCGGGTTATCGGGGTCGAGATTTTCCGGTGCCAGGTTCTGGTGATCGGCGACGAGGTTGCCCTGCGCATCATAGAGCTCGGCGAAAAGTGGCTGGTCCTGCGGCATCGAGAACGATGGCGAGCCATGATTACAAACAATATCGAGAACGGTCTGTAGCCCGTGTTGGTCCAGGCCGCTGGTCAGCCCGGCAAAATCAAGATCGGGTGACACCAGGTGCTCATCCAGGCGGTAAAAATTGACGCCCCAGTAGCCGTGATATCCGGTCTTGCCTTTATCGGCAAAAAATCCTTCGCCGAGCCCCTGGCCACCCATAAAAGCTTCGTCAGGGTTTTCGACGATCGGCGTCAGCCAGACAGCGCCAAAACCCATTTCGGCAATGTACCCGGCGTTATCGAGAATGCCGCGAAAATCGCCGCCGAGGTACCCGATATTGCCTTGACGACCCTCGAGGTCGGTTATCGGCCGATCAAAGGTACCGCGATCCGGTTTGCCCTGTTCCGGCTGGTTGTTGCCCGGGTCGCCATCGACAAAGCGATCGGTTACGACAAAGTACACGGCGTTGTCAGCGAATGGTTCCAGCGTGCCGTAATACGATTGTCCGCTGTCTACAAACGTCGCCGTGGTCGCCGTCGGCTCGTTGTCACAGCCGCTGACCAGGACAGCAATGGCAATCAGGGGGATGCGATAAATCATTGCGGTTCTGCCTCGGCATCGACACGCAATGTTGTCAGACCTGCAACGATCATCAGTACGCCACCAATCACCAGGCCATAAATAGCCTTGCCATCAAAGATTTCGCGAATAATCAATCCCAGGATACTGGCTGCAATCAGCTGCGGAATGACAATGAAAAAATTAAAAATACCCATGTAGACACCCATCTTGTTGACGGGAAGAGAATTCGACAGCAATGCGTACGGCAGTGACAGTATCGATGCCCAGGCAATGCCGACACCCACCATCGGTAACATCAGCCAGGCCGGGTCCCGGATGAAATAAAAACTGATCAGACCGATACCACCGAGCGACAGATAAATCAGGTGGCAGACCCGGCAGCCGAGGCGCCGCGCCAGGAATGGAATGGCGATCGCAGCGAGAGCAGCAAAACCGTTATAAACGGCGAATAACAACCCTACCCAGTCGGCACCGTCGTTGTAGGCCTGCGAGGTCACGTCCAGTGCGGCAAAGTGATGACTGGTCACGGCAGGGGTGCCATATATCCACATTGCGAACAGCGCAAACCAGGAAAAAAACTGTACTACTGCGAGCTGGCGCATGGCCCGCGGCATATGAAAGAGGTCATCGACGATTTCGCGCACCGGTGTGATGACCGGGTGCCTGAGCAAAGCAACCACCAGTTGTAGTAGACCAAAAGCGGCTATACCCCCGGCCAGCACGAACAGTTGTTTGTCCAGTTCTGCCGTAATTATCCAGGCGATAAACGCGACACCGACGACAAGCCAGACCAGTCCACCGTTACGCAAGGTTTCCGGTGGGGTCTGCACTTCGGTTGCGGCGCGGACCTGGGTGTCTTCAGCCGTTTCAAAACCGGCCAGTTCATCCGGTGAGTACTCTTTGGTTGAAAAGACGGTCCATGACACGGCCAGCAGGAATACCGCCCCGCCGAAATAAAATGACCACTTGACGGTGTCGGGAATCTGCCCGGCCGCTGCCGTGTTACTGAGATCGAGCCAGTTCGCCATCATCCACGGCAACGCCGAGGCTATGACCGCGCCGACACCGATAAAGAAACTCTGCATAGCGAAACCGCTGGTGCGCTGGCTCTCGGGCAACATATCGCCGACGAAAGCCCGGAACGGCTCCATCGAGACGTTGATGCTGGCATCCATGATCCATAGCATGCCGGCCGCAATCCATAGCGTGGGAGAGTTTGGCATGACAAACAGGGCAGCGGTGGCGAGGATTGCGCCAATCAGGAAATAAGGGCGCCGCCGACCAAAGCGCCCCCAGGTTCGATCGCTCATGTAACCGATAATCGGCTGTACCAGCAATCCGGTCAGTGGCGCCGCCACCCACAGGATAGGCAGATCGTCGATCTCCGCCCCCAGCGTCTGGAAAATACGACTGACATTGGCGTTCTGCAATGCAAAGCCGAACTGGATGCCGAGGAACCCGAACGACATGTTCCATATTTGCCAGAAACTCAGCCTCGGTTTGGCATTCATCAGATTCCCCTGTTAGCGAGCGCGCTCGCCTGTAATCACCGTAGTGGTGTGATACGCACTGCAGCCCCACCACCGGCTGCGAGGTCCAGGACCAGCACATCGTTGGCCTGCACCTGCTGTTCTTCAACTACATAGTCATACGGGTTGCTCTCCCAGTGACCCTCTGCACCATCGCGATAGATTGTCGCCTTGTAGTCGCGATCTTTGTCGAGGAAGCGCAAGGGAGCGCTGACAGTGCGCGATTGCTCGTCTGTGACAGCGCCGAGATACCAGTCGTCGCTGTTACGATCCTGTCGCGCCATCACCAGGAAGTCTCCGACCTCGCCATCCAGGGCAATGCTCTGTTCCCAGTCTGCCGGAACATCCTTGATGAACTGGAACATATCCGGGTATCGCAGGTAGTTCTGTGGCAGGTCCGCAGCCATTTGCAATGGGCTGTAGAGCACGACATACAGCGCGAGTTGTTTCGCCAGGGTCGTTTGCACTCTTTGCTGCGAGTCCATGCCCTGGAATGTCAGGTTAAAAATGCCAGGCGTAAAATCAGCCGGTCCCGACAGCATCCGCGTGTATGGAATTATCGCCGTGTGCTCAGGACTGTTGGGCGGGTCACCCCAGGCATTAAACTCCTGACCGCGGACGCCCTCGCGAGTCAT
This sequence comes from Gammaproteobacteria bacterium, assembly GCA_013002045.1. Lineage (GTDB taxonomy): Bacteria > Pseudomonadota > Gammaproteobacteria > Steroidobacterales > JABDKV01 > JABDKV01. The sequence goes on from JABDKV010000244.1 coordinate 10,966, forward strand.
CCAGTTGGGATAGGTGCGGCGCAGGCCCGTGTCCTTGATCGGCTCATGCGGATTGAGACTGATGCCGTATTCCGCGGCTTTACGTACTGCGTCGAGGTAATGCCTTACCATGAACTGGCCGTCATGCCACTCGTAGTGCGCAACACCCTGCTCATCTACCCACTTGATGTCACCGGCATCGGCAACGTAGCCGCTCTTGATCTGAGTCACCCCGACTGATTCGTACAACTTATAGGCCGCGTCCATTTGTCGTTCGTAGTTGCTGATGTTGCCGGAGGTTTCGTGGTGCCCGATCAGGCGCACCCCTTTTTCATGGGCATAATTGGTGACCGCAGCGAGGTCGAAATCAGGATAGGACTGGGTGAAACTGAATACATCGCCATTGAAGAACCAGTCACCGTCCCAGCCCAGGTTCCAGCCTTCCACCAGCACCCCATCGAAACCATGTTCCGCGGCAAAATCGATATATTCCCTGGTCTCTGCAGTGGTCGCGCCATGCTGTGGGCCTGACGCCCAGGTTCGCTCCCGGATGTGCATGGCCCACCAGATGCCGATGTACTTGCCTGGTTTAACCCAGGAAACATCGCCAAGCGCATTGGGCTCATTGAGGTTTAAAATCAGGCTGGAGTTGATCAGTCCGGCGGCATCGTCAGCGATCTGGATGGTACGCCACGGCGTGTTAAACGGCGTTTGCGTCTTGACCCTGACACCATCCGACCACGGCGTCAGGTTGGTCTCGAAAACATTCGGACGCCGCTGGTCCAGTACATAGGCGGCATAATCGACCAGCGCCGCCTCATGCAGGCTGATATGCGTACCGGAGCCGTAGCGTACCGTCATTGGCGTATGCGCCATCTCGATCGCGGC
>JABDKV010000251.1 GCA_013002045.1 Gammaproteobacteria bacterium
GTCGTGTCGATTGCCGTCTGAACGTTGAGATAATCGCTGCGGGTACGCACCGCCATGACGATTTCTTCCATGGCGCAATTGCCGGCACGTTCGCCAATGCCATTGATGGTGCACTCGACCTGGCGTGCCCCGGCCTGCACCGCGGTCAGACTGTTGGCCGCAGCCAGTCCCAGGTCGTCATGACAATGGACACTGATGGTGACGTCGTGTATCCCCGGAACGTTGTCGCGAATATGGTTAAACAGCAATTCGATTTCACCAGGCACGGTGTAACCGACGGTATCGGGAATATTGATGGTGGTCGCGCCGGCGGCGATAGCTGCGGTGAACACTTCCACCAGGAAGTCCCACTCAGTGCGCAATGCATCTTCCGCCGAGAACTCGACATCGTCACAGTGTTGTCGTGCCCGCTGCACACCCGCTACGGCATGCTCGAGTACCTGTTCGCGACTCATCGCCAGCTTGTGTTCACGATGGATCGGGCTGGTGGCAATGAACACGTGGATACGCCTGTTAGCCGCCGGTTCCAGTGCGCGCGCGGCCTGCTCGATATCGCCCGGCGTACAGCGGGCCAGCCCGCAAATCACCGGGCCATCGATTTCAGTCGCAATACGGCTGACCGACTCAAAATCACCTGCGGATGCAGCCGGGAACCCGGCCTCAATGATGTCGACACCGAGTTCGCGCAGCGCACCGCCAATCTTGAGTTTTTCCCGCAGTGTCATGCTGCAGCCCGGCGCCTGCTCACCATCACGCAGGGTGGTATCGAAAATGACCAGCTGATCCATTGAATTCACCCCTAACGGCAGCCGTAATCGATGCTGGATAATGGGTACATTGGCATCGCCTGCGGCGGCACGGTCTCATACCGCCCGGACAAAGCTGACATCATGGTTGCCGCTTCGACGTTGCCACCGGTAACGATCAGGCCGACATTGGCACCTTCCAGCTCGTCGGCCATCTGTGTGGCACCGGCCAGCGGCACCGCACCGGCCCCTTCAACCATCTGGTGCAGCGTTGACGCGTAAAGGCGCATTGCGCGGAAGATCTCCTCTTCGCTGACCAGCAGCATGTCATCGACGTACTCACGCATAAATGCCAGCGTGTAATCGACTGGCACACGGACCGCGAGTCCGTCGGCAACGGTGTGGGTAACTGCGAACGGTCGTTCCTCGCCGTGGTGCCAGGCATAGTGCATTGCTGGTGCGTTTTCACATTGCACCGCAATCACCCTGGTCGCCGGGCTGAGTTGCTTCACGACCAGCGCCGTGCCGGCGGCGATACTGCCGCCACCCACCGGAACAAATACGTAATCCAGTGGGCGCTCAGTTTGCTCGATCATTTCCAGTGCGGCGGTTGCTACACCGGCAATCAGGGCGGGCTCGCGTGCCGGGTGCACGGCGCGTGCGCCCGTTTCGCGTACAAAGCGCTCGGACGCAACCCAGGCCGCATCAAAGTCGTGACCTTCGACCCGCACATCAGCACCGAGTGCAGTCATCGCCCTGTTCTTGTCGGCGTTGTTGTTCTCGGGGACGAAGATGGTGCAGGCAGTCCGGTAAAGAGCGGCAGCCCGTGCCAATGATTGCCCGTGATTGCCTTTTGTCGCGGTAACCAGGCCAGGCGCACGCTCGGCTTCCGAAAGCTGGGCCAGCAGGTTGAGACTGCCCCGGATCTTGAACGACCCGATATCGTGGGTGTTCTCAAGCTTTACCTGGGCGTGACAACCGAGCGCGGCGTCGAGTAAAGGATGATTCAGAAAAGGGGTACGCGCGAGTCGGTCAGAGATGACTTTTTGCGCCTGGTAGACATCGTCGAGGTGTACCGGGAGGTCCGTTTGCGGCTCGGGTACATAGGGTTCTTCTACGGGTAGACTATTTACATTAAGCATGCGTGCTGCTCCTGGATCATAACTTGTTCAGTTGCGTGAGTTCGGTGAACGTCACGCACATCAAATAACTTCCTGATTTGTTTCATCAGCAGTTCTACGGAGCGCTCGCGTGACTCGACCACCAGTGCCAATTCCATTTCGTCTTCGCACGCCGAGTCACTAGTGCTGATCTCAGTGACCGCGAAACCGCGTCGCTCGATCAGCCCTAGCGTGCGAATAATTGCACCTTCCACGCGTTTAATTCTTATATGTATGCGGTAAATCACTTGGCGGTCTCCTCCATCATCGTCGAATTCGATTTTCCCGGGGGTACCAGGGGCCAGACATTGGCCCTGGGATCGATGCACACATGCGCGAGCATCGGTCCCGGTTCAGAAAGCAGTCTTTGGATTGCTGCGGCTACGTCACAACGTTGCTCGACACGGAAAGCCGGGATACGAAACGACTCGGCTACCTTGACAAAATCGGGATTGTCGTTGAGATCGACTTCACTGCGTCGCTCATCGAAAAACAGGTCCTGCCACTGGCGCACCATGCCCAGCGCCTGGTTGTCGAGCAGCAGTATCTTGACCGCGATGCCGTAGCGATTGAGCGTGGCCAGTTCCTGGATATTCATCATGATCGAGCCGTCGCCGCTGACACAGACCACAGTTGCATCCGGGTTGGCCAGCTTCGCGCCTATCGCCGCGGGCAGTCCGAAACCCATGGTCCCCAGCGCACCACTGGTCAGGTGTTGTTCGGGGCGCGCGAAATGACAGTGCTGCGCGACCCACATCTGGTGCTGACCGACATCACAGGCGACGACCAGGTCTTCGCCACCGGCTTCTGACAGCTGTGCCAGCATGGCCGGCGCATAGATACCGTCACCGGGTGCGTTGTAGTCCCAGGCCGTCTCGGACTTGTGCGTGCTGCAGGAGTCGCGCCAGGAATCGATCTGCATAGTCGGTTCGAGGGCATCGAGTGATGCGCCGAGATTGCCGACGATAGCCAC
>JABDKV010000253.1 GCA_013002045.1 Gammaproteobacteria bacterium
GCATCGTAAAGCCCGAGGATGTTGGGAAAGGCACGGATGAGAGGACTCGCTGCGGCGTCGCCCAGCATGCCGGCCGAGGAAAATACCTCGGTACCGAACGGTACCAGCATGAGGAAGTGCACCACCAGGTAACCACCCAGCAGTACCCGGAACAGTGTGTAGTGCCATGCATTAATCATCGCAGTTCACCTCAAAAGACAAGGGCAGCTCATCCGGGACTGCAGCCCGTGGCTGCAGCACCACGCGCACCTTGCCCGGCCCGATATCGAGTTCATGCCGGGCAGTGGCGGGATCGCAAAATGCGTAGTCACTGACACTGGCGAACATCGCCGCCGTATGTTCGCCCGTCTGCAGCAAAGGGCCGTAGGCGAGCGCGGCACCGTAAGCATTGCGCCGGTTGTAGGGCCCACGCAGGCCACGGTAGCGCGCGGCCGTCATGCGTTCGCGTCGCAACGTGCCATTGTCGTCGTACTCAAAATAGAACTCCGACGAGAACGTTTCGAAACCGTTGTGCGCAGTAAAGACTTTCGGCGCCGGTGAGGCCCCGGTTGCTGCACCCAGACCCTTGAGCCAGTCGATTCCTGCGAGATCGCCAATCATCTGCAGGCTGCCGACGCTGACCAGGAGCGTAGCGATGATCTTGTATTTCATGAAATGGCCTCCGATCGATTAACGTTACGACCCAACAACATGCTGAGCAGGTGCCGTTCGCGGTCGGCATCGAAGCCGCATTCGAAGTCTTCACCACGCGGGTTGTAAAACGTGCCAAACAACATGTCCCACAACGGCAGGTCGGAATAGTTGAGTCGATGCCAGCCGCGGGCGTGGTGTACACAGTGACTCTCGGGACGCTGGAACAGGTAACCGAGCCAGTGTGGGGTACGGACGTTCCAGTGATAGAACAGTTCCGCCAGGCCGGTAATGGCGCTGGTGATGGTCGCGGCCAGCGGTGACAGGCTCAGTACGAGATAGAGCAGTAGACTGGAGAGGACGCTGTTCAGTCCGATCTCCAGTGGGTGCTTGTAGAAACTGGTCACGACTTCGAGTCGCGCCGGGCTGTGGTGGACCTGGTGTAACCAGCGCCACAGAAAAACATTCTCGTGCCGCATCCGGTGCCACCAGTAATAGACGAAGGTAATCAGCAGGTAGCCCCAGACGACCTGGAGCGCGAGCGACGCATCGAGGTGCCACAGTGCGGCCGCGTCGAACCAGCGGTCCCATGCCAGGCCGGCGATCAGGACAAACCCGGCCTGGACGGCATTGAGCAGGACGGCTCGCGGGTAGAAGCCTTTAACCTGGGGCCAGCGCCGGCCCGGGCGGACCCGTTCGAGCAGCAGCATCAACAGGGCAACCAGCAATACAGCGAGAATGACAGTCATGGGCGGACCCCAAATAACCTGAAGCGTGGCGCTGATGCTGCACCCTGGTATTGCTGTACGCTACTGAATCCGAAAAAGTCTAAGCTAACCCACTGTCTGGTATTATTTAGCGATACTTTCTGACCAGTGAGTTGACATAATGAGTGACGCCCGCGCAATCGTCGATGCCCTCAAGCAGGTCCTGCGCAGCGCTGGCATGACCTATCGCGAACTGGGTGAGCAACTGGAACTCAGTGAAGCTTCGATCAAGCGCCTGTTCTCGACCGGCCGCTTTACATTGCAGCGACTTGACCAGGTCTGCGACGCACTCGGTATCGGTGTGGCCGATCTCATCGAAATCGCCGCCCGCGAGAAAGAACCGATTACCGAACTCACCGAGGAGCAGGAACGGCAGTTACTCGCCCACCCGAAGCTGCTGCTGCTGACCTACCTGATCGTCAACAACTGGCAACCGAACGAGATCACGGCAACCTTCGCCATTGAGCGCAACGAAATGATGCAGTTGCTATACCGCCTGAATCGATTGCGCATTATCGAGGTGCAGCCCGGTGATCGGATACGCAAGCTGACGGCACGAAATTTTTCATGGCGCAAAAGCGGGCCTGTGCAGCGGTTTTTTCATCAGAAGGTACAGACCGAATTTTTCAGTAGCCGCTTCGACAAGCCGGGCGAACATATGCGCTTTGCCGGCGGCATGCTCAGCCGACATTCTGTGCTGGCACTGCATCGCCGTATCAATGCACTGGCACGTGAGTTCGATGACCTGTGTCAGAGCGACGCTGCCCTGCCGATGTCACAGAAGTACGGCGTAAGCACGGTGCTCGCGGTGCGACCATGGGAATTCTCCGGATTCACAAAATTGCGGCGCGACGCCAGCTCACGCAAGACTTTCGAACTGGGTTAAACACGCAGCGTGTCAGGCCTGTCCGGTTTGCCTGTCCAACAGCCTATAGCCAAGCGCTTCGCCTACGTGACTGGCAGCGATACGGTCGGCTCCGGCAAGATCGGCAATCGTACGCGAGACGCGCAGGATCCGGTTGTACGCGCGCGATGACAGCGCGTAGTGATTCATGGCTTTTTCGAAGAGACGATCACCGTCGGCATCCACTGCGCAATGCGCACTGATCGCAGCCTCATCGACTGTGGCATTACATGCATCCTGACGAGCGTATTGCCTCGCGCGAGCGGCCATAACCCGTTCACGCACGCTGGCACTGTTTTCACCGCTGGCGGCATCCGCCCGCAACAACGCGCGCTCTGTACGCGGCACCTCGACCTGCAGATCGATGCGATCGAGCAACGGCCCGGAGATGCGCTGCCGATAACGCTGGGTCTGGGCACTGCCGCAAAAGCAGGTCACCTGCGGATCGCCGCGATAACCACACGGACACGGGTTCATCGCAGCTACCAGCTGGAAGCGACAAGGGAAATCCGTCTGCCGTGCGGCACGGGAAATCGTGATCCAGCCTGACTCCAGTGGCTGCCGCAGTACTTCGAGCACATCGCGGCGAAATTCCGGCAGCTCGTCGAGAAATAACACGCCATTGTGAGCCAGCGAAATCTCCCCCGGGCGCGGGTCGGCGCCACCCCCGACCAGGGCGACTGCCGAGGCACTGTGATGCGGCGCGCGAAACGGGCGGCGCTTCCAGGTGGCCGGATCGAAGCCCTGGCGGGTCAGCGACTGTAGCGCGGCCGTAGCCAGTGCCTCGTCTTCATCGAGTTCGGGCAGCAGCCCGATCAGGCGCATTGCCAGCATCGTCTTGCCAGTGCCGGGTGGACCGATAAGCAACAGGCTGTGACGGCCGGCCGCTGCGACCTCGAGCGCACGTCGGGCCGCGAACTGTCCGCGAACATCAGCAAGATCGGGGTGCGCCCGCTGCGCTGCCGGGGGTGAGGTGCTGCGCTCGACATCGAGCCGTTGTCGATCGAGAAGGTGGGCGACGACCTGCAACAGGTCGTCCGCTGTAGCGACTTCGCTACCGGCTACGACAGTAATTTCGTCGCGATTCTCGCGTGGCATGACCAGCAGCCGGGCACTGCGCCGGGCGGCCAGTGTCACCGGCAGCGCACCGCGGAAACCGCGCAGCCCGCCGTGTAACGACAGCTCACCGTAAAACTCGTGGCGATGCCAAATTCCCGCTTCGACCGGCAACTGTCCGGAAGCGGCCAGCACCCCGAGCGCAATGGGCAAGTCGAAGCGTCCGCCTTCCTTGGGAATGTCGGCAGGTGCGAGATTGACGGTCAGGCGCCCGTCGGGAAAGCGGAAGCCGGAATTGACTATGGCCGCACGCACGCGGTCACGACTCTCGGTGACGGCCTTGGCGGGCAGGCCAACAATACTGAAACGCTTGAGACCACCGGCCAGGTGCGCCTCGATGCGGACCTCGGGTGACTGCAGTCCTGCCTGTGCGCGGCTCAAAAGGGTCGCCCGGTTCATGAACCGATTAAAGCGGCCGGCGCCCGTGCCCGCCCAGCCGATTAACTGGCTAGTTTGACTGGTTTTCGAGCCTCGTGCGCAGCTCGGCGACGGTCTGCTCGAGCTGGTCCAGTTGCAGCCGCGCCCGCGCCAGAACCTCGCTTTGCACGTCAAACTCCTCGCGCGTCACCAGGTCGAGTTTTCCCAGCGCGGACTGCAGCACAGGCCGCATGTTCTGCTCGAGCTCGGTGCGTAGCGAACGCAGGCCTTCGGGCAACGACCCGGACAGCCGGCGCGCCAGGTCATCTATCATTTTCGGGTCTATCATCGCGCCAGTTTAACGCGGCGCCGCGCCGGTGCGCACCATCGCAGTGCAGCCGCAATCAGGCGGCTGGCTGCAAGTCCCCGTTTTGCCGGGCATTGGCAGGCTGGCACAGCTCGTGCATTAGTGGTCGGAACTCAATATGCCTAAAACCCGCCAACCTGGAGAGCATTACATGAAGCTGGTTACTGCCATCATCAAGCCGTTCAAGCTCGACGACGTCCGCGAGGCGTTATCGGAGATCGGCGTGCAGGGGATTACCGTCACCGAGGTCAAGGGCTTTGGCCGCCAGAAGGGTCATACCGAGTTGTATCGGGGAGCCGAGTACGTGGTCGATTTCCTGCCCAAGATGAAACTCGAAATGGCGGTAGCCGAGGAGATCGTCGAGCAGGTCATTGAGTCTGTATCGACCACCGCCCGCACCGGCAAAATCGGCGATGGCAAGATCTTTGTGACCACGATCGAGCAGGCTGTTCGCATCCGCACCGGCGAAACCGGGGCCCAGGCCATCTGAGACACCGTTGTTCACACCGCGGGGCTGCCGCGGTGTGATGCAGGTCGCGTCTGGCTCCCCTGCAAGGCTATATCATCGGTCTACTTTCAAAAGAGCCGGTTTTCACTTAACTTAATCAGTGGAACCGGTCAGACCGGAGTGTAGTAGTGATCATGGCCCGTCTATTCCTGTTATCGATCCTGTCCCTTGCTGCGGCTGCGGCCGGGGCCGATATATACAAGTGGGTCGATGGCGACAACGTCCATTATTCCGACAAGCCCCCTGCGGTCGCCGCTGAAAAAATCGATATCGAGTCGCAACGGACCGATCCCGAGCGCATTGCCAGTCTCAACGCACCGGCTGACGATGCAGCCACCGCCGGCATGGTCGTCGCCGACGAAGCCGAGCGCGAGCGCCTCGAGGCCGAGCGCGAAGCGAAGCGCAGGAGCAATTGCGATATTGCGAAGCGATCCATGGCCAGCCTGATGAGCGCGACCCGAATCTACGAGCCGATGCCCGATGGTGAACGTCGTTATCTCAGCGAGGACGAGGTCGAGCAACGCAAGTCCACGGCCCAGGCTGATGTCGACAAGTGGTGCAACAGCACCTCGTGAACCCGTTCGCGGGTCGGTAGCCACCGGATTGGCCACCAGGCCCGCCACACCTGTAACCAGCGACGACAGTTATCTGCCGGACTTCTGTTCGGCCCCGATGACTATCGCCATCGTTTTGCTGGCCGAGTTGCTGGCGCTGATGCTGACACTGGCGCGACAACCAGGCACGACACTGTTCTGGATCGATCTGGCCCGTGCCTCCATGTTTCTGCTGTGGGTCGGGCTCGGCAGCGCCTTCGTAATGTGTCGTGCACAACCGCTGTTACGCCGCCGGGACACCCTCCAGGTGACCGTCATTAGCCTGTTATTGCTAATGGTCACCGCGGCGGTAGTGTCCGAAGCCGCCTGGTGGGCCGGTCAGTATTACCTCAGTCGCACCGGTGGTATCGCCGGTGACATGTTCCCGACCACCCACTGGCAGTTTGTGCTGCGCAACGTCGCTATCAGCGGTATCGTCGGCGCACTGATGCTGCGATATTTTTATGTCGCGCACCAATGGCGGCGTAATGTACAAATGGAGGCGCGCTCCCGTATCCAGGCCTTGCAGGCCCGTATTCGTCCGCATTTCCTGTTCAACAGTATGAACACCATTGCCTCGCTTACCCGGACTGACCCCGAGATTGCCGAGCAGGTCGTTGAAGACCTGGCCGACCTGTTCCGTGCAAGCCTGGCTGAAGGCAAGCAACTGGTATACCTGCGCGAAGAATTCGAAATGGCGCGGATATACGAACGTATCGAACAACTACGTCTCGGCGATCGATTGCAGGTCGAGTGGAAAATCGACGAATTGCCGATGCGGGCACTGATTCCGGGTCTGACGGTACAGCCGTTGCTCGAGAACGCCATCTATCATGGTATCGAGCCGCTGCCCGACGGCGGCACGGTCACCATTGAGGGTCGCACCGAGGGCGAGCGAATAGTCATCTCTATAATGAACCCGGTCGGTCGCGACGTACCGCGGCGTACCGGTGGCAACCAGATGGCACTGCAGAATGTTGCGCAAAGACTCGAACTGGCCTTTGGCGGCCAGGCCAGTCTCGATATCGAGGCCACCGATGACGACTTTTGCGTAACACTGAGACTACCCGGGTCAACGCTGTGAAGGTGCTCATTGTCGATGACGAAGCACCGGCGCGCCGTCGTCTCGAGCGCCTGCTGCAGGCGCTCGACGGTGTCGAGGTTGCCGGTGAGGCTGCCAATGGCCGTGCCGCCATCGAGGCCGTGCAACAACTCGAGCCCGATGTGGTGCTGATGGATATCCGCATGCCCGGAATCAGCGGTATTGAGGCAGCCCATCACCTGGCGACACTCGAGCGCCCGCCCGCGGTCATTTTTACGACCGCGTACGACGAACACGCTATCGAGGCATTTGACGCCCAGGCCGTCGGTTACCTGCTGAAGCCGGTCCGGCGCGAACGACTGGAACGAACATTAAAGCGCGCGGCCCGACCGACACGTGCCCAGCTCAGCGGCCTGGCTGGTGAGGACGAGGTTGTTACCCCGCGCACGCACATCTGCGCGCGGGTCCGTGACGGTCTCGAATTAGTCCCGGTCCGGGATATTTTCTATTTCCATGCCGATCAGAAGTACACTACGGTGCGACACGGTGATGGTGAAGTCTTGATCGACGAATCTCTCAAAGCACTCGAAGACGAGTTTGGCAACGACTTTGTGCGTCTGCATCGCAATGCGCTGGCCGCAGTGCGGCACCTGCAGACACTCGAACGCCAGGCTGACGGCAAGTATTACGCCGTTTTTCGTGAGTGCGACGAACGACTCGCCGTCAGCCGCCGTCACGCCCCCGCTGTCCGTCGTCGCCTGCGCGCCGGCTGATGCACCTGCGTATAGCCACGCGCCAAAGCCGCCTCGCGCTGTGGCAGAGCGAACATGTGGCCGACTTGTTGCGCACGGCGCACGCGCAGTTGCAGGTCGAACTGGTGCCAATGACCACCCAGGGCGACGAGCGCCTCGATGTAAGCCTGGCGAAGATCGGTGGCAAAGGCCTGTTCATCAAGGAACTCGAGCATGCGATGATCGATGGTCGTGCCGATATCGCCGTACACTCGATGAAAGATGTCCCGGCTGAATTGCCGGACGGATTCTGTATTGCCGCCATACTCGAACGTCACGACCCACGTGACGTACTCGCAGGTACCGCACTCGATGCCTTGCCCGAGGGAGCACGCGTCGGCACCTCGAGCCTGCGTCGGGCGGCGCAATTACGGCTGGCCCGACCCGACCTGCGGATCGAACCGATTCGTGGCAACGTCGAAACACGGCTGGCAAAGCTGACGGATCAGGACTTCGATGCCATTGTGCTGGCGCTGGCCGGGCTCGAACGCCTCGGGCTCGATCAGCATGTCGCAGATATCCTGCCGGCAGCACTGTGCCTGCCCGCCGCCGGCCAGGGTGCTATCGGTATCGAGTGCCGGGAAGACAATGGCGATTTGCTGACGTTATTGCAGGCAATCGAGCATGAGCCGACACGACGTGCGGTGACGGCCGAACGCGAAGTCACCGCAACGCTGGCCGCGAACTGTACTTCGCCACTGGCCGCCCACGCGTGGATGGACGAAACCGAAATCGTGCTGCACTCGATCCTCGCGCACCCCGATGGCTCCGATGCGATCAGCGCCACCGCTCGCGGACCCGATGCCATAAAGGTCGGTCGCGAAGCCGCCAACCGCATGTTGCGTCATGGTGCACGCAGCCTGCTTGACTCTGTGGAAGCGACCTATGGGCACTGAGCTTGATGGCCTGACCGTGCTGGTTACACGTCCGCGTCACCAGGCCGGTAACATGGCGCGGCTGATCGAAGAGCGTGGCGGCACGGCGCTGCGCTTTGCCGCGCTCGAGATCGAGGCACGCGATGACGATAGCGAGATACGCCAGCAGATTGGTGATATCCGCGATTACGACATTGCGATTTTTATCAGCACCAACGCGGTCGAAAATGGGGTCCGTTTCGTACCGCAGGATGCGCCGCGACCGCAAATCGCCGCGATTGGTCCGTCGACGGCGCGCGCGCTGGCCGACGCGGGCCTGCCGTGTGATATCCGGGCTGCGCATGGCTTTACCAGCGAGGCTCTTTTGCGCGAGCCGGTGTTTGGCGACCTGACGGGCAAACGCCTGGTCATCTTCCGTGGTCGCGGTGGTCGCGCAATACTCGGTCGCGAACTGCAAAACCGCGGTGCCGACGTCAGCTATGCAGAGGTTTACACACGCGACAGGCCCGACGAACTGGACGACGAGATCGCGGTACAGCTGGCCGCGGGCAACATTGATGCGGTAACCGCGACCAGCGCCGAAACACTTGTTAACCTGTACGAACTTGCGGATGGTCCCACACTGGATGGTTTACTAGCAGCGCAATTGGTGACAGCCAGCGAGCGTGTCGCGAAGAAGGCGGCGGCGCTGGGCTTTACACATGCGGCGCTGGTCGCTCCAGGACCCGATGACGAGGCCCTGGTTGAGACACTGAGTAACTGGCATGGGAATACTCACCCGGCGGTGACGGAACGGAGCATGACGAATAACGTACAACCCGACGAAACCCCGACAGCCGAGACGCTGCCGGCAACGGATGCAGACGCCGACGCGGTGGAAACTGCAGACAACGACGAGCCCGCGACCGAGCCCGCGACCGAGCACGTGGCCGAGCCCGACACCGTCGTACCAACTGCACCGGTCAGGCGCGGTGGCACCCTGTTCGGGCTGTTGTCGATCCTGTTATCGATTGCCGCGCTGGCTGCCGTTGCCTGGATGTGGTGGCAGCAGCAACAGCAGGATGCAGTGGCGACCACCGCGCTGGCTACCGCCAACGCCGAGGTGGCCAGCCTCGAGCAGCAGATAAGCGAACTCAGCGGCAAGCTGGATGAGAGCACCAGCCGCACCTCGCAGTTGCTCGGCACCAGTGGCCGCGTGGCCGCCGAAATAGAAGATGTGCAGGACAGCCTGGCGACATTCAATGCCCGCGTACAGGGTGTCGAGAAATCTATAGACGATGTCCGCGGGGTCTCGGCAACAGCCCGGGACAACTGGATCCGGGCCGAGACCGAGTACTTTTTGCAGGCAGCCAACAGCCGTCTGCAATTTGCGCGTGACCCCGATGCCGCTCTCGCTGCCCTGCTGGCCGCCGATGACCGGCTCGAATCGCTTGGCGATCCGGCCCTGTTCCGTGTACGGCAGCAGCTGGCCGCAGAGATTGAAGCACTACGTGCGGTGCCGCGACCCGATATAGAAGGCATCGCGCACACATTGAATGGCCTGGCGCGGCGGGTCGAGGAATTACCGCTGGTCAACAGCACACCCGAACCATTTTCATCGGGCGACCCCGAAGTCGAAGGCGACTCTGCACTGGACAAGGCGAAGTCTGCGGTATTCGGTGCCTTTTCCGACATGATCAGCGTCAAGCGCACCGACGAAGAAGCTACGCCGCTGTTATCGCGCGACGAGGAGTTTTTCCTGCGACGCAACCTGGAACTGCAGATACAGACCGCCCGGCTGTCGCTGCTACGCGGCGATTCGACCAACTATCGCGAAAGTCTGCGCACCGCACGCGGCTGGATCACAACGCATTTCCAGACCGATGCTGCCGCCGTCGAAGGCGCGATACAAACACTCACCCGACTCGAGACCGAGGAAATCGCGCCTGAGTTACCTGACATCTCGGGTTCGCTGCGACAACTGCGACTCAGTGGCGCGACTACAGACGGAGATGCTGCGTGACACGCGGGTTGATTCTGGTAGCGGTCCTGCTCGGTGCGACATTCATGGCGCACTTTTTCATGGCCGACCCAGGCTACGTGCTGCTGCACTTCCGCGGCTACGCGGTTGAGTTATCAGTGCCGGGATTACTGTTATTCGCGGTACTGGCCTATCTCGGCGTGCGCCTGCTGTTGCGGCTGCTGCAAGCGCCGGTCGATCTGGGTCGCGCGACGGGTCGCTATCGGAATAACCAGGCGCGCAAGAAACTGAAACTTGGACTGGTCGAGGCAGCGGAAGGTAATCACAAGCGAGCCGAGCGACTGCTGGCCGAAAGCGCGCACAAGAGCGATACCCCGGTGCTGAATTACCTGGGCGCGGCGCGGGCGGCGCAGGAACAGGGAGCAATCGAGCGTCGCGACAACTGGCTCATGATGGCTTACGAAAGTGACGACAAGGCAGCGCGCGCAGTGCTGCTGACACAGGCACAGTTGCAAGCCAGCGAAGGCGATGACGAGCGCGCGCTGGCAACGCTGCGTCGACTGGAAGAGCAGTCACCCGGACATCCGCAGGCGCTGGCCTTACTGGCGTCGATTTACGAGCGACTCGGTGACTGGGACAACTTGCGCGAGTTGTTACCACAACTACGCAAACGCAAAGCCATGACAGCGGATGAAGTCGATGAACTGGCCGAGCGCACCTGGTCTCGCTTGCTCGAGCACAACAGCAGCAGCGGTGACAGCTCGGCGGTCGAACGACACTGGCAGGCGGTGCCCAAGGCGTTACGTAAATCGGGTGGGCTGTTCAAGGAGTATGTGGCCGCGCTCAACCGCAGCGGTGAGCAGATGAAAGCGGAACAGGCCCTGCGCAAGGCTATACGCAAACGCTACGACGCTGAACTGGTCGATCTTTATTCGCAACTCGAGACTGTCGATGCCACCACGCTGCTGGCCAATGTCGAGGGCTGGTTGCGGACACGCCCGTCTGAGCCTGCACTGCTACTCGCTGCGGGACGACTAAGCCTGCGTGCCGGTGATCATGACAAGGCACGCGGCTACCTCGCCGACGCCATCAAGGTAGACCCGTCCCCGGGTGCCTACCAGGTGTATGGCGCTTTGCTGACAGAAACCGGCGACGCTGACGAAGCCGCCATTGCGTTCCGCAAGGGCCTGGCACTGGCAACGGGCCGGGTGGAGTCGACACTACCTGCAGTCGTTGTCAGCGATAACGAAGAAGACGAGGAGACAACGGTCCCCGATAACGGCGCATCGGCCTGATGAAGACGCAGTTTGTCATCGCCGGCGCCGGTTACACCGGGCGCAGGCTCGCTGCGCGTCTGCTGCAACAGGGTGCGGTGACCGTTATCGCCCGCCGTGCAGCATCTGTGGACAGTCTCGATGATAATTTCGACAAGATTATCGCTGAGCTCGACACCGCGGCTGCAACAAGCCAGATCGATGCCGACGCGACGATCATCTATCTGGCACCGCCACCGACTGCCGGTGAGGACGACCCTACCTTTTCCGCCTTCCTCGCCAACCTGCATGGCAACCCGCGAGTGGTCTACATCAGTACCAGCGGCGTCTATGGAGATTGCGATGGTGCGCTGGTGGATGAGAGCCGCGAACCGGCCCCGCAAACCGCACGTGCCCTGCGCCGGGTCGCCGCCGAACAGGCGTTGCAGGATTGGAGTCGCGACCACAATCGCCAGCAGGTGATCCTGCGCGTCAGCGGCATTTATGGACCCGGCCGCTTACCACTGGAACGACTGCGACGTCGGACACCGGTGCTACGCGCCGAGGATGCCGGGCCGGGCAACCGCATCCATATCGATGACCTCGTCAGCTGCTGCGTCCAGGCTGCAACACTGGCCACGCCACCGGCTGTCGTGAACGTCTGCGACGGCAACCATATGAGCAGTACCGAGTTCACGCGACTGGTAGCCACCGAAGCCGGTTTGCCGCCACCGCGGGAAATACCGTTAGACCAGGCCCGCAAGGAATTCACTGCGATGCGCTGGTCGTTCCTGGCCGAATCCCGCCGCCTCGACAACACCTGCATGCGCGAGCGCCTCAAGGTCGAACTACGCTACCCGGACCCACGCGCCGGCATCCGCGCCTCCCTCCCCCCGTAGGAGCGGCTTCAGCCGCGATTCTTTCTAAAATCAGAACCCCCCAGGAACTGCGACGCATCGTTCGGCCAGGCCTTCCAAGTGAGGGGTCGGTACTTTTGCGTTGGAAAGAGGTCGGGACTGAAGTCCCTCCTACGGATCGCTGCGCGATCCATCGCGGCTGAAGCCGCTCCTACGGGGAACACGAAGTCGGGACGCAACAATTTTGCGAGAAGCTGCCTGGCTAGCGTTTGGTCGGGATTGACCGGCGACTTTCCAGCCACTCGATCAACGGATCCCATGTCTCCCAGTCCGGCCACGCCAGGTACTCCGGCAACTCGAAAATACCCAGTCCGCGTGTATAAGCCCGGATGTAATTCTGCGCTTCACGCAACGCCGCAATATAGGGGACACGCTGGTTCTCGAGATACTCGTCCAGCTTGTCGAATATGACGGTGTTTTCCTTTACCCGGTTGGCAACCAGCGCGATACGTACCGCATGCCGCTCTACCTTACCGACATGCCGGATCTCCTCGACAAACCGCGTCGTCGCCTGCATATCGATCGGCGATGGCATAACCGGCACGATGATGGTCTCGGCATGCTTGACCAGGTTTGTCAGTTCCTTGCCATGCGACCGTGCCGGTGCATCGAGAATGACAAAATCGGCGTTGCGCGGTACGTGCCGCAACCCCTCGGCATAGGCATCAAGACCTACGATGTCCGGTCGGTCATCCGGTCGCAGCTCGAGCCAGTCCAGGCTTGATCTTTGCGGATCGTAATCCGCCAGGGCGACGGACTTGCCCTCACTGGCAAAATACGAAGCGATATTGGTTGCGAGTGTGCTCTTCCCGCAGCCACCTTTTGGGTTCATGACCATGATGTGGCGCATGCAGTCCCCCTTTCACCAGACGCGCGCTGTATTTGACACAGTGATTATGTACGGAGCGGCGCATCGGTGCGCGCTGCATCGCAGCAATGTTTCAATCGATGTCGAATGAGTCCCACAGCGCATCGACACGCTCACGCACTGCGCGATCCATCTCGATCGGCCGGCCCCACTCGCGATCGGTCTCGCCAGGCAGTTTGTTAGTCGCGTCGATACCGATTTTCGAGCCCAGGCCCGCTCGCGGTGAGGCAAAGTCGAGGTAATCGATTGGCGTGTTTTCGACTATGACAGTGTCACGCGCCGGATCGACCCGCGTCGTCATCGCCCAGATTACATCGTTCCAGTCGCGCACATTGACGTCGTCGTCGGTAACGATCACAAACTTGGTGTACATGAACTGGCGCAGGAATGACCACACTCCCATCATGACGCGATAAGCATGGCCGGCATATTGTTTGTCGATGCTGACAACGGCCAGGCGATAAGAGCAACCTTCCGGCGGCAGGTAGAAATCGACAATCTCGGGAAACTGCTTGCGCAGCAGCGGTACGAAAACCTCGTTCAGCGCGGCGCCGAGCACGGCAGGCTCATCCGGCGGGCGCCCGGTGTAAGTGCTGTGGTAAATCGGTTGCTCGCGCGCGGTGATGCGCTCCACTGTGAATACCGGAAATCGCTCGACCTCGTTGTAATAACCGGTGTGATCGCCAAACGGCCCTTCGTCGGCGACCTCGCCCGGGTGAATCACGCCTTCGAGTACGATCTCGGCCGACGCTGGCACCAGCAGGTCATTGCCGACGCACTTGACGACCTCGGTACGGGCACCGCGCAACAAGCCGGCAAATGCCAGCTCCGATATGCGGTCCGGCACCGGTGTTACCGCCGCCAGTATGGTCGCCGGATCGGCGCCGAGAGCGACAGCGACAGGAAAGCCTTCTCCAGGATTGGCGGCAACAAAGTCCTGGAAATCGAGTGCGCCGCCACGATGGGCAAGCCAGCGCATGATGAGCTTGTTGCGGCCGATCACCTGCTGACGGTAGATACCGAGGTTGAGTCGTGCGCGTTTCGGTCCACGGGTAACGGTCAGGCCCCATGTCACCAGTGGTCCGGCATCTCCGGGCCAGCAGGTCTGGATCGGCAGCGACCCCAGATCGACATCGTCGCCCTCGGTTATAACTGCCTGGCACGGACCGTCACGGCGCTTTTTTGGCGCCATATCGAGCACTTTGCGGAATATCGGCAACTGTTGCCACGCGTCGCGCACGCCACCGGGCGGATCGGGTTCTTTCAAAAAAGCCAGCACTTCACCGATCTCGCGCAGTTCGCTGACTGACTCCCGGCCCATGCCCAGTGCAACCCGTTGCGGTGTACCGAACAGGT
>JABDKV010000261.1 GCA_013002045.1 Gammaproteobacteria bacterium
CACTGCTGTCTGCCTGGTGACGCTGCAGGAGATAAACGGCCAATACAATTCCCACCAGCAGAATCGATGCGAGTTTAAAGTGAGAGCGATTCGCCATATCAGACCGTGATCCTCGGGGGACAGTGACTGTAATTGATTTTGGTCACTGTCCCCGTTTCCCGATTAAAGTTAATTTCGACATGGGTTGTGTTCCGGGGTGGATTGGGTGGCCTTTCAGTGAAAGGGTTTATACTTCTACAACTCACTTTCCATACTCAACAGGTTTTTCTTTCCCGGAGCAAGGCATGTGGGCAAGACTCATCACGGCTGGATTGTTAGCGTTGTTAACCGGCGCCGTGCTGGCGGAACCGGACCCGGTGCATGCGGCCTACGAGGCGATGCGAGCGGCCATAGCGGAAGACGACGTCGAGGGTGCATTACGTAGTGCCAGGCGCGCCCACGAGCTGGCCCTGGAGCGGCACGGGGAGGGTAGCGAGCTTGCGCTGCCACACGCGACTAACTACGGCTACATGCTGTTAAAGGTTGGGCACCTGCAAGACGCGAATGGGGTGCTGGGTAACGCCCTGGTGGCCGCTGAGGGGATTCATGGCGAAGACGCTTTTGAGCTCGTCCCGCTACTGGTAGCGCTGGGCGAATCGCAAGCCGGGCGGGGCTCGCGCGAGACAGCGCAACGGGCGCTGCAACTGCACAAGGCACATCGGCCCGACGACGAATCGGGCTACGCCGAAATCGCATTACGCGTTGGCCGCTACCTGGCGGCATTTTCGCGCAACGACCCACTGGCCAGGTCTGCGCTGACAGACGCGCTCAGGATCCTGGAGCGTGAGCACGGCAAGAAGAGCCCGGAGTTAATTCCGGTCCTGATGGGCCTTGGAGACGCGCATGCGAAATTTCAGCAAGCGAACCGCCAGAAAAAATTCTACGACCGAGCGATCGAGATCGCCGTAGAGCACGACGAACCATTACAGGCGGCCGACTTACGGCGAGAAGCCGGCCTGCATCTTATGATCCTGTCGGCGTCGAAACTGGCCAACAGGTACCTGGCAAGCGCGGTCGAGGATTACGAAAAGCTGCTTGGAGCGGAGCATGTCAAGACGGCGGTTGCCCGGCTAACCCTGGCACGTTTTCACATCGCCACGTCGAAGAACAAGCCAGCCGAGCGCTTGTTGCTGGATGCTTTACCCGTGCTGTCGAATGATCAGAACGCGCGCAATCATGAACTGAAGGCGCTCGGGCTACTGGTTGAGATTTATGAGCGCAGCGGTGACAGTGATCAGGCCACAACTTATTGCCAGGCCATTGGCCGCATGACGCCGTGGGTGAGCACGCAGGATTACCAGCCGATCTTTAAGATGGCACCGGCTTATCCCATAGCCGCTCTTCAGCGTGGACAGCAGGGTTACGTGATTGTCGAGTACACCGTGGATAAAAACGGGGTCGTGCGTTCACCCACGGTGGTCGCTTCGCAAGGATCGGATCTTTTCGCCGAGCCGTCGCTTGAAGCCGCCAGGCGATTCCGCTACGCACCCCGATATGTGGACGGCGAGCCCGTCGATGTACCTGGCGTGCAAAACAAGTTCACCTTCAACATCCAGCGCTAGCCGTGATTGCCAATGGGACAGTGACCCTAATTAATTAAGGTCACTGTCCCCGTTTCCAGCTAGTTGGTGTAGACGAGATGTCCACTGAACTGGCTGGTGAATCGCGAGTAGCAAATCGGACTGCTGTTGTAAAACTCAATCCACACGGGCCCGCCGCCCTTGTGTACCACCGACAAGCTAATCGTGCCCGACTCCTGGGCCAGGTCTGTTGTCTCGTACCGGGTCATGTCACCGCCGCCGCTGCGCAGAAAAATCTGCAGTACTGAACCAGGGGTGGCATTTACATAGCCTATGGCGACGTTGTACTGATATACGCCAGACTGCGGCGGGGTGAATCGATCGGTTGCGTAACTGAATCCACCACCGTCGTTGAAATTGAAGGCGCCAGGGGAGAAGTCGATAGTCCCGATAGTCCCGCCGCTGACACACTGGTTAGTAACCGCGGCACGGCCAGCCATGAAAGCGTAGTGTGGCTGGGACGGCCCCTGAGGTCCTTGCGGGCCCTGGGGTCCAGTTGGCCCCGCTGGTCCGGTGTTGCCCTGCGGCCCCGGAGGTCCGGCAGGCCCGGTGTTACCTTGCGGTCCCGGTGGTCCAGCCGGTCCGGTGTTGCCTTGCGGCCCCGGAGGTCCAGCGGGTCCGGTATTTCCTTGTGGTCCCGGTGGACCGGCATTGCCCATATCCCCTTTCGGCCCCGGAGGTCCAGCGGGTCCGGTGTTCCCTTGTGGTCCCGGTGGACCGGCATTGCCCATATCCCCTTTCGGCCCCGGCGGTCCAGCTGGACCGGTGTTCCCTTGTGCTCCCTGCGGGCCAACGGGTCCCGGGTCACCTTGTGGTCCCGTTGGACCGGGGTCGCCCTGGGGTCCCGGTGGGCCGGCAAGACCCTGGTCACCCTTCGGTCCAGCGGGTCCCGCGTCACCTTGTGGACCCTGGGGGCCGATCGGTCCTGCGGGCCCCTGTGGTCCCACAGCACCGAGAGTCAGGTCGTACTCGTCACAGTACTTCGATGGCGGGTGTTGGCAGACTGGCCCTTTTTTGTTGCGATAGACCGTGAGCAGGTAATCCGCCGCCGGAAAGCCCTGCAGCATTACCTGGATCTCGTCTGGCGATGAAAAGCTCGGTGTCACTTCAGCTCCGCCAAGCGCAACGCGCAACTTGTTTGCCGACGGAAAGTTTTCACCCAGTATTGTGAGCGCAGCAGGATTGTTAATGCCGTCATAGTCGACGATGACTTCGGTGATGACCAGGTTGTTGCCTGAATCGTCATCGTCGTCGTCATCGGCATAAGCGAGGTGATACGGTGCAAGTGCCGCCAGAGTCAGCGACACCGGTACGGCCAGCAGTAAATTGCGGTTCATTGTTTTACTCCGTTTGCGAATCTTGCAGGCGATACAACTCACTACCGGTGAGTGGCGTCGTCGCGTTGAAATACAGTCCATCAGCCAGCGATCGAAGCTGATGTGGGAACGAACCCTCCGCGCCGGGCGAAAGATCCAGTAGCTGAGTAGTGCCATCGGCGTTGAGCGACCAAAGCTCGCGGCCACTGGCGCCGTCGTCCGCGCTGAACATCAACTGGTTGCCCAGTGCTGCTACACGGCCTGGAAAAGCATCGTCACCACCGGGTGCAAGATCAGCGACCAGCTCGGTGCCGGCGGCGCTGCCATCAGTTCGCCACAACTCTTCGCCATGGATGCCGTCATCCGCTGTGAAATAGAGCAGGCCATCGTGGCTGACCAGCTTTTGCGGAGACGAGTCAGCCGGGCCGGGTTGCAGGTCGGTAATTCGGGTTACACCGGTGTTGTCAAAGCGCCATAGTTCACGCCCGGCGATGGTGTCGCGCGCCACGAAATAGAGACTTCCCTGGTGTAGCGTCATAGCCGCCGGATACGATCCCGGCGCCCCAGGGTTCAGATCAGCGAGCTGAGTCGTGCCGGCGTCATCTGTGCGATAAAGCTCGCGACCGCTGTGGCCATCGTCAGCGCTGAAATACAGTGCGTCACCGGCGGAGAACAGACTGGCTGGCAATCCGTCGGCAGTCCCGGGGTCGATGTCCGCCACCAGCACCGTACCCGCTGCGGTTCCGTCACTACGCCACAGTTCTTCGCCATGGGTGCCGTCGTCAGCGGTGAAATACAGCATGTTGGCATGGGCTGTCAGGCGCGCCGGCGAGGAATCCGCATTGCCCGGTCGAATGTCCCGAACCCGAACCGCACCCAGTTGGGGGTCGGTGCGCCACAACTCCGTACCCGCTACGGGATCGGAGGCGGCGAAGTAAACGGTATCGGCTACAGCCACCAGTGAGTGGGGCCATGAATCGGCAGGTCCTGTATTGATGTCGGCTACCAGCGCAGTGCCGGTGGCAGTGCCATCGCTGCGCCACAGCTCGCGGCCGTGCACGCCGTCATCGAGAACGAAATACAGCACGCCGCCTGCAACAGTCAGTCCGGCCGGATCGGCATCACCTGCCGGAGATAAATCACCCATTGAGGCTACGGCCAGCGACTCGGTAGACAACCGCCACACTTCCTCGCCCAGTTGGGCGATGTCAGCGGAAAAATAAAGGTTGTCGTTCAACAGGGTCAGAGAACTCACCCCGGAGCCTTGTGGTCCGGGCTGCAGATCCAGCAGCACCGGGGTCTGGGCAGCCAGGTGAGGTGAGAATCCTATGCAAGAGACAGCTATCAGCCATCTGCAAAGGGGCGGAATTTTCATGGTTTTTCTCCCTATGAATTGGGGCGCTTTCGATGACTACGCCGACGGATAACCCGCGTGACCTAAAGGTAGTTGCGAACCCTGTATTTCGATATCAGGAAACACCTGATTTCGGCATCGGTTCGATGCCTGACGCCGGATAGGCAATTGACCTGATTAATAGAGCTCCGGGAGTGGGTCTCTACTTCAGACATTTATATTGAAACGGATAGCATGAACATGTCTGGTGCGCTGTTTAATGCTTTAATTGCAGGGGGATAGTCAGTTTGCGGCGGATCGTTCAGGAAGCTGCCGCAGCCGTGCGGCAACGAAGCAATTTTCGGGTTTAACTTTTCTTGCAATGAACAATCAGATTGACTGGCAAACTATTGTCTGGTGATGAAGTGAACATAAGCGGCAATGACGACCGTCGTTATATGCAGCGTGCGCTCGAGTTGGCACAACATGCGGCTGCCAACGGCGAAGTGCCGGTGGGAGCGCTAATCGTTTTAGATGATGAAATCATCGCCGAAGGCTGGAACCACCCCATCAGCAGTCACGACACGACTGCCCATGCCGAGATCAGCGCACTGCGCAAGGCCGGAGACTGGTTGCAGTCTTATCGACTGCCGGGAACGACGCTTTATGTAACTCTGGAACCCTGCGCCATGTGTGCAGGGGCGATAATTCACGCCCGGGTTGCGCGCCTGGTCTATGGTGCGTCCGATCCCAAGAGCGGAGCCTGCGGCAGTGTGCTGGATGTCACCGGTTGCGAGGCGCTTAACCACCGCGTCGAAGTCGAGGGGGGTGTGCTGGCATCGCAGTGCGGGGATTTATTGAAACGCTTTTTTGCCGCTCGCCGTTAGAACGCTTCGTCGCTGCCACCACCGCCACCATCTTCGGCCACCAGTGGTCGATACATGCGATTGCGCTCGGAAAAATACCATTGCAGCAAGTCGTAGTAGCGCCGGATATTGTCAACGTAAAGAACCGGTTCCCAGCCACGCGCATAACCGCGGCGCACCGTGGTGTAGTACTTGCGTTGCGCCAGCAATGGCAAGTGCTCGCGTACGTCTTTCCACAGATCGGGATCTTTGCCAAATCGCTGGGTCAGGACACGCGCGTCCTCGAGATGCCCAAAGCCGACGTTATAGGCTGCCAGTGCCATGTAAGTTCGATCCGGTTCCGGAATACGTTCCGGTATTTTTGATCGCACCCGGACCAGGTAACGCGCACCACCGGAGATGCTGGCTTCGGGGTCGCGCCGGTTCTCAATGCCGAGCTGGCCAGCTGTGGCCCGGGTGAGCATCATCAATCCGCGTACACCGGTCGGTGACACCGCGTCCGGATTCCAGTGTGATTCCTGGTATCCGACCGCGGCCAGTAATTTCCAGTCGACGTCGACACGCTCAGCGGCCTCGTCGAACATCTCCTGATATTGCGGCAGCCGGCTTTCGACGTGTCGCAGGAAACGGCGGGTACCGACATAGTCGAATTCACCCCGATAACCGTAGTACTTGTCCAGCGTTCGTTGCGCCTGTTGGCTGGCGGTCAGTTGCTGCATGAAATTCTCCGCCAGCCGGTACAGGCTCGGATCATCGCCACGTCGTAGCGCCCAGGCCAGTTCGTCCGACTGACCCAGCTCGAAGGCGATACGCAACTCGGGATGGTAGTAACGACTGATCTGGAATTCGTTGGAATCGGTCAGTGTCACATCGATGCGCTTCTGCGCTACCCAGTAAAGCAGGTCGTCGCCCTCGCTGGCAGGCACCTCGGTCCAGGCCAGCGCGGGCAGTTGCTGCTTCAGTCGCTCGAGCGTATCCGCATGACTGCTGCCGGCGATCACGGCGATACGACGCCCAACCAGGTCTTCAATAGTGCGCGGGCGTTTCGCACCCATGCGATAGACGACCTGTTGGGTAATGACCTGGTAAGGCGTGGTAAATCTCAGTCGCTCGCGTCTTGCGTCGGTGACCGTCATACCGGCGGCGGCAATGTCGGCACGATAGGTCAGCAACTCGGGAATAATGGCGTCGAAGGTCGGCGCGCTGTACATCTCCAGTTCGACGCCGAGCTCATCGGCGAAGGCCCGCGCAAATTCGTATTCGGGACCGGTGGGTCCGTCGCCGCCAAGGTAATAGGTGGTAGGACTGTTCCGGGTAACCACGCGCAGGGTGCCACGCTCGATGATGGTATCGAGCAGGGTGGGCGGTTCCGAGCAGGTGCTCAGGAACACGCAGGCATTGATTAGCAGCATGGCGATCGCAAATCGCACCTTGTCCCCTTTATCGTGATAGCCAGACCCGGTGCCTTCATTTATCATACCCGACGCGCTGGAAACCCGGACGGGGCAGCGGAGAGGTGCCGGAGTGGTCGAACGGGCTTGACTCGAAATCAAGTGTGCGCTCACGCGTACCGTGGGTTCGAATCCCACCCTCTCCGCCATTCAGGCCGCAGAGCCGCCGGGGTATAGACGTCGAGATACAATAATTCGTGCTGGGTGGCCGTGGAGGCCTGTTTGAATTCGACATCCTTCGGCTGGTCTTCGGCTGCAGCGACCCATCCTGGCAAGGTTCGGGTGGTTAACGAGGACGCGATACTGGCGGTGCCGGAGCGCGGTCTGTGGGTGGTGGCCGACGGCATGGGTGGCCACCAGGCTGGCGATGTCGCCAGTCAGCTCATTGTCGAATCGCTGGCACAGGTGGGCGAGCTCGACAATCCCGCGCATTTTCTCGACGAGGTGGAGCGGCGCCTGATCGAGGTTAATGAAAAGCTCATCGACACCGCTGCCGATCGCGGCGCCATGGTGACGATCGGCAGCACCGTCGTGGTACTGCTGGCGCTGGAGCAACACTGTGTGCTGGCGTGGGCCGGTGATAGTCGCGCCTACCGGCTGCGTCACGACCAGCTGGAGCAACTGACCGCCGATCACAGCCAGGTCCAGCGCATGATCGATAAAGGTCAGCTCGAGCCCGAGCAGGCGGAAAATCATCCCTATGCCAACGTCATTACGCGTGCTGTGGGCGGCACCGACGACCTGCGTCTGGATATCGAAGTGCGAGCGCTGCAGGCGGGTGATCGTTACCTGTTGTGTAGCGATGGCCTCTACCGCGATGTCAGCGAAGCGCAGATTGCGGCGCGCCTGCGCTCACCAAGTTGCGAC
>JABDKV010000263.1 GCA_013002045.1 Gammaproteobacteria bacterium
GTATCAAAAACACAATGTGTCAGCCAACGCTACAGCCAGTAGTCGCGACATGCACTCGCCGCGATCCGCAGATTGCCCCAGGACGAAACAAAGAAACAAGAACTGAGAACCGCTTTTTCAACGAAGAATAACAACAACAAGAAAACAGAATAACAATAAGAAAACACCACCGCCGGACCTGAAACCCCGCCCTAAAAAGCGGGGTTCTTTTTTTCTACCGGGCGCTGCAGACGGCGATCAGAATGACCACTTGCCATCGTCGCGACGACGCATACCGAGTTCCGAACGACTGATGCCAGCCACGGTGTCGTAGGGATTATGTCCTCGATCCTGCGCAGAGATTACTTCCACACCAGTGGACTGGCGTGAACTGTCGCGATGCGGGACATTATTTTTCGCACGACGTGACTTGCGGAAGAAATTGAACATGACTTGCCTTATGAGTTTAGGACGAGATCGATTATCCGCAACCGGGCGTCGATGAACAGCGTTTTTTGCATTAGTTAATACCTTGTAGCAAAAGCTAACGACTGCTACAAAATGTAAAGGCCGGGCAGATTGCCTGCCCGGCCTTCAGATTTTAGCTAAGTACCTGTGTTGTTTAGTAGTTAACTGCCCGCTTCAAAGTCTTGGCCTGTGCCACCCAGTCAGTGACCTGTGACTCGGTCGGCACTTTGCGAACGAGCTTTTTCTTCTCGTTTACTTCGACCATTTTGGCATGCAGGTTCTTGGCACTACGATTCTTCAACTCGGGTACGGTGTCGACACCGCAGCATTCGAGCAGGTCAGCGTATTCGCTGCCGACACCCTTGATACGAATCAGGTCTGCACGATTGACCCATTCCAGAATCTGCTTCTCAGTCAGACCTGATGCTTTGGCAATCTCCTTGCGACCCTTTGCGCTGCCACCGTTTTCCAGCAGCTGGTCAGTATTGCTAATGCCGGCTGACTTCAGCTTTTCTGCGTAAGTGGGACCGATACCTTCGATATCTGAAATTCTGGCCATCCCCGTGTACTCCTCTGATGAGTGTTAATTCAAAGTGGCGAAGATTCTAGAACAACGGCGGTAGCGGCGGTAGCGCTGGTCGTGGCTCACGCATGCATTGAATCAACTATTTACAATCGTCCGCTCAGAGACCACCGATGTCCTGCATCGACGCCACATCGTGCACACCGGTTGCCTTGTGATGGTAGCTCCACTCCCGGCCGGCGATGTACTCGCGCATCGTTTCCGACTCGGACTCGAGACTGAATATCCGGGCTCGGACCACGTCCCCGATACTGATAATGCCGGCCAGTTTGCCCTCATCCATGACCGGGAGATGACGAACCCGCCGGTCGGTCATACACGCCATGACGAAAACCATGTCATTGTGCGGCTCGCAGACCACCAGTTTGCTGGTCATGACATCGCTCACCGGCCGCGAAATCGCCTCGCTGCCATACTCGGCCATGCCCATGACGATATCGCGTTCCGAAACCAGGCCAACCAGGTGCCCGTCGTCATCGGTGACCAGCACGGCTCCGATTCGGTTATTGCGCAGCGTGCTGGCGACATCGATCATATCGTCACCCGGGCGCGCGGTGATGACGTCGTCACCCTTGGTCTGCAGGATAGTGGCGACGGTAACTTTGTAGGCCCACTCGAGGTCGCGAATACGTGCAATCCAGCCATCGAGGACTTCCTGATAGAGCTTGCGTCGTTTGCGATGCAGGAACAACGCATTAGATATGCGACCGAATAAGCCGAACTTCGGGGTGAAGTCATAGTGCATTCGCACAATGACCCCGTCATCTACCTGTTCCAGTTCGAAACGGCGCACCATTCGGGCAAACGGATAAACCGGGTCGCTTTCGTCGACCTCCATGGAATAGGCCCGCCCTTCATCCCACTCGGTGCAGTGCTCGGTCCAGGAATAGCCACGCTGGCTATACAGCCGCCGGCGGGCAGACGGGCCTTCCCCGTCGAGCAACTCGACATCGCTGATATGCGGCGCGACCTCGGAGAAAGAGTGCAGGTCGCTGATCACCCGCCAGACGACGTCAGCGTGTGCCTTGACCTTGCGTTCGAGATGAATGACAGGCATCGACTGGCACCTTAGTACTTTAGTGCTTGCTGTGCCAGTGAGCCCGTTGCTCCGCCGGAATATGCTCGATCTCCCAACGCGACAACATCGGGAAAGCATCAAACAGCAGCAACATCAGCGCACGATAACCACTGAGCAGCGCAACACTGCCGAAGACGCCGCCGAGCGTGGTGAATGGCATGTGATCGGGCCACTGCGCGGGTAACACCATCAGATAGCGGTTGAGAAAAACACCCGCCACGATGAGTCCGGCAACGACGCTGGCCGACCACAGGTTGCGCTTGACCCAGGCAAAAATCAGCAGCGACAGCGGCAATGCGAACAGGCATGCCACTGAAATCCAGAATATGGGTCCATAGTGACCGTACATTTGCGCATTCAGCGGACGCATCTCATGCGGCAGATTGCCAAACCAGGTGACAAAGAACTGCGCCCAGAAAAAGTACAGCCACAGACACATGAACCCGGTCATCATGATGCCCATATTTTTTATCTGGCGTGTTCCAAAAACCGTCTCGACGCGGATGTACTTGCGCAATGTGGCCATCACCAGCAGCAGAAAACCGAGCCCGCCGTAGATCGATCCGACCATGAAGTACATAGAGAAAATCGTGCTGTGATAATGCGGCCACAGCATCATTGCGAAATCCCACGAGATGAAGGTGGTGGCGAGCGCCGCGATCATCAACAGGACGACGGCGTAGCGATAGAGATGACCGGTCAAATCCGCGGCTTCGCGCTTTGGCTTGCCACCGAAGACTGACGACACCAGTCCACGCAGCGGACCCGTGGATTCGCCGGGGATGAGGTCCGGCTGCACAGTGCGGCGAACATAGATAATGCTGGCGAGGTAAAACACGGACAAACCAACCAGATTGCGCACCAGCAATTTGTTCTCGCCCAGCCAGGAACTGAGATGCTCACCCGGTGCCGGCTGATACCAGAAAAACAGCTGGTCCCGGGCAAAATAGAAAATCAGCAGCAGGCCTATGAAGGCAAACGGCAGGTACGCCAGTGTGACTACCTCAGCTGTGCGAAACAGCGGCCGCGCCCATTTGCCACCGGTCAATCGCATAATCGCAGTGAAAGCCACACCAAAGCTGCTGACACTGAACAAAAATAACCAGGTCGTCGCGAACATGCCCCAGCCACCAGCGGTGTCACCGGGCAATGTGAGCGCGGCCACGATTGTGCTGACCAGGAATAACGCGATGCTAATGAGCAGTGAGCGCTTGTACGCAGCGCGATCGCCATCGACGCCCCAGCTGACAGGTGGTGACGTGACGTTGTCGATGGCCTGGCTCATTGCGTCTTCAACTCGCTCTTAATGTAATTGATCAGGTGCCAGCGATCTTCGATATCGATGGCATCGCGATAGAACGGCATAACCACCCCGCCGTGGGTGATCGTATAGAACAACTGACCGTCGGCCTGTTGCTGCACATAGTCGGTAGTCAGGTCCATCGGCGGTGGCACATACTTGAGACCCACGGGGCCATCACCGCTGCCGCCGGCGCCATGGCAAGACGCGCAG
This sequence comes from Gammaproteobacteria bacterium, assembly GCA_013002045.1. Classification (GTDB taxonomy): domain Bacteria; phylum Pseudomonadota; class Gammaproteobacteria; order Steroidobacterales; family JABDKV01; genus JABDKV01. The sequence continues at coordinate 3,622 of JABDKV010000263.1, forward strand.
TGCGTCTGGTAGACCCACTCGCCACGATCGATCGACCTTTGGCCGGGCGCGACCGGATTGCTAATCTCGGCGGCGGCCTGTAATCGAAACTTAACGACCTCACTTACGTTTTTCGGCTTCGTCACCGGTTCCTTGCCCTTGGCGGCAACGCTGTCTTCAGGTTCGTCTACCCGGGCCTCCTGCGCTTTTACTGACGGTTGATCGACCATGTCCTTTGACCATGGCAGTGCCTGTGCCGCCGGCGCCGCCAGCAGCAACGCCGCGATCAGGCTGGCAGCACAAAACCCTTCAGTAGGTGACACGCTTGATCTCATCGGCTCCACCTTCCCGCATCAGGGATTCAATTTCTTCGACACCGTCGATGTCGGCCGGAATGACTACACCAAAACGATCAATGTTGACCTCCGGGGTATAAGGCGCCTCTGCCCACGCCGGCAACCGTGAGACGACATGGAAGCCCAACAGGGTCGCCAAAACACCGAACAGGATCGTCATCTCATAGGTAATTACCAGGTACGGCGGGATCGGGATGATCGGGCGGCCACTGGTAGGCAACAGGTATACCAGCGAAGTCCCGGCCGCGAGCGCAAAGCCGCTGATGGCGCCGACTATCGCACCGGTTAGCGAGAAGAAACGGACCGGGCTCTTGCCGATGCCAAGCACCTTCTCAACATCGTGCATCGGGATTGGCGTCATGACCGACATATCCGTCACACCCATCTGGTGCAGCTTCCCCGTCACCTCGAGAAAGTCTTCCTCGTACTCGTAGAGTGCTATCAGGCTTTCTGCCATTCTTCTTTACCTCTACGTAACGGTGTCAGGGTTTCCTTGGTCTCGTATATCGAGATACAGGGGACCCATTTCACGAAAATAAGGAACAGCGTGGCGAAAATTGCGAACGACCCGATCGTGATCGAGACCTCGACCAGGCTCGGCAGATAAAAGCCGAAGGCATCCGGCAGAAACTTGCGTGGCAACGATGTGGCAACAATGATGAAGCGCTCTGTCAGCATGCCGATATTAATCAGGATCGACAGCCAGAACATCGCTGTCCATGAGCGCCGGATCCTGTTGAAGAACATCAGCAGCGGTGCGAAGGCACAGAACAGGATCATTTCCCAGTAAAGCGGTGCATAGAACCCGGTCAGGCGGAAAGCGAGCCATTCCGCTTCGAACGAGGTACCGCCATACCAGGCGTTGAACAACTCCATCACGTTGATGTAGGTCCAGATCAGCGATAACACCAGCAACAACTTGCCAAGGTTGTCGACATGGATCTCGCGGATATATTTCTGGTAGCCAAAAGCCTTGCGCAATACATACATCACAGTGACGATTCCGGCGGTGCCGGAGTAGATAGCGCCACAAACAAAATAAGGCGCGAAAATCGTATGATGCAGCCCCGGCACGATCGACAGGGCGAAATCCCACGACACAATACTGTGCACGGATACCGCCAGCGGGATTACAAACACGGCGAAGAACGTATAGGCCCAGCCAAGCGTGTGCCACTGATGCTCAGTGCCACGCCAGCCGAATGAGAAAATCGTATACAGGCGCCGCCGCATACCGGTGCTGTTGTCGCGGACGACAGCAAAGTCTGGCACCGAGCCCATGTAAATGAAGATCGAACTGGCGGTCAGGTAGGTGGTGATCGCCATCACGTCGAACATCAATGGCGAACGGAAATTTGGCCACAGTCCCATTTCATTGGGTACCGGAAAACTCCAGTGCACGTACCAGACACGTCCGACGTGCACCATGACGAACATTGCTGCCGTCATCAGCGAGAATAAGGTCATCGCTTCGGCGCTGCGATAAATAGTCTTGCGCCAGTCGCTCTGGGTAATGTGCAGCACCGCTGACAACAATGTGCCGGAGTGACTCAGGCCGATCCAGAAAATAAAGTTGGACAGGTAGGTGCCCCAGACGGCATTGCGATTCATGCCAGCCGCACCGACACCCACATGCCACTGGTATAACCAGGGACCAAAGAAGCACACTACTGCGATAGTCACCGTCGTCCCGAACAGCCACCAGTACTTGGGTGTGGTGACCAGCATCGACCGCAACACGTCGCGGTTGACGTCCTTCCATTCCGGTTCCTGGTAGCGTTCTTCAGCCATGATCGCGCACCCGTTTCAGGTAAACCACCGATGGACTGGTGTTGAGATTCTCCATCACGCGGTAGTTGCGCTCGTCATGGGCCGCGACCGACACGGCACTGTCAGCATCGTTGAAATCGCCGAACACGATCGCCTCGCTGGGACAAGCCTGGGCGCAGGCCGGTTGTACCTCGCCATCCTGTACCCGCTTACTGCCAAGCCCGCGGTTGGCACGGTCTTTGGCATGGTCTTTTGCTTGCCGAATCCGCTGAATACAGAAGGTGCATTTTTCCATGACCCCCTTTTCCCGCACCGAGACATCGGGGTTCAGCTGCTGCTCGAGGGGCTCGTCCCACTCGTAGGTGAACCAGTTAAAGTAACGCACCTCGTAGGGGCAATAGACCGCGCAGGTACGCGTGCCAATACAGCGGTTGTAGACCTGCGTATTGAGGCCATCCTGGTTGTGATATGTGGCATAGACCGGGCAGGCGCTCTCGCAGGGCGCCTGATCACAGTGCTGGCACAACATCGGCACGAACGTGACCTGGGCGTCAGGGTACTCACCTTCCCAGTAACGCTCGATACGCATCCACTTGATTTCGCGATTGCGGCTGTACGCTTTCTCGCCAACGATCGGCAGGTTGTTCTCGGCCTGGCAGGCGACCACACAGGCGGCGCAACCAGTGCAACGATCGAGATCGATGACCATACCCCAGTGGTAGTCGAACTTGCCGTGATAGCCGGGTTCACGGAGCTTTTTCCATTTCTCGGCAATGTCAGCCACTAGTGCTCCTTCCTGTTATCCATGATGTTCGCCGTCATCGGCATCGTGATGTGCCGGCGCGCCGCCCTCGCCTTCGGGCCCCAGAATGGCGCGTCCGAGCGGACGTGGCGTACCCGACATGCGAATCAGTTTCATGCGTCGCCCGGTTGGCGTCAGCTGCACATGGGTCGCCGCCCAGGCCAGCGCGCCGCAGTCGCGATCGCGCTGGTCATCGACTATCGATAACGGGTTTACGCCGCGATTGCTGGCATAGCGTCCGTAGGTCGCATGCCCCTGCCCAATCGGCATAGCCACGACATCGGGATGTATTGCCGGAGAGGTAACGACCGGCGCATCGATGGCACCGGCAGACGAACTGATGGTTACGACATCGCCGTCACGCAGATCGAGCCTGACTGCGGTGGCAGGGTTCAACTCAACCCAACTGTTGTACACCATGCCGGTCAGCGGGTCGGGTAACTCCTGTTGCCAGGGCAGGTTGGCCGCACCACCGTCACGCAAGGCAGTACTGACGAACGGTTCGAAGTAATAGGGAAAATCCCGTCCCGGCGCCGCTCCCGGTTCCGGGTCCAGCACCTCACCGGTTAGCGCCAGCGCAGGACCACGACGTTCTTCGGCCCAGACACCGGCGCGTAACACTTCGTCCCAGAACTCGTCGAAACTGAGACCACTCAGGCCATCGGCCCTTTCGTTGTAGATTTCTTCCCAGCGCGCCCGCAGGTAGGAGCGGCTGTCCTCCCAGGGCAAAGCCTGGGCTACCTCGTTGTCGATACGCCGTCCGAGTTCGATAATGATGTCACCGAGCGGCAGCGTGTCATGCACAGGCGCGACCACCGGTTGCCCGATCGTCGCGGTCGCAAATCCGACACCGGGCGACGGGGTATCGTCGAACCAGTCCTCGAGTGAAGAATGCGGTGTCAGGATGTAGTCCGCCATGGCCGACGTCTCGTCTATGTACGACGAAATCGCGATGACATGCGGGACGCTGTCAATTGCCTCGCGCAAACCGAGACTGGGTGGCAGGCTGTAGATCGGGTTGCAGTTGTTAATCAGCAGCGCCTTGATGCGGCCCGCATTCATGTCGGCAACCATCGCTTCAAGCTGTTGGTAAGTCGCACGACGGGTCGCAGCTCCACCACCGATGACGGGATCCGGGTTGGCGACGACCGGCGCACCGGCAACCGAATTGAGGGTGTTAATGGCATGCACCGTCGCGCAGCCATTAACCCCGTGCGCCGCCGCGCCACCGGCCAGAGCCAGCGGCTGTTGCGCTGCCTGCAGCATCTCGACCAGGCTGTTGAGCTTATCGTTCGCCAGCTGGCTGGCCGCCGCGGCCCGCTCCAGTGTGTAATCGCCAAGTCCATCGGCACCGAGCGCGTTGGCCAGCGCCAGTGCAACCACCCCTTCAGAACCGGGTCGCAATGGCAGCCAGGTGTCGG
>JABDKV010000264.1 GCA_013002045.1 Gammaproteobacteria bacterium
GACACGGCTTCGGTAATCGCCTGTCCGAGTTCATTCGGCACGCATTCGAGCAAGATGATGTCGGCACCAGCCTGCTCCAGAGCCTGCGCGGCGACCGTCATTTGCTTTGCCTGTTCCTGCTCACGACCCTGCACCCTGAAACCCCCAAGCTTATGTACCGACTGCGGAGTCAGCCCCAGGTGCGCACAAATAGGTATCTCGTTGTTGGACAATGCTTCAACGACAGACAGCTGGTTGATTCCGCCTTCGAGCTTGACCATCCTCGCATGCCCTTCCTGCATCAGTCGCGCCGCATTGTGTAAGGCGTGTTCCGGCGTGGCATAACTCATAAACGGCATGTCGGCGATGACAAAAGGCCGATAGTTGCCCGCGGTGACAGCCCGTGTGTGATAGACCATGTCATCCATGGTTACCGGAACCGTCGTTTCATGTCCCTGGATGACCATGCCGAGCGAATCGCCAACCAGCACCACATCGACCCCGGCAACATCGACGACTGCGGCAAAGGACGCGTCGTAGGCGGTAATACAGCTGATCGGTTCACCGTCGTCTCTCATCTTGCGTAGCGTTCGCAACGTCACCGGTGGCGTCTCACGCGCCCGCTTTTGCAGATGCTTGTACATCGGTAGTCCTCGCTCAGGCCAATGGACCCGGATTGAAAAAATGGCGCCCGGGTCGCAGGCCCCGCAGCTGGTCGAGCAACCTGGCGTAACCATTTTCGCTGTCGACCAGGTCAGTACCGGCAGTATTTACGATCAGCAGGGAGCTGCGGTCATAGTGATGAAAATAGCGGGCGTAGGCGTCGCTGACACGCTGCAGATAGTCACGGGTAATCGCCTGCTCGTAATCGATGGCGCGGCTACCGACACGACGTAACAACACATCGACCGGTGCCTGCAGATAGATCACCAGGTCCGGAACCGGTGCGTCGATTGCCAGCTTTTCGTAAACCAGATCGTAAAGCCCGATTTCGTCATCGTCGAGATTGAGCTGGGCAAAAAGCCTGTCCTTGTCGAGCAGGAAGTCAGTTACCCTGACCGGCTCGAACATGTCGCCCTGGCGCATCGCCTGGCATTGCCGGGCCCGCTGGAAGATGAAAAACAACTGGGTCGGCAAGGCATATCGTCGTGGGTCACGATAGAAGCGTTCGAGGAACGGATTTTCCTCGGCCTCCTCGAGCACCAGGTCTGCCTCGAAACTTTCCGCCAGCTTTCGCGCGAGAGTCGTCTTGCCGACTCCTATCGGTCCCTCCACGGCGATATAGCGTGGTTGCAAGATCGTCACGATGTCCCCGGCTCCTCCTGTTGTTGTATTTGCCCGCGGTCGTGAGCCGCGAGATGTACCCGTACGGTCTTACCATCCGGCAGACGCCGCTCGGGCGCAAGGTCTGCCAGCGGTGCCAGCACGAAAACACGATCGGTCAGCCCCGGATGTGGCAGGACCAGGTCGCTACCGGATACTACGGTATCACCATGGAGCAACAGGTCCAGATCGATCCGACGTGGCCCCCAGCGACGCCCGTCCCGGACCCGGCCCTGGGACTGCTCCAGTTGCTGCAGCGCGCCCAGTAATGCGCGCGGCGCCAACCGCGTCAACAACGCTGTTACTGCATTGAGATAATCGGGTTGGTCCTGCGGACCCATCGGTGCACTGCGATAGATTGGCGAGGTGCGCCACACACGCGTCTGCTCGATCGTTGCCAGGCCTTCTATGGCGGCCGCTATCTGCTGCCCCGGTCCGTCGAGATTGCTACCGAGTCCAATGAAGGCCGGTACCCACCATTTAGCCGTCATCTTGGTCGCGTGGCCGGCGACGATGCGGACCACGGCGACGGCGGCGTCGACGCGGTCGGGGCTCCTCTGGGTTTTCGGCTTCAACGGGTTCGTTCTGCGCCTCGGTCCAGAACTCCCCGAGTGCGGGGTCTTCTTCGCCGACAGCGATACGCAGCATCAACAGGTCGTAGGCGGCACGGAAGCGCGGGTGCCCGAGCAGGCGTCGCACCCGTGCCGGTCCCTTGTTAGCAAAGCGTGGCTGCAGGCAGACGATCTCGCGCATCGGTGCCGCCAGTCGCCGTGGAATGGCGATGTATTGCTGCTGCCCCTCGACAACTTCGTCGGTGGCACGGTGTAACCAAAACACGGGGCCGTGCCGTTCGTTTGCGATTGCAGCGACTCGCTGCGTTATCGGCCCCCATAACAATACTGCCAGCAGGAAAACAGGCGTGACCGGCTTACCCTCTTCCACGCGCTGGTCGGTATTGGCCAGCGCCGCTCGCAGCAGGTCGCGAAAGGAACCGGCATTTGGCAGTTCCATGCAGGCGACGGTTTCTGGAAACAGGTACTGCAGCAGACCGTAGCGTCGCAAATGCTCGAAAGAACTGAGTGCTGAGCCCTTGAGAAAAAGCTTCAGTACCTCCTCGAACAGGCGCGCCGGTGGAACATCGTTGATGATCGATGCCAGCTCAGCGATCGGCGCTTCTGTTTCTGTCTCAATGGTAAAGTCGAGACTTGCGGCGAACCGCGCAGCGCGCAACATTCGCACCGGGTCCTCGCGATAGCGCGCCTCGGGATCACCGATCAGGCGCAGCAAGCGGTTTTGTACATCGTCAAAGCCACCGGTGTAATCCCAGATCGAAAAATCCTCGATGTTGTAATAGAGGGAATTGACTGTGAAGTCGCGACGCCAGACATCTTCGTGGATTGCGCCGTAGATATTGTCACGCAGGATGCGACCACCGCCGTCAGTCTCGACATCGTCGGCGCCGCCGCGAAAGGTGGCCACCTCGATGATCTCGCGGCCAAAATGCACATGGGCAAGTCTGAATCGCCGCCCTATCAGGCGCGAGTTGCGGAATAACTCACCGATTTGTTCCGGCGAGGCATCGGTGGCCACGTCGAAGTCCTTAGGCTCGCGCCCAAGCAAAATGTCACGGACCGCACCACCGACCAGGAAAGCCTGGTACCCATTCTGGTGCAGTCGATTGAGCACCTTGAGCGCGTTGCGCGAGATGTTGGCTCGCGAGACGGTATGATCCGCCCGTGTCACGACACGCGGTGCCGCGTCCTGATTGTGCTGCACGTGTTGGTTCAACCTGCCACCGGTTGGAGAGACTTAATAGCAGATCGTATAATAACATCCCATAGATCAATGCCTAGCAGTGAAAAGCTCCCTTCGTCTAGCGGTTAGGACATCGCCCTCTCAAGGCGGGAACACGGGTTCGAGTCCCGTAGGGAGCGCCAGCTGTCGAACTACTACGCCGCTTCCGGCTCCAATTATGCTACGCACCGATTGCCACCAGGGGCCCGCATGATCCGATTGATGTTCACTTTGGTGCTGGTAGCCAGCATCGCGCCAGCCTTCGCAACCCCGCCCGGCGCCGGCATTTCCGAGGCACGCGAGCGCATGACAGCGCCGGTCTCGGCCGAGAACGAGCAACGGCTGCTGCAGATCGTCCGCGATTTCGCCGCCCATCCCGACGATATTTCAGTGCGCGCACTGGTAAGCGAGCTGGCCGGGCGTGAACCCCAGGTCTATGTACGCCACACCGAGGGGCCGATGCTGGTTCCGCTGGTCGATGTCGGCGCTTATGCGCGTTATTTACTGACGCAGTGGGAGCGTGCGGCGACGAGCAAACAGGTGACCGCTCGGGCAGCCAAGGGCGAACCCGGCCTGGTCGAGGCCTATCTCGCCGCGAAGCCGCATCAGCGACAGGCCATGACAGATGCCATTGAGGCATTGCCGGTCGAGGAACTGATTGTTTATCGCGAATCCTTTTTGGCGGCCGCGGGAAAACCGTCATCTACCGCGATGGTGGCGGCGGCAGCTTTACGGCTAACCGATGCGCAACTGCTGCGTACGGCTATCGAAAAGGGTGAAGGCAAACAGCTGCAACGCTTTGTACCATCGATCAGGCCTGCATTCGACTCTGTCCAGGCCGCGCGACTACTGGACGCTGTCGTGATTCACCACCCGGAACTTGCGTCAATGGCCATCCTGGAAATCGGCGCAATAAACGATGCCGGTGCAGACAAGCGGATCTGGTCCTATCTCGCCGACACCGAGCACGGCGGCAGCGCCGCCGCCGTCCTCGCGCGACGCGGCGACAGCACAACGGTTCAGCGCCTGCTTGAACTTGCAGACTCAGCGCCGGACAGACTGCTGCGACAACGGGCGCGACTGGCCCTGCGCCTGCATAGCGATCCGAGCGTGCGCAAGCTCGCCGATGGTGCAGACCGATGAGCCGGTTACTTAGCGCTGCCCTGGTCCTGTTGCTCGGCACCAGCGCCCATGCCGTGTGTGAATTTAATGGCGGCACGATTGCCAACCCCAACGACCCGGAATGTCGCGACGCCCAGTTCGTGTTCACCGAGAATAGCGACAGCGGTAATAACATCGCACTGGGTTACCCGCCACCGATGCCAGTCGAGTCATTGACCGGGATCGATGGCTTTCGCACTTATGCCAGCCTGCACGCACGTCACCAGGACCTGGCGTTGTCAGGAGATGCAGTAGCCAGTGTCATCATCGGCCAGACACTCGAAGGCCGTGATATCTGGGCCTACCAGCATGGCGATAGTGACCTGGTCAAACCAGACAATCGCGCCGAAGCTGCCATGATCGTCAACGGTGGAATTCACGCACGAGAGTGGCAATCACCCGAGGTACTGACAGAAACAATCGAGCAGCTGGTCGAAGGTGCAGCCGACGGCAATCTTGGCCAGTACCTTCACGATCAGGTCAACATTATCCTGATACCGGTCCTGAACATCGACGGCTTCATCCAGACGCAACGTTTTCCCGATCGCGCCACGGCCGACTCGCGGCAACCACGCGACGGTCGCATGCGTCGCAAGAACATGCGCAACCCCGCTGGTGGCACTGTTGATGACGATATCTTTGTTACTGGCGACAACTTCCACGGTGTCGATCTCAATCGCAACAGCGAACACGGATTCGCCCAGAACAACGGCTCCAGCAGCAACCCGATCAGCCTGGTCTACCGCGGCGCCACCATCGCGTCCGAACCCGAAATACAGGCACTGGTCAATGCCACGACACTGGGTCCGGCCGAGCGGCTGCGCCTTGGTATCGATGTGCATTCGTTTACCCAGGTCTATTTCACACCGCGCACCGCCAATACACGACGCAACGAGATCACCGAACGGCTTGCCGGGCGCATGCGAGCGGTGACCGGTTTCAAATACCGATACTCACCGGACCCGGTCAACGGCGGCGGCATTGGCACGGTGGCAGATTTTTTTGCGTATCAGTTTCAGATCCCTGCCTGGACCCTGGAAACCGAACCGCTCAACGGCGGCCAGGACTATGGCGGTACCGGTGCCAGTCACAGTGGCTTTGTGCTACCCGATGACCAGATAGCACGCACGCGCAATGAACTGGCCCAGACCCTGATTCTCGGTTTCTATCGGCAGGCGGGACCGGCCTCGGTGACGGCGGCGCAGATTGCCCATGCAGATTCGGGCGATATCGTTTATGCCGCACAGTGGATTACCAGTGGCGACAGTCGTACGCTGCAGGTTGATAGTGACAAGGCGCTGGTGCCGGGTGAGTCCTACACGCTGTGGCTGGGTTTCGACAAACCAATGCGCTGGTTCGATGGCACCGGCTTTGCCAACTACCCGGGCCAGAACCCGATCGCGCAACCGATCGTCATCAGCTCACCCGACGATGGTGAGAGTTTCAGTTTCGACGTCACTATCGATGACAGCGTGTGGTTAGCACAGCCCGGCGGCGCGCCCACCGGTTACCAGATGTATCGCGGTGATGCCCTCGCCGCGACATTCACGGTACCGCAGGCTATAAGCACAGCAACCACGTCCCCGACTGCGGTGTCGTTGCAAATTCAATTAAGTGATATCTCGCAGCTACCCATCGATGCTGATCCGGCGACGGTGGCTGACTGGGCCAACGGTCACTGGACCGGTGTAGAGGACTCCGGCGGTATTGCCGGCGACATCGGTGGTGCCGACTGCACCCTGGTCGCATTCGTTGCCAACACTGCAGACGCAGCGAGTCCGATCAAGGATACAGTTTGTCCGGCGCGGGCCCTCGCGCTGGCGCCACCACCACCGCCGCTCCCACCACCCGCACCCGCGCCGGCGCCGGCAGGCAGTGGCGGCGGTGGCAGCCCATCTCCCCATTTATTGTTACTGATGGGGTTGCTGTTAAAACGTCGTGAACAGTGACAGTGATGCCGGGATCGGCCGACGCCTGGGTGCGTTGCTATATGACCTGTTGATTGTCGGCGCCCTGCTGATTGCAGCCGGCGCCATCGCATTGTTTGCCACCAATGGCGAAGCGGTGGCGGCCGGTACAGTCTGGTTCCAGCTCTACATCGGCGCCGTGATCGCACTGTATTTCGTCTGGTTCTGGTGGAAACGCGGCCAGACACTGGGAATGGTGGCGTGGCGGATCGCAATTCGCGACGGCCGCAGCAGCGGATCAATCAGCCTGGGACAGGCAGTTACCCGGTTCGTTTCATCGGTGTTGTTATTCGTTATCGGTTTCCTGCCGATTGTTTTCGATAGTCGCAATCGTAGTTGGTACGACCGCATCAGCGGCACGCGCACCATCGCACTTGTGCACCTAGCGGACGCGGGATACGGCGAATAGCGTCAGTGCCGTCAACACCAGTGTGGGTAACCATGCCGTCAATACCGGATCGAGGCCATAGACCGCACCGCTGTTGGTAACGAGGCGATTACCCAGAAAATACGCGGCACCTATGAGGACGCCGATAAAGACGCGCTGCCCGGCACCACTGGAACGCAACGGTCCGAAAACGAAGGGCAAGGCCAGCACCGCCATGATGACGATCGACAGGGCCGCCGCGACCCGTGACCACAGTGTCGTCACGTACTGGTCTGCATTGAGGTCGTTGGCACGCAGGTAACGGATATAACCCACCAGTCCACGCACGGCGAGACTATCTGCGTCGACGACAGACAGGCCGAGCAGTGACGGACTCAGTTCAGTCGGCTGGCGTAATTCGACCTCGGACACGGCACTGACGTTGTTGTCGTCGAATTCAGTGCGCCGGGTGTCGCCCAGCACCCAGTGTCCGTCGTCGGTAAAAACCGCAGTGCGGGCCTGCGAAATACTCGCCAGGGTGCGATCGGCCGCAAAGCGAAATACATAGATGCCGCCGGCACGACCCTCGTCGAATAACTGCTCAATATTGACGATGACATTACCGTCGCGAATCCACCCGCTCTGCCCCTGCCCCATACTGAGTTCATTATTGATCGACAGTGTGCGAAAGCGCTTGGCATATTGCTCTGACGGGGGTGCAATGAACTCCCCCAACGCCGCAGAAAGCAGTGCAAGCAGCACGCCAGCGATGACCACGCTCCGGGTCAGCCGCCATGGCGAGATGCCGGCAGCCCGCATCACCACCAATTCGCTATTGGCGGCAAGATTGCCCAGACCGAGCAAGGCGCCGAGCAGGGTCGCGATCGGGGCCATCTGGTAAGCGATCAGTGGCAGCGTCAGCAATACGTAAACCATCGCATCGGCGGTCGAATAGCTACCCTGACCGACATCGTCGACCTGACCGACGAAACCGATAAATGACGACAGGGCCAGCAGTACCAGCAACACCAGCCCCGTCCCTTTCACTATCCCGCCGAGCAGGTAACGGTCAATCTGTTTCATGCCGGCGCCCGCAGGTGATGCTGGCGCCACAACAAGGTTGCAGCGAGGAACGCTACGACAGCGTGCACAGGCCACATACCGACCAGCGGTGGCACCTGTCCCTGTTCAATCCAGACTTGTGCGGCGCCCAGCAGGTTGGCATAGACGATGTAGGCACCAATACCGATCGCCAGTTTGCCGTAACGACCCTGGCGTGGATTGGTGCGTGCCAGTGGCACTGCAAGCAGGCTAAGCAACATCGCACTGACCGGGGCAGACAGCCGCCACTGAAACTCGGCCCGGTCGGCCAGCGCACTGGATTTCAGCAACGACGCCGTTGGCCTGCCTTCGCGGTCGCCGCTGCCACTGGCGCCAGCCGCAGTCGCTATGATCGGGATACCGTGCTCACCGAAATGGATGATGCGGAATGCGACAGTGCCCGGCGTGCCTTCATAGCGATGCCCGTCTCGCAGGACGATGGTGCGCTCGCCGCCATTGTTGCCATTGACGATTTCACCCGATTGCGCCACCGCAACTTCGACACGCTCACCGAGCCGACGCTGCAGGAAGACATTTCGCAGCATGCCCTGGTCGTCAACACTTTCGGCGTAAAAGACAATGCCGGCCGCTCCACTGGTACGGAACCGACCCGGCTCGAGCGCACCCAATCCGGCTTTTTGCCGTGCGCTCTCGGTGATGATCTCGGCCTGCGCCACCGCCCACGGCGAGGCATAAAGCGACAACCAGCCCAGCAGCAGGGCCAGGATAAATGCCACCACTCCAATTGGTCGATAAATGCGCAACGGCCCAACACCGCAGGCCGCGATGGCGGACATTTCACTGTCGCGGTAGAGCCTGCCTAAAGCCAGCATGACCGCCAGGAACAGGCTCACCGGGACCAGCACGGTCAGGTAGGAAACCGATGTCAGACCGATGATGGCCATGACCGCATCGCGTGGCAGTTTGCCCGCTGCTGCATCGCCCAAAACACGCGCAAACTGGTTGCTGAGCAGAATGAACAGCAGCACCAGCGTGACTGCTAGCCACGACAGTAGCACCTCGCGTGCCAGGTAACGATTAAGTGTCGATGCCACTGGTGGGGGTATTACCCTGTATTCAACCTTTGCTGTAGACTACAGCGCCATCGTGACGACGGAAAGTCGGACGACCAGTCCGATCATCTCAAAAGACATCGCTCATTGCCGGGCGCGCCTCAACTCTCGCCACGGCTGATCTTGGAGACGGGGAATGAAATTTTTCGCCAGCAGTGCCGCACCGGCACGTCAACAAACCGATTGCGCTATCGTTGGAATCTATAAGGCGAGGCGTCTGACCGACGATGCCAAAGCCCTCGACAAGTCCAGTCGTGGTGCCATTACAACGGCTATAAAGAATGGTGACGTGGACGGCAAACTCGGGGCCACTTTGCTATTAGGCAAAGCACCGAATGTGTCGAGCAAGCGTATCCTGCTGGTCGGTCTCGGCACCCAGCGTGATTTTGGTGTCGCCGAATATCGTAAGGCCTGCGAAGCGGCCATCAGTGTGCTACGGGGTACTGGCGCTCGCAATGCGATCAGTTATCTCAGTCGTGAAAAGGTCAACGACACCAGCATTTATGACCGCATTCGTCACGGTGCCGCTGTCGCCAGTTCGTGCATATACCGCTTCGACGAACTCAAGTCGAAACCCGACAGGAAGTTCAGGTTGAGCAAGCTCGGTTTTGCCACAGCCGCTGACGCCGACGAGAGCGAAGTAGAGCGTGGTCTCGGCGATGCCAGCGCCATTGCCGCCGGTGTTGCCGTCGCCCGCGATCTTGGCAATCGCCCTCCCAATGTCTGCACGCCGACGCATCTCGCCGAGCAAGGCAAGGCGCTGGCGAAAGACTATGAAAAGGTCACGACAAAGATCCTTGGCCGGGCCGAACTGAAAAAACACGGTATGGGCGCTTTCCTGTCGGTCACCGCCGGCGCCGCCGAAGAACCGAAACTGATCGTCATGCACTACAAGGGTGGCGCTGATGGCGATGCGCCTGTCGCCCTGGTCGGCAAGGGGATTACTTTTGATTCCGGTGGCATCTCCCTCAAGCCCCCACCAAACATGGACGAAATGAAGTTCGACATGTGCGGAGCAGCCAGTGTGGTGGGCACTATGCGCAGCCTTGCCGAGCTTGGTCTGCCGATCAATGTCGTTGGCATCGTTGCCGCCTGCGAAAATATGCCCAGTGGCACCGCCACCCGTCCTGGTGACATCGTCGAAACCATGTCCGGCCAGACCGTAGAGATCCTTAACACTGACGCCGAGGGTCGCCTGATCCTGTGTGACGCGCTCACCTACAGTCGCGAATTCAACCCGGCGGTAGTAGTCGATATTGCGACACTGACCGGCGCCTGTGTCATCGCCCTCGGCGCCCATCACAGCGGACTGATGACCACCGACGATGAACTGGCCGATTCGCTACTCGACGCCGGTCGCAAAGCCGGTGATGTTGCCTGGCGTCTGCCACTGACGCCGGAGTACGCCGAAGAGCTGTCGAGCAACTTTGCCGATTTTGCCAACGTGGGTGGCAAGCCCGGTGGTGCTATTACGGCCGGTGCATTCCTGCAGAAATTCACCAGCAAGCTGCGCTGGGCGCATCTCGATATCGCCGGCTCCGCCTGGAAAGGCGGCAAGGAAAAAGGCGCAACCGGTCGTCCCGTCGGTCTGTTGAGCCAGTTCCTGATCGACTACGCCAGCAACAGCGATTGACCCAGGTCGATTTCTACATACTTAACGGCGCTGCAATAGAAGAGTTGCAGCGCCTTGCCTGCCGCCTCGTCGACAAGGCCTGGCAACAGGGCATGCGCACGCTGATCAACGCCGACGAGCCAACCACGGCAACGGCGCTGGACGACCTGCTCTGGACATTTCGCGACATCAGCTTCCTGCCACACGCCAGTAATGACGCCGACAGCAACACACTGAACCGAGTCGCTGCCATCGTCGCCTGCAACCAGCCCCCCGCAGTCGATTGCGGTCTGCTGATCAACCTCAGTCCCGAAGTACCGAAATTTTTCAGTCGTTTCGAGCGCGTCGCCGAACTCGTCGATAAAGATCCAACCCGTCGCGACGCCGGCCGCGAACGCTTCCGTTTCTACCGCGACCGCGGCTACCCGCTGCAAACCCACAACCTCTAACCGTCCACCACCTCTACACGTAGGAGCGGCTTCAGCCGCGATTCCCCTTCCTGCATCGTGCGGCTGCGCCTGACCAGAAGCCCCGCCCGGAATTCACGGCCGGAGCACCCAACACGAAGTCGAGCCACCCCAATCTTGCGAGAGCTGGCTTTATCAGCCCGGGCCTTTCGCGGCGTCGTGCGCGGCGAGTGAAGCAGGACGCCCGAACAAGACGCGCCCGATTCCGGCAGGCCATGGATGGCCTGGCGGATTTAGCCGCGAAAGGCCTGGGCTTACAAAGCCAGCTCCTCCACCGGAGCAATCCCCAATCACAAACGGTCGGTACTTCTGCGTTAGAAAGAATCGGGACTGAAG
>JABDKV010000278.1 GCA_013002045.1 Gammaproteobacteria bacterium
TCGGCAAACGCGCCGTAGGCAACCACCGTGTTAAGACTGGCGAACACCAGCAGGGCAAACACTGTCGCGTCTATTGAGAATATCGATAACGGCGATGTCCATGGCAGGAACAGCACGACCGCCGATACATAGATGCAAAGCAGGATGCGTTGTGAACCCATCGAGCGCAGAAGTTGTTTTTGTGCCAGCGCATAGGCGGCCCAAACAATCGCAGCCAGGATCATGAACGCGATGCCGTAGACCTGGCTGCTACCCGGGTTGGCCAGGTGTTCGAGGTCATAGCGAAAAAACAGGATAAGCCCAACGACGAAAATGAGCAGCCCAGCCCACTGTAGTGGCGCAAAAGACTCGCGGAACACCACCAGCGCACCCACCAGCAGCATGATCGGTGCCAGTTGAATGACCACCTGGGCCGTGCCCGGCGTGATGTAATCGAGCCCGAGCAGGTAGAACAGGTAGTTCCCGCTCAGACCCAGGATCACGATCGCCAGCAGGACCCAGCCGGTACGATCCAGGCGCGCCAGGCCAAGCGGTTTACCCTTGCGCCATACCAACAAACCGACCAGCACGGCGGCCACCAGGAAGCGGTACCAGCTAACGGTAATGGCATCCATCTGGGTCAGCGTCAGTTTGAGGGCTATAGGCAATACGCCCCACATCAGTGCTGTGGTTAGCGACAGGGCGAGACCCAGTTTCCAGCGGCCACTGGATGCGTGCAGGGTGCTCACTGGTGCACTAGTCTGTCGTGCGGCCGAGCTTCTGCCAGATGGCGCCAGCAGTGCGGAGTACGTCTATCGGTTCCGAGTCGTCGACGGTCAGGGCGCAGCGGCGCTCTTCCGCTGTCAGCGGCTCGGCGCTGGCGATCTGTTTCTGCAGAACTGACCAGTCAGCTTCAGACGGGTCGGCTCCATCCCAGGCACGTTGCGTGATGCGTTCGCGTAATGTGGATTCACGGGCGACACAGTCGAGGATCAATGGTTCGGCACCCAGTTCGCGCCCCAGCCGTATAAACCGCTGGCGCTTGTCGTGATCGAGAAAAGTCGCATCGACGATGCAGTCGAATTCGCCAGTAAGGATACTGGTTGCGCATTCGGCCAATCGATCCGCGGTAGCCGCCGACGATTGTTCGTCGTAAATGCCTTCATCCAGGCCAGAGTCGGTGCGTTCGCTGGCAGCCAGGCCGTGCAGGCGTTTGCGCTCGATATCGGAGACGACACGCACGGCAGGCAGAACGCAGGCCAGCTGTGAGCTGAGCCAGGTTTTGCCCGAGGCGCTGAGCCCGTGGGTTAGTAACAGTAGCGGTCGCCGTGGACGCGTAGCGCGCTCGGCCAGTCCGAGATGACTGCGATAGCTGCGGGCCTGTTGCATATACCGGGCCTTGCCATCCGCTTCTTCCTCCGCTCGCAAGCCAGCGATCTTTGCCCGCACCATGGAGGCATAGACGATGTAGAGGCGCAGGGTGCGGGTGGCATCATAGTCACCGGTGATTTCGAGATAACGGTTGAGAAAGCGCCAGGCCAGATCGGTACGTTGCCGGGTAGCCAGGTCCATGACCAGGAATCCGATTTCCGAAGCGACATCCATCCAGCGCAAGGCCGGGTCGAACTCGATACAGTCGAAGGCGGCAAACGAGTCACCGAGCCAGACAAGATTGGACAAGTGCAGATCGCCATGGCATTCACGCACGTGGCCATCGCGGTGACGCCGCTCGATAGTCGGTGCCAGGAAATCCAGCTGTTCGTCTGTCCAGCCGCGCAGATGCTCCAGCGTGTCCGTTTCGCGGGCGTCGTCAACCAGTGGCGTGAGCGTCTCGAAATTGTCGCGACACAGCCGTGCAATCCAGTCGACACCGTTCCACGGGTCGTCCGGGTGTGCTCGCGGGATAGACTCGTGAAAGCCGGCGACATGGGTCGCAAGCCGGTCCATGTCGCGCAGTTCAAGCCGGTCGTCAGCAATGGCGATGTCGAGGCGGTCTTGCTGCGGAAACTGCTTCATACGGACGGCATATTCGAGTATGTCGTCACCCGCCTCATCGATCGCCACGACCCGCGGCTTTTCGGCGGTTCCGCAAATAGCGACCACATCGCAGTACAGTCCGCTGGCTGTGCGGCGGTTCAGGCGCACTTCTTCGAAACAGGCGTCGCGGCGCTTCTCCAGTGTGGAAAAGTCGAGGAATCCGAGGTCCAGCGCACGTTTGAGCTTATAGGCGTAATCGCCCGTCAGCAGCACCCAGGAGATGTGAGTCTGCACGATCTCGATGTCGCCAACCGGGTGTGACCAGGGCGCGGTGCCCGTCAGGGCGCTGATGAGCGGCGGTAGACCGTGTTGCATTGTGCCGGATGCCATGTTGAACTCTTCGGGAAACAATAAAACTACATTAGTATGCAGTCAGAATGACAGGGCGGAGACAAACGTGAAGCCAACTGACACTTCACATCCTGATTATTTTCACCAGGTCGTGGATTGCCAGTGGGCATGCCCGGCCCACACCAATGTCCCGGAGTATATCCGGCTCATCGCCCAGGGTCGTCATTCCGACGCCTACCTGCTCAATCGCGAGTCAAATGTTTTCCCCGGAATTCTCGGGCGCGTCTGCGATCGACCCTGCGAACCCGCATGCCGGCGCGGCCGGGTCGAGGATAAGCCGGTCGCGATATGCCGGCTCAAGCGCGTCGCCGCTGACCATGCCGATGCCATACGGGCAGCGTTGCCCACGCGCGGTGCGCCCAATGGCAAGCGAGTCGCGTGTATCGGCGCCGGTTGCGCATCGCTGACGGTAGCCAATGACCTGCTGCCGCTGGGCTACGAGGTCGTCATCTTCGAGAAACTGGCAGAGACCGGGGGGCTGATGCGCAGCAACATTCCGCGCTTTCGGTTGCCGCCGGCAATTCTCGATGACGAGATCGGCATGGTTGTCGAGATGGGCGCCGACCTGCGTCTCAACTCGCCGATTGAATCCATGCGCGAGTTGCTTGAGCAGGATTTCGATGCCGTTTTCGTCGGCAGTGGCGCGCCCCAGGGTCGTAACCTGGAGATCCCGGGTCGCTATGACACCGATCGCATCCATATCGGGATCGCGTGGCTGGAGTCTGTCGCATTCGACCACATCGACAGCATCGGCGAACGTGTGCTGATCATCGGCGGCGGCAATACCGCGATGGACTGTTGCCGCAGCTCGCTGCGCCTGGGTGGCAAGGATGTAAAAGTCATTGCGCGCAAGCCACGCAATTTACTCAAGGCCTCCGACTGGGAACTGGAAGACGCCGAGGAAGAGCAGGTCGAGATCGTGCTCAATCATTCGCCCGAGGAGTTCGTTATCGAGAACGGCAAACTCGTCGGCATGAAGTTCGCACAGGTGGAGTGGCACGACGATGGCAACGGGCGACTGAAGGCAAAGACACTCGGTCATGTGACCCTGCCTTGCGACGATGTGATCCTGGCGATTGGCCAGGAGAATGCCTTTCCATGGGTCGAACGCGATATCGGAATTGAGTTTGATCAGTGGGACGTGCCGGTGGTCGATCCGCAAACCTTTGAGTCGACGCGTTCGGGTGTGTTCTTCGGCGGCGATGCCGCGTTTGGGCCCAAGAACATCATCTGGGCAGTCGAACACGGTCACCAGGCGGCAATATCGATTCACAAATACTGCGATGGCGACGCGATGACTGAACGCCTGCCACACCAGATGCGCCTGCACAGCACCAAGATGAGTATTCACGAGTGGAGCTATAGCAACGATTTCGATAGCGCCGAACGCCGACTCATGCCGCATGTAAACCTGAAAGAGCGTTTCAAGAACCTCGATATCGAGGTCGAGCTCGGGTTTACTCCGGAACAGACACTGACTGAGGTCGAACGCTGTCTCAATTGCGATATCCAGACCGTTTTCACTGACCGCCTGTGTATCGAATGCGATGCCTGTATCGATATCTGCCCGGTCGATTGCCTGACCATCACGGCCAACGCTGAAGAGCAGGACCTGCGCCAGCGCCTCACCGTGGCAGCCACCAATCCGGAGCAACCCCTGTTCGTGTCAGGGGCACTACCACAAACAGGCCGGGTGATGGTCAAGGACGAGAATATTTGCGTGCATTGTGGCTTGTGCGCGGAGCGTTGCCCGACCGCGGCCTGGGACATGCAACGCTCCGAACTGGTCATCCCGTATGCAAGCGATGAGGCAAAATGTCAGAGCTAGTCCGGGTAAACGATTTCGTCATCAAGCTGGCCAACGTCAATGGCACCGGTTCGGCCAGTGCCAACAGCCTGCTGATGAAAGCAATTTTCCGAATGGGTGTGCCGGTCGTCGGCAAGAATTATTTCCCGTCGAATATCCAGGGTCTGCCGACCTGGTATGAGGTGCGGGTAACCCACGAGGGTTATATGGCGCGGGCCGGGCAGGTCGACGTCATGGTGGCGATGAACGCCCAGACCTATGCGCAGGATCTGGCCGAGGTCGCCAGTGGCGGCTACCTGGTGTACGACTCGACCTGGCCGCGCACAGAACAACTGCAACGCGACGATGTGACGATCCTGGGTGTGCCGCTGGCACGAATGGCCAACGAGAATTTCGAAGGTGCGCGGGCCCGGATACTGATGAAGAATGTCTGCTACGTGGGGGCGCTGGCGGCACTACTCGATCTCGATCTCGACATCATCCGTGAACTGCTGGAGCAGACCTTTGCCAGTAAGCCACAACTGGTCGGCGCCAACCTGAAAGCCATCCGCCTTGGTTACGACTACGCCTGCGAGCACTTTGATTGCCCGTTACCGCTACGGGTAGCGGCGCTCGATGCCACTGCAGGTCACATCATGATCGATGGCAACACCGCTGCGGCACTGGGTTGCCTGTATGCCGGTGCTACCGTTGGCGCCTGGTATCCGATTACACCGTCGACGTCGCTGATGGATGCGTTTTCTGTCTTTTGTCATCGCTACCGTATCGACGAGCAAAGCGGTGAAAAAAACTTCTGCATCGTCCAGGCCGAGGACGAACTCGCGGCCATCGGAATGGTACTCGGGGCCAACTGGGCCGGAGCCCGGGCATTCACACCGACCAGCGGTCCGGGTATTTCGCTAATGAGCGAGTTCATAGGATTTGCCTATTTCACCGAGATCCCGGCGGTATTGTTCAACGTGCAGCGTGTCGGACCGTCAACCGGAATGCCGACCCGGACCCAGCAGGGTGACCTGCTTAGTTGTGCCTACGCTTCGCACGGTGATACCCGGCATGTGTTGCTGTTTCCGGCCAACCCGCAGGAATGTTTTTCGACCGCAGTCGAGGCCTTCGACCTGGCCGAGCGTCTGCAGACCCCGGTCATGGTGTTAAGTGATCTCGATATCGGTATGAATGACTGGATGGTGCCGGAGCTGCAGTGGGACGAGTCATACCGGCCCGATCGCGGCAAAGTGCTCGACGCCGCGGAACTCGAGCAGATGGAAGAATTCTATCGCTATGTCGATCGTGACGGCGACGCGATTTGTGCGCGTACGTTGCCGGGTACCCACCCGCGGGGCGCGTTCTTTACCCGCGGTTCCGGACACAACGAGAAAGGTGGCTACACCGAGGACGCGGCCGAATACCAGGCGATAGTCGATCGCCTCGCCAGGAAGTGGGAAACAGCACGTACGCTGGTGCCGCCGTCAATCGTAGAAGAGCAGGGCAGCGATATCGCGATCCTGACAATCGGTTCCGGGGATGGCGCGGCCCGTGAGGCACGCGCGATGCTCGCAGCCAGGGGGCTGGGGTTCGACTACCTGCGGGTGCGCGCATTTCCGTTCGACGCTGCCGTGGCGGGTTTCATCGAGCGTCACCAACGGGTTTATGTGGTCGAGCAGAATCGCGATGCACAGCTACGGACAATGTTGATCAATGACCTTGCTGTCGATCCTGAAAAGCTACATCCGGTCCTGTTGTACGACGGCCTGCCGATTTCTGCCGGCAGCATAGTGGCGACAATCGAGAACGACCTCGCACGGGGAGCGGCTGCATGAGTTTCATTCGTAAACCAAAGATCAATTACAGCGGCCAGCGGCGTAACTCGCTGGGTCTCACCGTGCGGGACTACGAAGGCGGGATGTCGACACTGTGCGCGGGTTGTGGGCATGACTCGATTACGTCGGCGCTGGTACAAGCCTTCTTCGAACTCGAGATCGAACCACACCGCGTGGCGAAGCTGTCTGGTATCGGTTGCTCGTCAAAGACACCAGCCTATTTCCTGTCGACCGCTCACGGTGTCAATGCGGTTCACGGTCGCATGCCAGCATTTGCCACTGGTGCGAATGCTGCGGCAAGAGACCTGTATTACATCGGTGTTTCCGGCGATGGCGATTCGCTGTCCATCGGCCTCGGGCAATTTTCACATGCGATGCGGCGTAATCTCGATATGCTGTACGTTATCGAGAACAACGGTGTCTATGGTCTTACCAAGGGCCAATTCTCGGCATCGGCCGATGTGGGCAGCAAGGCCAAGAAGGGCGAGGTCAATGAGCAGCGCCCGATCGATCCGGTCAAGACAGCGCTGGCGATGGGCTGTGGTTTTGTGGCGCGCAGTTTCTCCGGTGACAAGCAGCAACTGTTACCCCTGCTGAAGGCGGCGCTTAAACATCGCGGCTTTGCCATGATCGACGTGTTGTCCCCGTGTGTGACATTTAACGATCACGAGGACTCGACCAAGAGCTACGCGCATACCAGGCAGTTCTATCATCCGGCCATCGATGCCGACTTCATTGCGCCACGTGAACCCATTCGTGCCGGTTACGACGAAGGGCAGGCGGTGCCGATACAGTTACACGACGGCAGCCAGGTGCTATTGCGTAAGGTGGCGCCCGATTACGATCCAACTGACAGAGCCGCGGCATTCACATACCTGCAGCGCTGTGAGCAACAGGGCGAGATCGTTACCGGTCTGCTGTATATAGAATCCGGCCGGCCGACTATGCACGACATCAATCGCAGCACGGCGACGCAGTTGCGCGACATGCCATACGAAGAGTTGAACCCGGGCGCAGCGGCGCTAGCCGAACTGCAAAAGCGGTTTCGCTGATTACTTCTTCGCCGGGAACAGCAATTCGGCAACTTCGTCGTAAGTCGAAACGAAATGCGCCGTTACGCCGCGCTTGACGTACTCCGGTAGTTCCTCGAAGTCACCCTCATTGGCGGACGGCATTAGTATGCGACGGATCTTCGCGCGCCGGGCCGCCACCACTTTTTCCCGGATGCCACCGACCGGTAGCACCTGACCGGTCAAAGTAAGCTCACCGGTCATGGCGGTGGTTACCGGTATACGTCGTTTCGATGCCAGCGACAGTAAAGCCGTCGTGATGGTGATACCGGCGCTGGGACCGTCTTTGGGTGTGGCGCCGGCGGGTACGTGCATGTGGATATAGGCTTTTTCGAAAAACCCGGTATCGATCCCGAATTCGGCGGCATGCGACATGGCGAAGCCATAGGCGATTTCGGCCGATTCCTTCATCACATCACCGAGCTGACCGGTCAGCTTAAAGCCGCGGTTGAGTTCATGGATGCGGGTAGCTTCGATCGCCAGTGTGTCGCCGCCCAGTGGCGTCCAGGCCAGCCCGGTAACGACACCGACGCCCTTGATGCGCTGTCCCTGGCGATGATCGGGTCGACCCAGGTAGCGCAGTACGTCGTCTTTGCGTATCCGCACCGGGGGCTCAGCGCCGTCGAGCATCTCGATTACGGCCTTGCGCACGATGGCGCCGATCTTCTTGTCGAGCTTGCGTACGCCGGCTTCGCGCGCGTAGCCCTCGATGATTGCGCGCAGGGCAGCGCGATCGACACGCACCTGTCCGCGCTTGAGACCGGCACGCCGGATCTGGCGTGGTAACAGGTGCTTGCGCGCGATAGCCAGTTTCTCGGTCGTCAGGTAACCAGATAAGCGAATCATTTCCATGCGATCGAGCAACGGGCCCGGGATGGTGTCGAGCTGGTTGGCCGTGGCGATAAACAGGACTTTCGACAGGTCATAGCGCACATCGAGATAGTGATCGAGAAACGAATCATTCTGCTCAGGATCGAGCACCTCGAGCAGGGCCGATGCCGGGTCACCGCGGAACGAGGCGCCGACCTTGTCGATTTCGTCGAGCATGATTACCGGGTTTGATGCACCGGTTTCCTTGATCCCCTGGATGAACTTGCCGGGCATCGCGCCAATGTAGGTGCGTCGGTGACCCTTGATTTCAGCCTCGTCGCGCATGCCGCCGACTGAGAAGCGATAGAACTCGCGTCCGAGCGCCTCTGCGATCGAGCGACCCAGCGAAGTCTTGCCGACACCGGGTGGGCCAACGAACAGCAGGATCGATCCGGCAACTTCGCCACGCATGATGCCGACACCGAGAAACTCGATGATGCGTTGCTTGACGTCGTCGAGGGCCTCGTGATCACGGTCGAGAATCTTGCGTGCGCGCTGCAGGTCAAGCTGGTCCTTGGTGAAAATGCCCCAGGGCAACGACGTCAGCCAGTCGAGGTAGTTGCGGGTTACGGCAAACTCGGGCGAGCCAGGTTCGAGAATGCTGAGTTTCTTCATTTCCTCGTCGATGCGCTTTTGGGCCCGCTCAGGAACCGTTCTCTTTTTCAGTCGCTCCTTGAACTCATCCAGTTCTGCCGTGCGATCGTCCTTGGAGATGCCCAGTTCTTTCTGGATTGCCCGAAGCTGTTCGCGCAGAAACAACTCGCGCTGCCGACCCTGGATTTCCTCCTCGACCTGCTTGCGGATCGCCATCTGCGATCGCGCCACTTCGAGCTCCTTGTTGATCAAGCTCAGTACTTTTTCCAGTCGCGGCAGAATGCGCACGGTTTCGAGTACTTCCTGCAGCTCGGTGCGCGAAGCTGTCGTCATGGCAGCAGCGAAGTCGGCAAGCTGCGAAGGCTCATTGGGATTGAAGTGCTGCAGGAAAACCTGCAGTTCTTCACCATAGAGCGGATTCAGCGGCAACAGCTCTTTAATGGTATTGATGATGGCAACGGCATATGCCTTGACCTCCGAAACATGCTCGTAGCGGGTTTCGGGGAAGTAACTGACGTTGGCACTATAGGGTTGCTTGCGTGAGATCCATTCTTTCAGCCGAAATCGTTGCAGACCCTCCATCAGCACCTGCATCTGGCCATTGGTTTCCTGTACACGATGAATACGGGCTGCCGTGCCCATGCGATAAAAGTCACTGGGTACGGGTGGGTCGGCGGCCTCATCGCGTAGCATCAGCAAGCCGATAATTTTCTGTTCGGTAGTCAACACTGTCTGTATCGTCTGTTCCCATTCTTCGGCGACGATCATCGGTATCGCCTGACCGGGGAAGAAGGGTCGACCACCCAGTGGTAACAAATTGATCGCTGCCGGCAGTACTTCAGAAGCGAGTACTATTTCGCGTGCAGCATCGGCGGAAGTCGTTTCCTGATCGTGATCTATATCCATTGCGGAATTGTAGCAGTCTCAAATCGTTTCGATCAGTTGTGCCATGCGTTCATAGTGAGAGCCTTTCCAGTAGACCTGGCGACACTCCTCGCACTGCCAAAAGTCGTCAAAGGCAACCAGGACCGCGAATGGGATGCGCTCCAGCACTTCACTTTCTTCGGCAACCCTGAGCTCGCCATTGCAGTCCATGCAACGACTGAATGGTCGCAGGGTGCGTCGCAGGTCGAATGTATTGACGATCTCACGGAACTGGGCAGGCGGATCGGATTCGCGTAGCCAGTAAGCGTGGCTGACACGAGCATTTTTCAGTAATTCACGGTCGCGACTGAGAATTACGCGATTCTCCTCGGTCGAAGCGGCAATGATCTGCAGTTCTGTCAGGCCCTGCCGGCAGAGACTGTCAAAACCGGCGAGACGCAACAGTCGCGCCAGCTTCTCCAGTTGCTGATCCAGTACAAAGCAGGCTCGGCGTAACGGTTTTGGCCGTAAGCGGTTGGATGGCGAGATGTCGCAGCGCTCGAAGACCGGGAATACAGCCACGCGTTGCTGGAAGCCGACGCGATGCGTGAAATCGACGGGCTCATCGTCAACCAGCACCAGGTCTACCTGGTTGCGTGGTACGCCAAAATAGGCGAGTAAGTCGGTGATAGAAAGCTGTTGCTCGATCCGGTGACTGAATTCCCGGCGGCGTTGCTCCTGGGGGAGGAAGTCATTCAGTTCTTCGTAGAAACGCAGGCGTATACATTGGTGCGGCGCCGCGTTGCTGTCAGTCATTGCGTTCGGCACATACTAAAGAGCCAGGTCGGCAGACCTGGCTCTGGGAAAGTTCAGTTGTGAACTCAACTCTGCAGGAATGAATACAAAAGATCCTTGTGATAGAGACGCTTCTTCTTGAGTTCTTCAAAATAAACGTGGTCTTTAGGTTCGATGTTTTGTTCGATGCGGATAACTTCGCGATTGATTTTCGTATAGGTGTCGACCAGTCGGGCGAAGTCGAGGTTGTGGGTTTTCAACGTGTCGATACGGTCGGCGAATTCCGGGAACTCATGATAGATGTCGTGGTTTTGACCATACATGCTATCGAGGTTCATCCCTACCGAGTGTTCTGGCATACGCGCCTCCTGTGGTGCTGCAGGGCTGTGCACGGCTCGTGGCCGTTCCGGGCGCGGGCGCTGGGACCGCGCCTGCCCTGAGTGTAGAACAATCCGTGCTGCGACGAAAATCGGCCGACGCGATCGATCAGGAAGCGGTGTAAGTCACTGATTGTGCTATGCGATAGTGGCCGGGTCTCGCGCCCGGCACAGGGCTAGCTGCTGTGCCGTTGCAGCAACAGGACGATTTCACTGCGGGGTGCCGCTTTGCCGCCGGCGCGGTTATCAAGTTCCAGCGCGAACTGCATAGCGGTCATGCCATCGTAGTGCTGCAGAGATTCAGAACTGTTTGTCGACGGCACCGTGATCTTGACGGCCGGGTTGGCACCGTTAGCCAACAGGAAACGCACGACTTCGGTCTCGTTGTACAGGATCGCTTCGTGGATCGGTGCCTGGCCGGTGGCGCCGGCTTCGTTGACATCGCAGCCGAGAGAAATCAGGTGATGTGCGGTCTCCAGTACGCGCTCGTTATCAAAGCCCTCGAGGCCATAGCCACGCAAAGTCTGCCCCAGGGCGCTGACGTTGCGGTCGGATGGCGGACAGCCATCCCAGGATTGCACACGCAATTCGGCCATAACCCGTGCCGTCAAAGGCAGCCGGTCGCTGGCATTCATGGTCAGGACAGTTCCAGGATCAGACCGCATGACGACCGTCATGGCCATCGAAGCATAACCGACGGCGGCCAAACCGATAGCCGCGGCGAGAACGAGTGCAACCTTTTTGAACATCCCTGAACAACCCTACGAGAAAACAGGAGAGTACTTTACCCGCGAACCCGGTGCGGGTCTGCGAACGTCATCCCATATATCGGCTGGACTACGTCACGTTTTAGGCCAATCGACAATGTTCTGTTAAATCGGGTGGCATTTTTGCTATCTCAGGTCGCAATAGCCTGCATTATCAGCCCGCAAATCCAGGCGGCATAAGTGCCGAGCGCATAGCCGAGCACAGCCAGCAGCACACCGACCGGTGCAAGCGATGGATGGAATGCCGCGGCGACGACGGGTGCCGAGGCGGCGCCACCGACATTGGCCTGGCTGCCGACGGCCATGTAGAACATCGGGGCGCGGATGAGGCGCGCAACCACGACCAGCAATAAGCCATGAAAACCGATCCACAATAATCCGACCGCGAACAGGCCGGGATTGCTGAAAATTGCAGTGATATCCATGTTCATGCCAATCGTCGCGATCAGCACGTACAACAGCACCGAGCCGACATGCGAGGCGCCAGCGCCTTCGAGCTCGCGCGCCCTGGTAAATGACAGGGCGACACCGATCGCTGTCGCGATGACGACGATCCAGAAGAAACTGCTGGTCAGGCTGAGTCGCTCGAGCACCGGGGCACTATTTTCTATAAACGGCACAATGACACCGGCGCAGGCATGGGCGATACCGGTCGCGCCGAAACCGATCGCCGCCAGGAAGATCAGGTCGTGAAAGCTCGTATGCCGCGCGTGTTGCTCATGAAATTTTTCCACCCGGATTTTGAGATCCTCAATCGCGGTTACATCGGCCCGCATGCGCTGGTCGATCTGCTGCGATTTACGCGCCACCACCAGCAGCATCGCCAGCCACAGGTTGGCGCACAGCACGTCGACGGCAATCATCTGTGAGAACAACGGACCGCTTACGGCAAAAACTTCTTTCATCGCCGCCTGGTTGGCGCCGCCACCGATCCAGCTGCCGGCAACCGTGGTAAGGCCACGCCAGACCGCGTCGGGGCCATCGCCACCGACGGTCTCCGGGCTGATCAATCCGACGATGACCAATGCCAGCGGTCCGCCGATGACGATACCGGCGGTGCCGGTCAGGAACATGATGATCGCCTTGTTGCCGAGCCGTAGTACGGCCGGCAGGTCGATACTCAGTGTCAGCATGACCAGGCAGGTCGGCAGCAGGTAGCGCGAGGCAACGAAATACAGCCTGCTGCTCTCGGCATCGATGAGTCCGAAAGTGTTGTACAGCGAAGGTACGAAGTAGCAGATGAGCAGCGCCGGCACGACACGGAAAAAGGCAGCCCCGGTGCGGGTGTGCTTCTGCGAATAGAACACAACCCCCAGTGTCACGAGCAGCAGCCCGAGCAGCACAGCGTCATTGCGGATCATCATCGACTCGGGTAGCCGCCAGAAGGCGTCTTGCATCATCGTTCTCCGCGTGAGTTCGGGGTGCGGTTCTGTTTAATCCTGCTCGGCACCTGGCTGATAGCCGGCTTCCAGTTGCTTCTGTGTCTGTGGTGGCACCGGATCATAGTGACTGAATGCCATCGTGTAGACACCTTCACCACCGGTCATCGACTTCAGTCGCGACTGGTAATCGCTCAGTTCACTCAACGGCGCCTGGCCGCTGATTTGCACCCGGCCGTTAGGTTTTACGGCATTGCCATTGATGCGACCACGACGTGAAGACAGGTCGCCCGCGATGTCACCCATCGCATCGCTCGGGGCGGTTACTTCGATGTTGACGATCGGCTCAAGAATCACGGGTTTGGCATTGCTGATGGCCTTCATGAGCGCCTTCTTGCCGGCCATGACGAAAGCCACCTCTTTGGAATCGACCGGATGGTGCTTGCCGTCGTATACAGTAACTTTGAGGTCCTGTAGCTGGTAGCCGGCGACAGCGCCTTCGTCAAGCAGCTGTCGTACGCCTTTCTCTACAGCCGGAATAAACTGCGACGGAATCGATCCCCCAACGACCTTGTTCACAAACTCGAAACCGGCATCGCGGGGTAGTGGCTCGATACGCAGGAACACCTCACCAAACTGGCCCGCACCACCCGTTTGTTTCTTGTGCCGATAATGACCCTCGGCATTGGCGCGAATCGTCTCGCGATAGGGAATACTCGGTGGGTGTGTTTCAACCTCGACGTTGTAGCGTTCCTTCATGCGCTCGAGCACCATACGCAGGTGCAACTCACCCATGCCACGCATCACTGTCTCGTTGGCGGCGGCATTGTGCTCGACCACCAGTGTCGGGTCCTCGGCTGACAACTTATGCAGCGCTTCTGAGATCTTCTGCTCGTCTCCGCGTCGGGTCGGCTCGATTGCGAGCCCATACATCGGCGGCGGGGTTGCCGCCGGTCGCAGGTGGTACTGATCTTCATCGTGCGAGTCGTGCAGGACGGCATCGAAATGGATGTCGTCGATCTTGGCGACCGCGCGAATGTCGCCGGGAATGCCCTTTGGCACCTCGATGTGGTCTTTACCCTGCACCGCCAGCAAGTGCGCGACCTTGAATGGCTTGCGTGCGTCGCCGATAAACAGCTGGGCGTTTTGCCTGATCGTGCCCTGGTGGATGCGGAACATGCCAAGTTTGCCGACAAACGGATCGACCGTAACCTTGAACACGTGCGCAACCGCATGCGCATCGGGATCGCTGCTTACCTCGACCGGTTCCGCTTTGGATCCTTCGCCTTTGAGGAACTGGGGAGGATTGCCCTCGAGCGGGTTTGGCATGAGCTTCTCGAATACATTCAGCAACTGCTTTACGCCGACACCGGTCTCTGCCGAGGTAAAACAGATCGGGACGAGGTGACCCGATCGCAGCGCTTTTTCGAAAGGATCGTGGAGTTGATCCAGTGTCAGTTCTTCTCCCTGCTCGAGATAGATTTCCATCAACTCTTCGTCGACCTCGACAACCTGGTCGATCATCTCTGTATGTGCGGCTTCGACCGAGGCGAAATCGGCTTTCTCATCGGACAGCTCGAAAAAACAGTCAATCACTTTTGAGCCACCACCGGCGGGCAGGTTTAGTGGCAGGCATTCCTTGCCGAAGGTGTCACGTACCGCACGTAAAACACCATGCAGGTCAGTATCAGGCGCATCGATGCGGTTAATAATCACCATGCGACACAAACCGTACTTGCGTGCCGCATCCATGATGCGCTGGGTTGACATTTCCACACCCGCCTGCGCGTTGACGACGACCGCTACGGTCTCCACGGCAGGCAGTATCGATATGGAGCGGCCAAGAAAATCCGGGTAGCCCGGTGTGTCGATCAGGTTGACATGAATGCCATCGTGATCGAGGTGACTAAGCGAGGTGTCGAGCGAGTGACCGAGTTCTTTTTCCTTGGCATCGAAATCATTGACTGTGGTGCCACGTGAGATCTCGCCTTTAGTGCGGATGGCGCCGGCAGCTTCGAGCAGGGCTTCGGCCAACAGCGTCTTGCCGGCGCCGGCGTGCCCCGCCAGGGCAATGTTCCGTATTTGTTCGGTTTTGTACTTGCTCACAGCGCCCTCACGTTTTTTGAACCGTAATCCATCAATCGTAATGACTTCGACGCGCGCTATCAATGCACTTGCCGCGGTACAGCGAAACGTGACAAGTTTCACTAAATCCTTTGTATTTACAAAGATATACTCGACGATGGGAATGATCTTTTTTGGTCAGAGTCAGAACGAGAGTGAGGACGAACAGGCGGGGAGTGGCGATGCAACATGACAGCCGGGTGGTCGCAGTGGCGAATTTGCGCGAGTTCTTTCGCGATTCGCTGGAGGAAGCGATGTGCAATCAACAGGTCGCGGCGGCCGCCGATACCTCGCATTACATTGTCAACCTGCTGACGCTTTTTGCTCGTGCCGATGAACTCTATCGCGACGATGCCGGCCCGGGGATCAAGCCGCTCGCTTTCATGCTTACCGACGCGCTGGAGGCTTCAACTGCTTATGAGCGCGATCGCGCTTTGCGCAGACTCGGTGATGTGTCGCTATTTATGGCCGGATTCTTTGCGCACAGCTTTGCGCGCCGCCTGGTCGATATCGATTACTACATCTCGATGGGTGGCAACGCCTATGCACACCTGTCAGACCTGCGTCGTGGTGGGGCTGAGACATCGGCATGGGAAGTCTTCGAAGAACTGGCGGCGAAGTTCCAACGATTTGTCGACGTACTCAATGAAGTCAGCGAGATGTCGCGGGACAACAAGGACGCGGATGTACTGCGCCTGTTCGAGATCTGGATGCGTACCGGTAGTCCGCGTGCGGCCGCGCACTTACGCAAGCTGGGGATCGAACCTAGCCTTTACAGCGTGAGCCTGCAGACACAGTGACCGCGGCGGCCCATACCCGCGAGCGATTGCCGCTGCTGCTGCAACGTTTACTGCATGACATCTATGATGTTTGCGTCGGTTCGGTGCAGCCATTCCTGGTCACCGATCGGCAGCTATTACAGCCAAACCTCAATGAAGCCCCTGAGCAGCTCCTGATCCGCCAGGCAGGCGACACACTCGAACTGTCGCTATTCGTCGATCATAAAGTCCTGCGCCGATTACAGCACCACAATCCCCTGCGGCAGCTCGACCAGGACAATCTGAATGATTTCTGGCTTGTGATCGAAGGCATCAGCCACTACGTGTACCTCGCCCATCGTGCCGGTCACGACAGACCGGTCACGCAACTGGAACTGGAATTGCAGGCCGAGATCGATAAATTTGTCACGACGATTTATGTGCTGCGACGCCAGGGCGCCAGGGGCCAGGCTCGCGTACTGTTGCGTTCACTGTTCGACCGGGTGCGCTTCGCGCCATCCCTCGACGCAGAACGCCTGCGTCGCTACACCGATGCCAGCCAGCTCGCCGCTCGCTATTGCGCAGCCCTGCAGCGTGATTTCTTGCGCAGGCGTCGACGGCGCGGACTGGTAGCGGAACTGCGGCGCTTCTATCGTCTGGGGCAGGCACCCAAGATCCGACGAATCGAAGCGATCGCCTGAGTCCGGCTATAATCGGCGTCCGTACTACCTGCAGGATGCCACTCATGCGTCTCAGCCTGGTTCTGACGCTTTCAATCCTGGCCGCCGGATGTGGCGGAAGCGGCACGCCATCCGGCGCAACAAACGAGCAGGCCGGTGGCACCAATCCGGTTCCCGGTGATGTCCCGGTAGAAGCTATCGCGTGCGACGCCGACAACGGCGGTATCACTCTGCCACCCAATTTCTGTGCCGTTGTCGTGGCCAGTGATCTCGGTGCAGCGCGTCACCTGGTGGCACGCGAAAACGGTGATATCTACGTAGCACTGCGCGGCGACGACGGCGGTGTAGCGGTACTTCGCGACACCGATGGCGATGCTCGTGCCGACTTCATCCAGCAGTTTGGCCCCGCTGGTGGCACCGGCATAGACATACATGACGGCTATCTTTACTTCGCGACCAATACCGACGTGTATCGATGGGAGCTGGGGGATGGCCCGCTACCGCCCGGTGATCCGGAACTGGTCATCGCCGGTTTCGCCGCGCAACCCTCTCACGCTTCGAAGTCGTTTGCTTTCATGTCGGACGGCGATATCGTGGTCAACATCGGTGCGCCATCGAACGCCTGCCAGCAAACCGATCGTGCCTTTGAAGACCCCGGCCTGGATCCGTGCCCGATGCTGGAAACCAGCGGCGGTATCTGGCGTTTCGCTGCCGGGACGGGTCAGACGCCGGCAGACGGCAGTCGATATGCGACCGGTATTCGTAACGGGCTGGCGTTGGCCATGAACCCGGTCAACGACCGACTCTATGTCGTGCAGCACGGGCGTGACCAGCTAAGCGAACTATGGCCTGCGCACTACACCGATGAACAGCGAGCCGAGTTGCCAGCCGAGGAGTTGTTTGCGGTCGATCCTGGCGACGACTTTGGCTGGCCTTACTGCTACTACGATCAGCAGCAACAGCGAAAGGTGCTGGCACCCGAATACGGTGGCGATGGCCAGGCGGTCGATCGCTGTGCCGCGGCGGAGAATCCGGTATTCGCTTTTCCCGCACATTGGGCGCCCAACGATTTAATTTTCTACAACGGTGACCAATTTCCCCAGCACTACCACAACGGGGCGTTTGTCGCGTTCCATGGTTCCTGGAATCGGCAACCGTTCGTGCAGCAGGGCTACAACGTGGTTTTCCTGCCGTTCAACAACGGCGAAGTTGCCGGTGAGTTCGAAGTATTTGCCGACGATTTCGCCGGCGTAGACGACTTGCGCGCTCCAGGGTCGGCGCGTCACCGGCCTACCGGGCTGGCGCTGGCAGCGGACGGCTCGCTGCTGGTGGCCGATTCGGCGGCGGGGCGGATCTGGCGCATTTTCTACATAGACTAAACCTTCGCTGCTATCGCGGCATCCAATCCGAAAACGCCCGTTGGGAGAATACGATGCCAGGTTCAGTCCGTTATTTGTGTGCCGCGACCGCGGCCCTGCTGTTTTTTTATTCCGCCATCGCAGGTGCCTGGAATGAATGCCGTTACACCCGTGACCTGGACCGTGAAATCGATGCGCGCGGGGTCGAGTCGCTGAAGATCGATGCCGGTGCCGGCCTGCTGCGTGTCAGTGGTCGCAAGAATCAAAAGACTATCGAGGTTCGCGCCCGCGCCTGTGCAACTGATGAAAACATGCTGGATGAGGTGGACTGGGCGATAGAAAAGCGGGGTAACCGGGCGGCGATGTCGGTCGATTTGCCCTATCACGATGACGATCACTGGGCCCGGCTCGATCTCGTCGTCACCGTGCCCGCCGGCCTCGATCTCGACATTGACGATTCCAGCGGGTCGATTCGTATTGATAATGTTGGCGCAGTGCGACTCGACGACGGCTCCGGCAGTATCGAAATCGACGGCGTTGCAGGTCCGCTGCGCATCAACGACAGCTCCGGGAGTATCACCATCGACAATGTGCAGGGCTCCGTTGACCTGGACGACAGCTCCGGCTCGATCGACATCGCCGATGTCAGTGGCGATGTCGCGATTTCCGACAGCTCTGGCAGTATCAATGCACGACACGTGCGGGGTACGGTCGATGTCCGTCGCGACAGCTCTGGTGGTATTTCGGTGGCAGATGTCGGCGGTGACTTCATTGTCAGGCGCGACGGCAGTGGCGGTATCTCCTATCGGCGCGTCGCCGGCAACATCGATATCCCGATGCGGGACTGATTCTTAGCAACTGCTGGTACCTTGGGTTTAGAATACGGCCCTCACCAGATTCCATCCGTATTCCAACAGCGAGAGTACAGCTAATGAAGAAAATCCTGCTCGGTTGTGCAACCGTCATGGTCTCAATGGGAGTTGCGATTGCGGCTCATCACGGCAGTCAGTCGATCGAAGCGCAACTTACACGCGCCGCCGTCGGTGACCACCGGTCGGACAAGCACATCGCCCGTAATGTATATCGTCATCCGGCAGAGACACTGGCGTTTTTCGGTTTGCAACCGGACATGACAGTGGTCGAAATTTCGCCGGGTGGTTCCGGTTGGTACACCGAAATCCTTGCCCCGGTGCTGCGCGAGCACGGACGTTACGTCGCTGGCAGTTACGACCCGCAGTCCGGCAGCGATTACTATCGCCGCAATGCCGCCCGCTATCTCGACAAGCTGGCTGCAGCCCCGGAAATTTACAGCGAAGTCGAGGTGGCGATTTTTGAGCCGCCAGACAAGCTCGATACGGTACCGCCCGGAACGGCGGATATGGTGCTGACCTTCCGTAACACCCATAACTGGATGCGGCGCGGACAGGCGGAAGCGGCTTACCAGGCGTTTTATCGCATGCTCAGGGACGGCGGCACGCTGGGCGTGGTACAGCACCGCGCGCCGGCCGGTAGCACTACCGACCCCGGACGTGGTTACCTCACTGAAGCCGAGGTCATCGCCGTCGCTGAAAAGGCCGGTTTCAGGCTCGATGCACGCAGCGAAGTCAATGCCAATCCGGAGGACACCGCCGACCACCCGGAAGGGGTCTGGACCCTGCCACCGTCACTGCGGCTCGGAGAAACCGATCGCGAGAAATACCAGGCGATTGGCGAAAGCGATCGTATGACACTCAGGTTTGTGAAGTAGCCAATTCCACGACGCCAGCTGCGGCCGAATAATCTAGTCGCCGCCGCTGAGTATTGCCGGACCGAGTATCTGGTCGATTTTGGTCAGCGTTTCCGGGGTCAGACTGATCCCGGACGCGCTGGCGTTGTCGCGCACCTGTTGCGGCCGGCTGGCACCGACGATAGCGGCGGACACATTGTCGATGCGCAACACCCACGCCAACGCCATTTGCGCCATTGTCAGCCCAAGATCTGCGGCAATCGGCGCAAGGTCCTGGACCGCTGCCAGTACACGCGGCTGCATCAGCCCGGTCATGAAGCCACTCATGCTGTCATTCGCAGCTCGTGAATCGGCGGGTGGTGGGGTGGCCGGGTCGTACTTGCCGGTCAGCACACCCTGGGCCAGCGGTGACCAGACGATCTGGCCGATACCATGCCTGTCGCAATAAGGGATCACCTCTTTTTCGGGTTCCCGCCAGAGCATCGAGTATTGCGGCTGGCTTGAAACGAAGCGGCTGACGCCGGGTAGTGACATCGCCGAACGCACCTGGTCTGCCGTCCATTCACTAAAGCCAATGAACCGCGCCTTGCCTGCCTCGACGACTTCGGTCAGTGCATGCATGGTCTCATCGAGCGGTGTGTCGTCATCGTAGCGATGGCATTGGTATAGATCGACATAGTCGGTACGCAGGCGCGCGAGGGAGGCATCGATCTGCTTGTGTACCTGCGCAGCCGACAGCCCGCGGTCGCTGTCTGTCATGGGAAAGTAAAGCTTGGTGGCCAGCAAGTATTCATCGCGACGATAGTCGCTCAGCATGTCTCCCAGGAATGCTTCGGCCCCACCCGTCGCGTACACGTTTGCCGTATCAAAAAAGTTGATGCCGCAATCGAAAGCGGTGCGTACACATTCCCGAGCTGTCTCATCATTGATCGCACCGCCGTAGGTCAGCCACGAGCCAAGTGCAATTTCGGATACTTCGAGTGAGCTGTTTCCCAGCCGGCGATACTGCATAGGTCGGTTCCCGTCTGTTTGACGGCCCGGATTGTCTCATGAAAGCGTGGATCGGTTGTGAGGGTCAGGCCAGCTGTACGACCTTGGCGTCACTGGTATCTGTGGCATTGGTTTCCAGCAGATTAGTCATGGTGGCGGCGTTTACCGGTTTACTGAACAGGTAGCCCTGCATGAAGTTGCAGCCCCGATCGCGCAGTGCATGGGCCTGCGCGATGGTTTCGACGCCTTCGGCGATGACGTCGCGTTTCAGCGAACGTGCCATGGCGATGATCGAGGCCGTTATGGCGGCGTCGTCGGCGTCCTCGCAAATATCCATAACGAAAGAGCGATCGATCTTGATCACGTCGATAGGGAAGCGCTTGAGATAGCTGAGCGATGAATAACCGGTGCCGAAGTCGTCGACCGAGATATGCATCCCCATGGCCTTGAGTTCGCTCAGTGTGAACACCGTGTCTTCGGCGTTGCGCATGATCGTACCTTCGGTCAGTTCCAGTTCCAGCGCGGCGGGATCGAGTCCGGATTTTGCCAGCGCCTG
The DNA here is from genome assembly GCA_013002045.1 of Gammaproteobacteria bacterium. Classification (GTDB taxonomy): domain Bacteria; phylum Pseudomonadota; class Gammaproteobacteria; order Steroidobacterales; family JABDKV01; genus JABDKV01. The sequence goes on from JABDKV010000278.1 coordinate 20,900, forward strand.
CGACACCGCAAGGACCAGTGTGTTTTGCCGGAACTGGCGTTCCGACAGGTTCACGGCAACCTTGAAGTTGGTGATGCCCGCATCGTGCCACTTGCGCGCCTGGTCGCAGGCTTCCTGCAGGACCCATTGACCGATCGGAATGATCAGGCCTGTTTCTTCGGCCAGCGGTACAAATTCCGCCGGCGAAATCATGCCGCGGTCTTTGTTTTTCCAACGCAGCAGGGCCTCGGCGCCGAAAATGCGACCGGTACGAATATCGACCTGTGGCTGGTAATGCACTTCGAACTCGCCAAGATCAAGTGCCTTACGCAGGTCACTTTCGAGATCGAGCCGGCTCATCGTGACCTGGGTCATCGAGTCGTTATAAAACTTGTAGCAGTTACGCCCGGCGTCCTTGGCGTGGTACATGGCGACGTCAGCGTTCTTAAGCAGCTGGTGGACATCATCGCCGTCGCGTGGGAACTGGGCGATGCCGATACTGGTACCGACAAACACGTCCTGGTCACCGATAGTGAACGGCTCGGCAAAGGCATCGACGATGCTTTGTGCTGCACGTCGAATCTCCATAATCTGGGTTACGTCGTCGAGCGCCAGAGCAAACTCATCGCCCCCCAGGCGGGCCAGGATGCCACCCATTGCGCGCGAGTGATCGAGTGAGATCACGCCCGTGTCCTCCAGCAGAACACTGAGTCGGTTGGCTACAGCACACAGCAACTCGTCACCTGCGTCGTGTCCGAGCGTGTCATTTATACGCTTGAAGCGATCGACATCGAGGAACAATACAGTCACGTTCTTGTTGCACCGACGCGCCTCGTGCAGCGTGGCACTGAGCCGCTCATCGAAAAATAGCCGGTTCGGCAACTTGGTCAGGCCATCGTTGTAAGCGAGAAAACGGATGCGCTCCTCGGCCTCTTTCCTCGCCGTGATGTCGCACAACACGTGGATGAATGCCAGCTGGCGGTCGTTTTCGCTCAGGACTGACGCAGACATGCTCAATGTGCGGGTATCGCCACTGGGATGCCGATACCGGGTCTCCACATCGCGCAGGGTCTCACCCTGCGACAGGCGGAACTGTGTCTCGGGGTCGCGTTGCAGTTGCAGACCCGGGCGGAACTTGCTGCCCACCAGCTCTTCCTCAGCGGCGCCCAGCAGGATACAGGCGGCGGGATTGAGCAGGCGAATAATGCCCTGGTCGTCAGTTACGACAAGGGCATCGGTCATCGTATCGATAATGCGTTGCGAAGCCAGCGCCGGTGTTATATCGAACA
>JABDKV010000323.1 GCA_013002045.1 Gammaproteobacteria bacterium
TTTCTATGCAGTCGAATTCAGGTCTGTTTCGCGTTCTGGCGACACTTGTCGCTACCGCAGTGCTGGCGGGCACACCCGCGCGGGCGGGTGTCGAACACTTCGATCATGTCAGTTTCATGAATGACGCGATTCGCCAGTCATCCGACCCGGAGCGGCTGACGATGGTGATGTGGTTTCCGAATATCTTTTGGGAATGGTCGTTCTCTCAGGACGCCGCCGTTTCCGAGGAGATGCGCGCTGAGTTCATGTCCGTCGTCGAGCCCTACGTAATGGTGGGGGTAGTCGATGGCACAATCGGTCCCTTCGGCGGGCCGACTTTCACCGAGGGAAGCGAGTTACGCAAGACGGTCAAACTGATCGACAGCAAGGGTAAGCACTACGATCCGCTGGAGGCAGACGCTATATCGTCGGACGCCGCCAACTTTACGGCAATGATGAAGCCGATGCTGGCCAACATGATAGGCCCGATGGGCGCGAACATGGAGTTCTTTTATTTTCCGGCGCGCACAGGCCAGGGCTTACCGATTGCCCGAGCCGACAAGGAAGGCAATTTCTCCATAACCGTAGCGGATGAGGCTTACGAATGGCGCACACCGCTGGGTTCGGTGCTGCCTTTCAGGTATTGCCCTAAAGATAACGAGCAAATGAGTGGCGCCTGGTCATTTTGCCCCTGGCATGGCAAGAAACTCGTATCCAAACCGGGGAAAAAGAAATGAACCCGGAACAGGCCACAACGTCACCAGCCGCCACCAGCCATCCCCAGTCGGGCCTCGGAACGGCATCACTGATTATTTCTCTTTTAATGTTTGTCGTCATATTCCTCGTGTTCGGATACGCCGGCTACCTGGAAACGACTACTCCGGGTGGGATGCAGGAGGATTCGCCGGTTGCCGCCCTGGTTGGGGTGGCATTTCTTGGCTGCATGATGATGTTCCTGATTGGCCTGATCCTCGGAATCATCGGCCTGTTTCAGCGCGAGCGGCGCAAGTTGACGGCGATACTGGGTGTCATTTTCAATGGCCTGTTCACGCTGGTTGCGATCGGTGTCATCTTGTTGGGGCTTTCTGTTAGCTGACCATGACCATGCGTATCCGGATGTACCGGATTCCTATTCGACTGTGAAATTCTCCGGGGCTGCGCCCACTTTTTGTGCGATATCGGCTGGCGTTAGCCCATATTGATTCTTAACCGGCCGGGCGCCGGCAGCGAAAAGTACCTTTGCTACTTCCGGATGATTACCGATGGCCGCAATGTGCAGCGGGGTGTCGCCTTCGCGGTCGCGAGGCGAGTGATCAGCGCCCTGGTCTATCAGCCACTGGACCACAGCCGCATCGCCGAATCGGGCAGCGTAGTGCATCGACGTGTAGTGGCTGCCATCGCGTGATTCCACGCTGACCCCGGCTTTCAGCAGCGTCGTCGCGGCTTCGGTGTGGCCATTGCCAACGGCCAGGTGTATCGGACGCGTACCGTCGGGCATCCATAAGTCTGCCTTCGCACCACGTTCGAGCAGAAACCGGATCATCTGCGGATGTCCGTGCTCGGCAGCGAGGTGCATCAGTGTGGCCCCGAGATTGGTACGCGCCGCGAGGGTAGCATTGCGTTCGACCAATAGCCGTGCAGTCTCGAGATCGTTGGCAATTACCGCGACCATCAGTGGTGTGCCAATGGCTGACCAGTCGTCGACAGGGGCGCCTTGCTGAATCATCCAGCGCGCCATCTCGCTTTTTCGCGCGGCTATCGCGCAATGCAAAGGTCGCAGGTTGTTGTTGTCGCGGGCTTTGAGAGAGGCGCCGGCTGAGTGCAGCAACTTCACAGTTTCGAGGTCGCTTTTCCACGCCGCCACGTGCATCGGCGTGCTGCCATCGTCGCTGCGTTTGCGCAGCAGGCGCTTGCTTATGTTCGCCCGCACCGCTTCGATATCGTTGGCGGCAACAGCGTCATGCAAAGGCGTTGCGGCCTGGACCGATGCCACCAGCAGCAGGCAAAGCACTGCGGAGAGGGTTATTTTCATCATCGTAGGCAAATCATACCTGTGTTCGGTGTCAGGCTATTAGTCCGGCCGGCGCTGCCGGGGTTCCCCGGTTTGAACAAAAGCCGACGAATACAGGACAATTGGTCAATGTCACCCAGCCAGGCAAGCGAATTGCAAACTGGCCTCGATGAGGCCGAGGCTTTGCGTGCAGCCGGCCAGCACGAACAGGCCGGTCGGCGCCTGCATCAACTCGCTGTGCGCTTCCCGGGTAATGCTGAGATTCGCTTTCGGCTTGGGCAGATCGCTGCCAACCGTGGCGATCTCGACGGTTGCAGGACGGAGCTGGAGCAGGCCGTCGAAAGCGACGCCGAGAACCCGGCTTACCTGGTGCGTCTTGGCAACGTCTGCGAGCGTCTCGGCGATGCACAGTCGGCACGAGCCGCCTATGAGCGTGCGATTGCTATCGATTCGAAGCAAGTTGCCGCCTGTATTCGATTGGTGGAGATCTACCTGGCGGCTGGTGAGCAGCTTGCCGCAGTAGATATGGCGCAACGCATCGTGCTGGTCCAGGGACCGGTCGCACCGATGCTTAGCGACACCCGCCTGCCACCAGCGTTGCGTCGGTCATTGCAACGAATCCGCAATCTGCTGCGTGACAAGTATCAGCAACTGATTGATGAAACCCGCAGCTATATCGACAGCAAATATGAGCCTGGCGAAGTGAGCAACCTGCATCGCGCGCTTGATCACCTCGGTAGCCCGGCACCGACCGGGCAGCCATTGCACAGACCAGAGTTTCTCTATTACCCCGGGCTTGATAACCAGCCCTGGTTCGATACCGGCGACTGGACCTGGCTGCAACCGTTGCACGACAACTGGCGTGAGATCCGCGACGAATTTCTGGACCTGCCACGCGACTCATCGGCCTTTGCGCCATATATCGTTCAGACTGACTCCGCGCAGACATTGCAGGGGACGGACTTCTCCACGCTGGCGGGCAGTCGCGACTGGAGTGCCTATCATCTGAATAAGGCGGGCTGGCTAGAAGACAAGTGTGCACGGGTGCCACGAACGGCCGCTATCGTTAAACAGATGCCGCTGGCTACCGCCAGGGGTTACATGCCCGAAGTGTTTTTCTCGGTGCTCGCGCCGGGAACCGAGATCATTCCGCATTACGGGCAGACGAATATCCGACTGACGGTGCACCTTGGGCTCATCATCCCCGAAGAGTGCGGTATCCGGGTGGCTGACGAGACCCGGCATTGGCAGGAAGGGCAAATACTGGCCTTCGACGACAGTTTCGAGCACGCAGCCTGGAATCGCAGCGAGCAGGATCGTGTCGTGCTGATCTTCGAAGCCTGGCACCCAGGCTTGTCTGCGGCTGAGATCGATGGTCTGCAGCACTTTTTTGTTACCCGTGCCGAGTGGTTGAGTCGCTTTGACGATCTTGATTTGCCCTCGGGGTCACACGCATGAAGTCCGGGTCACTGGTACAGCAGGCGGCCTACGCGCTGCGCAACGGCGATCGCCGCGAGGCCACGGCACTGTTGCAACAGGCACTCAGCGACAACCCCAACGACACCGATGCCCTGATTGCCTCGGCACGCATGAGCCAGGCCAGCGGTCAGGTTGAAGAGTCGCTAGCCTTTGCCCGGCG
>JABDKV010000338.1 GCA_013002045.1 Gammaproteobacteria bacterium
GTCATGGGGCGACCTTTGAGCCAGGCCAGCGCCACATTCAACCCGGTGGCGAACAGCACCCACATCGCGACGATCCAGTAAGGCGCCAGACCAGGTGCGATCTGACCGGAGGGGTAAACCATCAGTCCGGTGGCCGCCAGCAAACTGTCCCAGCTAAGCCCGATCACTGCGACCATCGCCAGCAATCGTTTCTCCCGACCGGCTCGTTCAGACAACGCAAGATGCACGGCGACAATTAAAGCGACGACGGCAGGACCGAGCCAGGGTTTGCCATTGGCACCACCCAGTACACAGGCCAGCCAGCCCAGCTTGAGGCCGATGATATTGGCGACGAAATGCGTCCCCTTCTGTAATTGCAGTGGCATGATTCCCTCGAAGAATTATTGATCAGGGTTCCGTCGGAACCGGTAATGTCCGACAAACCATTGTTCGCCGCCCTGGCAGCCAAACAACTCGGCAACCGCGAAATAAAACATGCGCCAGCGCATCCACCATCGCGATGCATCATCACCATAAGTGTCACGGAACAACGCCATGATCGGGTCGCGCTGGGCGTCCATGTTCTGCAGCCATGTTTCGGCCGTCTTCTGATAGTGAGTTCCGTCCCAGCGCCAGCGCTGGTCGAGTTGCAGCTTGTCTGCGAACCGTAGCGGCAGGTCATAACTGGGCATGATGCCGCCACTGAAAAAGTAGCGACTCATCCAGTCGGTGGCGCCACGATCTTCGAATTCATACGGCGTATTCTTGTGGCAAAAGATATGCATGAAAAAACGACCGTCATCCGTGAGCCAGCCGGCGATGCGCTCGAACAACTCGCGGTAATTTCGCATGTGTTCGAACATCTCGACCGAGACAACGCGGTCAAAGTGCTGGTCGATGCGGAAATCGTTCATGTCAGCCGTCAGCACCCGCAGGTTGGTCAGCCCCAGGCCATTTGCCCGCTGCTCGATGTACTCGCGTTGCGAGCTGGAGTTAGAGACCGCGGTGACCGTGGCGTTGGGATAATTTTGCGCCATCCATAACGACAGGGAACCCCAGCCGCAACCGAGTTCGAGTATGTTGTGTCCGTCCTCGATGTCGGCATGCTTACACGTCTGCCGCAATGCCGCCGCTTCTGCCTCATCGAGTGTGGTGACACCCTGCGGCCAGTAGCAGCAACTGTATTTTCGATGGTGCCCGAGACAGTAGCCAAAAAACGATGCCGGCAGCTCATAGTGCTGCTCGTTGGCCTTATCGGTTTGCAGCGCAACCGGGGATGCATCCATCATCGCCACGAAAGCCTGCTCGGCTGCCGCACTGGCCTCACTGTCGTTATGTGGCAGCGTGTCCAGCCGGCGCCGGATCAACCAGCGGATAGATGTACGAACCAGAGTATCGGGAACGTAACCTTTCTCAACGAGATTAATCGCTAACTCGGCAGGACTGGTCATTTGTGCAGTGGTCTTCATACTGAGACGCAGTATCCCGGTCGGCCCGTGAAGCAGACGTGAACCCTTGCACCCCTTCCCTCCCCAGTAGGAGCGGCTTCACCCGCGATCCCCCTCCCTCCCCAGTAGGAGCGGCTTCAGCCGCGATCCCCCTCCCTCCCCTGTAGGAGCGGCTTCAGCCGCGATTCCCCTCCCTCCCCAGTAGGAGCGGCTTCAGCCGCGATTCTTAACCAACATGCACCGGCCACAGCAGCAGCGCCCCACCGCACTATTTAACCTTCTCACCCCGCCGACCCCGCCTCCAGCGCCTCCACCCTGGCGCCGGGAAACGCGATCGTGACCGAGGTACCAACCCCCAACTCGCTTTTAATGCTGACAGGCCAGTCAAAACGATCCGACAAGCGCTTAACGATAGTCAGGCCAACACCGTAACCACCCCGTCGGCTGCCACCCGGAGCGCCACCACGCACGAAAGGTTCGTACACACGTTCCACCTGTTCCGAACTCATACCGACACCGGTATCGCTGATCACTACCTGGTCAGGCTCGATTAGCACAGTCACCTCACCCTCGTCTGTGTAGGAGAAGGCGTTGCGCACCAGGTTGCCAATCATGACCGAGACCACTCTTTCGGGTGTGTCGACAAACAACCGGCATTTTTCATCGAGGTTTGCGGTGACCCTGGCGCTCATACCTGCCGCCCGCTGTAGCTCATCTGCGGCGACCTTGTTGATACAAACCTCCTCGCTCGGCAATCCCGACTCGGTTTCGCGTGCCAGCAACAGGAAGGCACCGATCAACTCCTCCATGTCGCGCACCGAACGTTTGATCCGATCGAGCGATTTCCTGCCGGCGTCGCTCAGACCCGGGTCGTCTGCCAACAGGTCCGAAGCCATGCGAATGACAGTCAGCGGGCTACGCAATTCATGACTGGCGTCGCGAGTGAAATACGTCTCGCGCACGACAAAATCGTTGAGGCGGGTGGCGAATCGCTGCATAGCCTCGGCCAGCACGGTGACCTCATCGTCAACACCACTCCCAAGGCCGGCCGGATCGAAGGCGGCCGGATCGGGATGTTCCGGATCCAGGTTCTGCACCCGTTTCGCCAAAGCAATGATCGGCGAAATGGCACGACGCGAAGCGCGAAAACCAAGCCAGCTGGACAGATACAGCACCAGCAGGACCAGGGCGAGCGGGACCAGGCCAAATATGAAAGCCAGTTCATTTACCCGACGCCCGTCATAGACCAGGTACAGTCGCTGGCCCTGGCGCTCTGATACCAGCACGAGTTGCTCACGCGACTCGAGCAGATTGTGAAACCCGGTCTCCAGGCCGTCGATTTCAGGTGGCACTTCACCCATGTAGCCGGTCAGGTTTTGCGTATCCGGCAACGGGAAACCCGGGACCGTCCGTTTCTGCGACCAGTAGTAGTCTGCTTCGCCGACGAGTGCCTGGCGAATAAGCACATCTTCCAAAACGAACTTTGCTGTCAGCACGCCAAGCACGGTTGCCAGCGTTATGAACCCCACCTGCAAAAGCAGGGTGATGCTCAGCCGCCGGTATAGGCCTTTACCGCCCACCGGATTCAGTCAGTCTGTATCCGGAACCGGGGATCGTGTGCAACAGGGGGGTGTCGAAAGGTTTATCGATAGCCTTGCGCAGGTTGTAAAGATGACTCCTGAGTGTATCGCTGTCGGGCAGTATGTCGCCCCACACTTCACGCTCGAGCTGCTCCCGGGTGACGACCTTGGGCGACTCGCGCATCAACACGGTCAGCAGTTTGAGACCGATGGGTGGCAA
>JABDKV010000004.1 GCA_013002045.1 Gammaproteobacteria bacterium
GGTCATTGCTTGCCGCTTCGATTGAAGACCGCTCCTCAGCCGAAACTTTGTCGCCCAGATCCTCCATCGATTTTTCGGTTGCGTGCAGCAAGGCATCGGCCTGGTTGCGTGTATCAACCAGCTCGCGAAACTTACGGTCCTCGTCGGCATGCGCTTCAGCATCACGCACCATCTGCTCGATCTCTTCGTCAGCCAGACCACTCGATGCCTTAATCACGATGTTCTGCTCTTTGCCCGTCGCCTTGTCCTTGGCGGACACGTTGAGAATACCGTTAGCATCGATATCAAAACTGACTTCGATCTGCGGGATACCGCGTGGCGCCGGCGGAATATCCGTCAGGTCGAATCGACCCAGTGACTTGTTGTCACCCGAGCGCTGGCGTTCGCCCTGCAGCACATGAATCGTCACGGCCGTCTGGCTGTCGTCGGCAGTCGAGAAAACCTGCGTTGCCTTGGTCGGGATAGTGGTGTTTTTCTCGATCAGGCTGGTCATCACACCACCCATCGTCTCGATACCGAGAGACAACGGTGTGACATCCAGCAGCAACACGTCTTTGACATCGCCCGACAGCACGCCACCCTGGATGGCCGCACCAACGGCAACCGCCTCGTCGGGATTGACGTCACGTCGTGCTTCCTGGCCAAAGAAATCGTTGACGGCCTGTTGCACCAGCGGCATGCGGGTTTGTCCGCCTACCAGGATTACGTCGTCAATATCACTGGCTGAAAGACCCGCGTCCTTGATCGCAACCCGGCAGGGTTCAATCGTACGCTTGACCAGATCCTCGACCAGCGACTCGAGCTTGGCCCGTGTCAGTTTGATGGTCAGATGTTTTGGACCGCTGGCGTCTGCCGTGATGTAAGGCAGGTTGACCTCGGTCTGCTGTGACGAAGACAGCTCGATCTTGGCTTTTTCCGCCGCTTCCTTCAGACGCTGCATCGCAAGCGAGTCCTTGCGGATATCGATACCACTGTCTTTCTCGAAGCCACTGGCAAGATACTCAATGATGCGCAGATCAAAGTCCTCGCCACCAAGAAAAGTATCGCCATTGGTCGACAACACCTCAAACTGGTGCTCACCATCGACGTCGGCAATTTCAATAATGGAAATATCGAACGTACCACCACCCAGGTCATAAACCGCGATCTTTACATCACCGCGTTTCTTGTCCATACCATAGGCCAGTGCGGCAGCGGTCGGCTCATTAATAATACGCTTGACCTCAAGCCCGGCAATCTTGCCGGCATCCTTCGTGGCCTGACGCTGCGAGTCGTTAAAATAGGCGGGCACGGTGATAACAGCCTCCGTTACCGGCTCACCCAGGTAGTCTTCTGCCGTCTGCTTCATTTTCATTAGCACACGCGCCGAAATTTCCGGTGGCGCCATACTGTCGCCATTGACCGATACCCAGGCATCGCCGTTGTCTGCGGCGACAATCTTGTACGGCACCATGTCGACGTCTTTTTGCACAACGTCATCATTGAAGCGCCGACCGATCAATCGCTTGATGGCGAACAGGGTATTGTCAGGATTGGTGACCGCCTGCCGCTTGGCCGGTTGCCCCACCAAAACCTCGCCTTCCTTGTTAAAGGCCACCATCGATGGCGTTGTTCTGTCGCCCTCGCTGTTCTCGATCACGCGGGGCTTGTCGCCCTCCATGACGGCAACGCACGAATTCGTCGTGCCCAGATCGATGCCGATGATCTTACTCATAGAATTTCTCCAAAGGTTTTCAATAGCTTTTTAAATGGGGTCCGGCAGGACAACTTCAAGCCGTATCCCCGGAATTCTCTTCGGCCGCTTTGGCCACCACCACACGGGCGGGTCGCAGCAGACGGTCGTTAATCTGATAACCCTTCTGCACGACTTCAATGATCGTGTTGGGCGCGGCCTCGGATGGCACCGCAACCATCGCCTCATGCAGCAGCGGGTCAAAGACCTCGCCCTGAGGGTCGATCTGCACGATGCCGAACTTTTCCATCACCTGGCTGAACAGGCGCAAGGTCATTTCTGATCCTTCATGCAGTGACTCAATCGAGGCTTCCTCGGCGGCGAGCCCCAGCTCCAGGCTGTCGCGTACCTGCAGCAGCTCGGCCGCAAATCCTTCGATGCCGTATTTGCGGGCATGCTCAATGTCGCGCCCGGCACGTTTGCGGAAGTTGTCCAGCTCGGCCACAGCACGCAGGAACTGGTCCTGGCTGGCCGTCATTTTTGCCTCGGCCTCTGTCAACGCGGCCTGCAGACCCTCAATGGTCGGCTCGGGCGAGTCATTATCCGCTTCTGCCGCGGCTGATTCGCCGGCCGTTTCTGCCGGGCGCTGATCGCTGCTGGCCGTTTGCTCTTCCACTCTAATTACCTTTAATTCAATACTTTACAGATTAAACTTAAACAAGATGCACGCGATGATTCAGGCATCCTGATAAATATGGCGACGTTCAGGGCATTTTCAAGGCCTGCCCCAGCAGCTTTGCCGTGACGTCAACAATCGGGATGACCCGCTCGTAGGCCATCCGGGTGGGGCCGATGACACCCAGCACGCCGACGACTTCGTCATCGACCGTGTAAGGCGCGGTGACTACGCTGCATTCGTCCAGCGGCTCGTAGCCCGATTCCTTGCCGATAAAGATCTGCACGCCTTCGGCCTTGGTGCACTGGTCCAGTAAATGCAGGATGTCGCGTTTGCGGTTGAACACCTCAAACAGCTGGCGCAGGGTGTCCACGCTGGATAACTCGGCAAAATCCAGCAGGTTGGTCTTGCCGGCCATGACAAAGTCGTCTTCTGTTTCACCCTTTTCAAAAGCCCGCTGCGCCATCGAAATGGCATTGAGCATCATTTCGTTCATCGATTCACGTGCCTGCTTCAGTTCACCCAGCAGCTTGCTGCGCACGTCGCTGACGTCGTTACCGGCGAACTGATCGGTCAGGTAGTTTGCCGCCTGGCGTAGCTCACTTTCGGTATAAGAGCGGTCCAGCTTCAATATGCGGTTTTGCACCTCGCGTGCATTGACCACGATGATGGCCAGCACGCGATTGTCAGACAGCTGCAGGAACTCGATCTGGCGCAACTGGCCATGCGTCCGTCGTGGCACGGTAACGACACCGGCCAGGTGCGTTACCTGCGACAACAGTTTGGAAGCCGTCGTAACCAGGGCCTGTGATGACTCACCAGTCTCGGACAATCCGTTGGCAATCTCGGCCGCGATTTTTTTCTGCAGCGGCTTGACGGTGACCAGCGTGTCGACAAATACCCGCAGCCCGGCGGCAGTTGGCACCCGCCCGGCCGAGGTGTGTGGTGACGAAACCAGGCCCAGCTCTTCGAGATCCGCCATGATGTTGCGAATCGTCGCCGGACTGACTTCCAGTGCGGACTCGCGCGACAGCGTGCGCGAGCCCACGGGCTGGCCGTCGCGGATATATCGCTGCACCAGCGTTTTCAAAAGCTTTAGCGCGCGTTCATTGAGCACTGTATCTGGCATTTTGAGGTCCGAAAATACTAAAAACTGCACTTTTCACAGGCAATTAGCACTCTCCCGTGGAGACTGCCAATGGCAAGCTTCGCTTCCGGCGGCCACACTGTCAAGCGCAAAAAGGCACGGGTACACTCGTCACCATGTCTATGCAGTTTGAAACCATCGGCCTGGTCGGCAATACGGCGGACGCCAGTGTTGTGGACACGGTTGAGGCCGTTGCCGCTCACCTGAAAAAACGGGGGGCCGAACCCCTGTTACTGGCACTGGATAACCGCGACGTAAAGGGATGCCAGCAAGTCAGTGGCGATGAACTGCGCAAGCGTTCGCAGCTCGTTATTTCGATAGGCGGCGACGGCACAATGCTTTATGCAACCCACCTGGTTGCGCAAAAAGGCACGCCCCTGCTCGGAATCAATCGCGGCCGACTCGGATTTTTGGCCGACATCAGTCCAACTGAAATGACGGCACGGGTGGATGAGGTGCTGGCCGGCGATTACACCCGTGAGTCACGTTCTATGCTGACGGCCAGACTACGCAACAAGTCTGTTGTTACCGGGCATGCGCTGAACGACATCGTGTTGCAGCGGTCCGGTGATACCCGTCTGCTCGACATCGAAACCAAGGTCGATGGTGTTTACCTGAACACACATGGCAGCGACGGACTGATCATTGCGACACCCACCGGTTCGACGGCCTACGCGTTGTCCTGCAGTGGCCCGATTCTTGAGCCCTCGCTCAGTGCGATCGTCATCGTCCCGATTTGCCCGCATACCCTGAGTGATCGGCCGATCGTCGTCGACGGCGACAGCAAGATCGAAATCAAGCTGATTGACCGTAAGGGTGTGACCGGTCGTGTCAGTTGTG
>JABDKV010000093.1 GCA_013002045.1 Gammaproteobacteria bacterium
CTGGCAGTGAGGCGGCCAAATCCGTCGCTAAGACTCGAGGATCCGGCATCGAGCACCCCGATGGACTGGATCTCACTTATGAGCAGTGCATTACGGTTATCGGCATTTCCGCTGGTATTTGGAGCGATGTTGAAAATATCGCCGGCCTCGGGACTACCACTGATCGTCACGCGCCATCCATTAAAATCGATGTCGTCTCCGCTGGTATAGGCAAAGGGTCCAGCACCGCCAATGGTGTAGTTGCTGGGATCAATGAACGTAATTGTCTGCGGCGTAAGCAGATTGGGATCAGTACTATCGATAACGACACCGGCCGACACCTCGGCGTTGCCCGTGTTACCCAGTTCGGATGTTGCGATAACCGCCGCCGCGGCTGCCAGGTCTGCCGGATTCTCAACCAGCAACTCGAGTCCGGCGGCCGCTCCTGCTGTCGGACGTAACAGGTAGTCGTCGCCGGCTGCCGCGGCGCCACCACTGATGACAATTTCGACACCATCGGCGACGAAGGGGTCGGCGCCCGTGCCGGAGCCGGTCATGGCAACAGGCTGACCACTGTCGGCATGGCGTAACTGCCAGGCACCACCATCGAAGCTCAACCGGTAATCATGCGTGGTCAATGCGCCGACATCGCTGACAGACACTGTCACGCTGGCAGCACCACTATTGGCCGCTGATGCCTGTGCCAGTGGCGCCCCTATCGCAAACAGGTCTCCACCGAGCTGGCCCTGCAGGGTCATGCCGGCCCGGTGCTGTTGATTCAGGCTTGTTGCCAGCGCCGTGGCCATGCGACCGAGACCGTTACGGGCCGGATCGAGCACTTCGCGACGAAAATCCAGTGCACCGCCGATCGCACCACCGCTGAGGCGACTGGTTATATTGGGACCATTGGCCAGGCGTACATCGAGCCGCCCGGGTTCGAACTCGTTCTGCTCCGTCGCCAGCGCCTCGGCGCTACCACTACGCACCAGCACCAGGCCGTTGCCTATGAACACATTGAGCGAACCATCACCCTGGCTGATCGAAGTTACGTTTACGTGTTGGTTCAGTTCGGTCAACAGCGCATCGCGCCGGTCCAGCAGGTCGTTGGGTAGCTGGCCACCGGAACTGCTGGTGACGATTTGTCGGTTGAGCTGCGCGATCGATTCAGCAATGGCATTGATCTCCGAGACGGAGTTCTGTAGCCGGTTATTGACATCGCGATCCAGTGCATTGAGCCGGCTGTCGGCCTGTCCAAAGCGATCGGTTAATGCCCGCGCCTGGCCCAGCAGGGCCTCGCGGGTAACCAGCGAAGCCGGATCATCTGCCATTGCATCGATCGAATTGAAAAACTCCTGCAGCATCACGCCGACACCATTGCCACCGTCAGCGAGCAGGTTATCGACCTGCGTCGACAGACTATGGAACGATTCCAGGCGACTATAGGCAGCGGTGTTGACGTGCACCTGGCCGACCAGGTACTGGTCGTAAACACGGCGCACCGTCTGTATTTCAGTGCCCTGCCCGGTCAGCGACGCTGAACCCAGACCGACGCGAGCAGCCAGTACGGCTTGTTGCCGGCTGAACCCCGGTGTGTTGGCATTGGCGATATTGTGACTGGTTGTCGCCAGTGCGCGCTGAAACGCCAGCAAGCCTGTAACACCCGTGTTGAGAAAATTGCTCATCTAGTGCTCCGGTTTAGCGCATGGTGTCGATCAGCGCCGTCGCAGAACTGAGCTGCGAACCATCGATAATGCGGCTCAGTTTGTCGGCATATTCGGGATCGGTGGCGTACCCGGCCCGTTGCAATTCGCGCGCATAGGCATGGGGGTCGGAGCCAGCCCGTAGCGCGTCGCGATAGCGAGGATTAGAAACAATAAAGTCGGCATAGTCGGCCATCGCATCGCCAATCGATTCATAAGCGCGAAAACTCGCTCGCTCGCGTTGCCCCACACCGTCATAAAATTCAATCGTGTTGACCCCGACGCGCTCGCCGTCCCAGCTGCCATCAGCCTTGATACCAAACAGGTTGAACGCGTCAGAACCGTCCGGCCTGGTCATCGTGTGCTGTCCCCAGCCGCTCTCCAGCGCGGCCTGGGCGAGAATCGCGCGGTGCGAAATACCCAGGTCGTTTTCGATTTGCCGGGCGAATGGCAACAGCTCACTGACAAATTCATCATTGCTGGCAGGCTGCCAGTTTGTGGTAACAGGTTGCGCTACCTGTTCGATGGGTTGCGCTTCAGTGACAGCGCCACCGAGCTGTCGCACCAGCATCTCCTTCAGCCCCAGTCCACGACCACGCGACATCTCCAGTGCGACCTGGTTGTCAAACATCTCGAGGTACTGCTTGTTCTGGCTGCTGTCGAAAAGACTGTCACCGAGGCTGGATTCGCGCATCGTCTTCAGCATCATCTTGGTGAACAGGGCCTCGAACTGCCCTGCAACTTCGTCGAGCGCACCCTGCGGCCGGCTCTCGGCCTGGTTGCGCAACTGCGCCAGGCCATTGAGATCGGTGTAAATGCCGTTGTATGCGCTCATCAGATAACGATCAGCTCTGCACGCAGCGAACCGGCCTGTTTCAATGCCTCGAGTATCGCAACCAGATCGCCCGGGGCCGCACCGACCTGGTTTACCGCTGCGACGATTTCATTAAGGGTGACACCCGGCT
>JABDKV010000104.1 GCA_013002045.1 Gammaproteobacteria bacterium
GAATGGCGTTGCAGTTGAAACAACAGCAAGTTAGTCAGCAGGTAATCAGAGTTCCACGAATGCAGGTGTGTCGTGCGCTCGTAGCGGCCCTGGCCAACGCGCCTGCGCTCGAGTCCATAGTGCTCGAGGTAGTTGACGACTTCGAGGAAGGTAAACGCGACCGCAGCCTGTAACAGGAAGAACGCTACCGCAGCACTGCCAAGCCATGTATCCAGTGCGATCGCAATTGCGGTGCTGAGTGCGTACCACCAGATCAGTTCGTTGCGCCAGTGCCATGCAGAGTGGCCGCGATACTGCAGTCGTTGTGCTTCGAGTCGCCAGGCGTTTACAAAATTGTGCAGCCAGGCGCGTGGTACGAACTGGTAGATCGATTGCCCGCGGCGGGCGGTGGATGCGTCCTCCGGGGTGGCCACGTTAACGTGGTGACCACGGACGTGTTCGATCTTGAAGCCGGCATAGCAAACGAGTGACAACAACACGCCACCCATCAGGCGTTCGCCCTTGCTGCGCTTGTGAATCAGCTCATGTGCGGCATTGATTGCCAGTGTGCTGCTGACGATTCCGACAGACAGTATCCAGCCCAGTTTGCCGACCCAGCTAAAGCCGGCATGCAGGTACTGGTAGGCCGCCCACGGTATCAATGCCAGCATGACCGGCAGGCAGCTCCACAACAATAGCTTGTACCACAGGTCGGTACGCATGCTGTCTTCGCTGGAGTCATCAGGGTTGAGCCGATCTTCGCCAACCAGGTAATCGACCACCGGTATCAGCCCGTAGACCTCGATCACGGTTAGCCAGGCAAATACATTTATGTAACCGGTCGCCTGGCCCAGCCACCAGCTCAGGAGTGGGACAGCCGGGGTCGTCAGGAAAAGCAGGTAGGCGAGTTTCTTGGTTCGATCCGACATACGCGGCTGCAGTCTAATGGGCGGCTGGGATCGCTTTCACGACCCGGTTCCCAGTCTGCATCTCCGCCGGATATTGTGTCAAATAGCTGAAAACCGGCAAAAAGCGCCGAAATTGCCGGCTTTCGACACAAATGTTTGCCATAAGCTGCTGCGCCGCGATCGCGCCACGTGTTGCAATATCCCGGGAGACAAACGAACCGGAGGCGGTATGCCCGCAATGGCGACCTGCGACGCGCTTCAGGATGATGCGCTACAAGTGATCGAAGGGCTGGCGTCCAGCACGATGTGTGCCGGGCTCGATCACGACGATTTGTTCGAACTCTCGACGCTTGCCGCGCTGCGCCGCTACAAGGCGCTGGACGAAGCGGTCGCCGAGGGATCACCACTGACCTCGCTGCAGGTGGTGTGCTCAGGCCGGTTTATCGTGCTGTTGCCCAGTCACAGCCTGCGTAATTTCCGCGAAAACACTACGGTGAGCCTGGCCTCTTTCGTTCCGGGTGACAGTCTCGGTGTCGATGGTCTGGCGATGGCACAGAAAGCCGATGTCTCCGTCATTGCCAGTGAGGCTGCCACCACCGTCGAGTTGCCGCTGGTGCCGCTGATCGAGTTGCTTGAGCGTAAGCCGGCGCTGGGAGCGCGCCTGTACCGCAACCTGTTAATCAACCATCAGCGCGATCGCACTGCCGCTTTTGCGTAGGGCCTTAGCGGGGGCGCTCATAGCGCCGTTTTTCATGGGTCTCGATTTCCTGCATTAGCTGCGACATTTGCTCGTCGGGCAGTTGCGCTCCGGCCAGCACACTGCGAACGCTGTTCATGTCCATGCGGCCATCGGATCCTCTCGGTGCGCGGTAGGCGATATTACGAAAAGCAAAGTATCGCGTCTGCGGCGACTGGATCGTATTAGCCAGTGCCACCGCCCGGTTGGTCTCGACCAGGCCGCGGGATGACAACGTCGATACGATGGTATCGCGAGCGCCTGTCTCCAGCGTATTGGCCCATGCCAGCGCATCGTCGAAAGATAGGGTGTTGACCAGCGCATCAGCGGCGCGTACGAATACCCGCTTGTTGCGCTCGTCGAAAGACAGCGTGGCTACCCAGGCAGAAGCCGCTGTAGCGTCACTGCTAACCCAGTTCATCACCATGTTTGATGCCGCGTTGATGGCCCAGTCTTCATCGATCCGCTGGGTAATGAAGGCCGCTGCTCCAGCCGGGTCGGAGTGCGCCCATTGCTGGGTAACCATCGACAGGTTGTGATTGTTGTCAGGCGTGACTGCCAGCACCCAATCCAATGCCCGACCGGGGTCCTGGCGCGCATACTCATGCAGGATTGCGTTTGCCAGTCCGGTGCGACCGCTATTCTCGATATAGGCGGCGGCGGCTTCGACATTGTGCCGCGACCATTGGTGGATGACATTGCGCAAAGCGCTTTCCGCGACCTCGGGATCCAGCGACTCCGCCCAGGCAAGCGCATCACTGACACTGGACCTGGCCATACTGCTGGCGACCTGGGCCAAAACATCGCGGTGATGCTGTTGTGGTACGCGGGGTAGCAGTGTCAGCGCCAGCTGTGGGTCGTGTGCCGCCACGCTACCGATATGGTTAACCCAATCGTGAGCCTGAAATGGCAGCTCGTCGAGCCCGAGCAGGTAGGCAACGGCGCTCTCGGCGTCGGCTGCCAGGGCACCGTCGAAGGCTGCCAGGAATAAATCGTCGCGGTCGCGCTGCCGCGCCCATTCCATTGCCATCTGTGGCTGGTTCTCGGCCGCGTTGCGGATCATCCAGCTTAGTGCGGAGTTTAGTTCTGAGGCGTTCAGGTGCTGTTCGGCAGCCGTTACTGCGCCAGCGAAATCGCGCTTGGCCCATTGTGCCAGGATCATACTGGTGTGATCGCGCAGCTCAGGATCGGCGACAACGATTTGTAGTGCAACCGCAGGCTCACGCCGTGCTATCTCACCAAATGCATTGCTGAGCATGCGCTTGCGTTGATCGGGATTGGGTAATGCTTTCAGGGCCGCAATTAATCCGTCACGATCGGCAATGAGCCAGCGATCGACGACAGGGTGTTCAAAGTGCCATCGTGCTTCCGAGTCGGTGATGCTGGCGGCGTAGGCGAGGGCGTCTGCGGGAGCAATCATGGCCCAGGTGCTGGCGACGGCATGCACGGCGGCGCGTTGCAGGATCGGATCATAAAGAGCAAGTGCCTGCGCCATCGCTTGCTCCGGGTCGGCAGCCGCCTGTGCGCCCAGGTACCAGCCCACCGCCGGACCGGGGTTGTAGGTGATAGGTAGCAGAGCCAGCAGGTCAGTCGAAATCAGACGATCCGGTGACGCATGCGCCAGCACGACACCGTCACCGGCTGCCTGCAACAGGTGCGGGTTATCGATAGTTGCCACTGCGGCTATAGCGTCGTCACGTGCATTCTGCGACCAGTAAAAAAAATGCGATTGCACCAGTTCGCGTAGTTCAGCCGGTGCTTCAAGTTGCAGCAGGTGACTTAGTGCCGCCGCCGGGTCGAGGTCGGCGTAACGAGCGTAGAGTATCGCCAGGAACTCACGGCGGGTGCGACTATCGTCCAACCCGACCGTGGTTGCGATCATTTTCTGCAACTGTCGACCGTTGCGATCGGCACTAAGCCGGTATAGCGCCTGCTGGCGGGCGAAGCCAGGTGCGGCCTTGGCAAGTGCGCTGATGTTAGCTGATTGCGTCGATGCCGTCGGTGTGGCGATCTCCTTTACTGGACCTGGTGTTGGCGCAGGCATTGCCTGACCAGGAGCCAGCGACGTAGCTGCACGGTCGACAGGCAACGGCTGGTGCAGACGCCAGGCCTGGTACCAGCCAGCGGCGGCAATCAGTGCCAGCAGGACGACGAGGTATTTCATAACATTAATTGTAGCCTGCCGATGAGGTGGCCGCGGTTATCCCTCGTTACGCTCGCCAGGCTTTACTACCGATGTCAGTGTCGGTAAATCGTCGTCACCGGGGGCGCGTACTTTAAGCGTGGGGATGTCTTTCGGCATTTTCGTCATTTGCGTCTGTAACGCCTTCAGCTGATCCCTTTGTGCTTCGAAACGCGATTTCAGGTGTGCGTGTTTGTCGATCCAGCCTGCCACGTCCATTTCCAGGTCATCGATACGCTGGTCTTTCTCGGTGACGCCGCGACGTAGTTGTTTCAGCTCACGTTTGGCTGCCGTGGCTTCAATAGTCAACTGCTCCGCCCTGAGTTTGGCGTCGAGGTTTCGGTCCAGCTCGACGCGGATGGCCTCAAGGTCGGTTTGCGATTCCCGCAGGCGGTGTTGCAGTTGCTCCACGCGCGACTGGCTGGCAGCAAGCTCTGCCTGGTCGGCGCGCAACCCGGCAACGGTTTCATCCAGCGCGGCGATGCGCTCGTCACGCTGCGCCAGCAAGCTCTCCGCTTGCTCCAGTTCCTGCTCGCGTGCAGTCAATTGCGCGGTATTCTGCTCCAGTTGCACGATCGACTCACGCAGTTGGGTAATCGTGTTTTCATACTCTTCAATCCGTCGTCGCTGTGCGTCGATGGCATCCGGCCAGTCGGTGACTGTTACGTTGGCTCCGGTCAGAGCGCCAAAGTCATCGAGTAAGGTATGCAGAGTGCGGTCCCGTTCACGCAAATCTGCCTGCAAGGTTGCAACTGTCGAGTCCCATTCCGCCAGTCGTCCCTCGAGATTCTGTAGTCGCTCAAGCTCGTTACGCGCTTCAGCGTGTTGCGACTGCTCATGCTCGAGTGCTTTTTCGGCCTGCTCCAGCTGCTCGGCGTAGTAACGCAAGTCTTCATCCAGTGACTGGCGCTGCTCGACTACACCTTCGACCTCGCTATGCAGACTGTCGCGTGCGGTTGTAGCCTCGGCCAGCTGCGTGCGCAGGTCGTCAAGACCGGCATCGCGCTCTCGCAGTGCAGTTTCCAGCGCCGTGACCTTGACTCGCCAGTCCGCAAGCTCGCGCTCGAGATCGGTGGCGGTCGTCGCTTCGCGATCGAGCTGCGATCGCAGGCTGTCTATTTCATTGTCGCGCTCGGTGAGCGCCTGTTCGAGGGGCGGGATCCGATTGCGCCACTGCTCGATTTCCGCGTCGCTGTCGGACAGCTCGGCCTGCAGCGCCTCGATTTCCAGCAGGCGTTGTTCGGCCAGTTCCTTGTTGTGGCGCAAGGTATCGACACCGCGCTTCATCGTCTGCGCCAGTTCTACCTGGTGATCGAGCTCCTGTTGCAGGCCTGTAATCGACCCCTGTTGCTCGGCCACCGTGACCTCCAGCTGCTGCAGGCGTTCAATTTCGCCAAGCAACTCGGTATTGCGACGATCTCGATCACGCAGATCCGCCTGTAGTGTCACCACCGTCGAGTCCCAGTTCTCGAGTTTGTCGCGATAGTCCGACAGGTCGCCGATCTCGGTTTCCAGCTCGCGGATCCGTTGCTCATCCGCATCGATGGTGCTGCGCAGCTCGTCCAGCAGTCGGCTTTTCTCCTGTAACTGGTGTTGCAGGGCTGAGAATCGGGTGTCGCGTTGCTCGACTTCCTGCGCCAGCGTGTTGATCTCGTTTGCGGCTTTCCTGCGCTCGTGATCGAGTAGTTGCACCTGCTCGCCGAGGTCGGCGCTCAGTTGTTTCTCGGCGTGACGCAGCGCATCCAGATCCCGCTCGAGCCCGGCAATCGTAGTTTGCGCCTTATCGCATTCATCACGTGCGGTATCCACGGCCGTCAGGGCCTCGTTGCGCTCGGTTTCGAGGGCGGCAATTTGTTCTTTGCGCTCATCGAGTTCTTTCTCGACAGCGCTGAGCGTTTCTTTCCAGGTGTCCAGCTCGAGTTCCAGCGTCTCCCGCATGCGTGCGGCTGACGCCGATTGCTCGTCGTCTGCAACCAGTAACTGACGTATCTCTGCATTGCTGACCGCCAGTTCCTGTTCCAGCGCCTCGATTCGCGGCGGCAAGGCCTCAGCCTGTTGCAGCTGGTGTTCCAAAGACTCGATTTTCTGGGTCGATGCCAGCAGTTCGTTTTCGAGCTGGTCAACAGACTGTGCCAGTTGTTCGCGCTCGCTCTCGCTGGCAGCGATTGACTGTTGCTGACCGGTCAATGCCTGCTCGGCCTGCTCCAGCGCCGCTGTCGTATCCGCCAGCTGCTGTTCCAGCTCGTGTCGAATTTCACGTTCGCGGCTTATCTCGGAATCGAGTTGCGCTTTGGATTTGAGAGCCTGCTCGAGGTCGTGGATTGCATCGCCACGATCGTCGAGTTCGCTCTGCAATGCGACCAGCTGCCGATCATCGGATACCAACGCACGCGATCGAGCAAATGCAGTCATGACAATGCCGATCATAGCGGCGGCCAGCAGGTACAGCAGGTAACGCCACTGCTTAGAACCTTGCCAGCTCTCCACGACGGGTACTGGTGCGCCGCGAGGGGCCGTCGTCGGGACAGATTGCAGCCGGGTTGCCAGTTCGAGCTGGATGCCTTCGGCTGCATTGGTAGCGACCGGACTACTGGTTGCGGCTGGCGCCTCGATAGTACCGATGTCACGTAGCAGGGCGAACCCCAGGATCGACAATGCGATCAGCCCGGCAAGTACCGCGAGAATCCGCTTCATAAATTGCTTCCAGCCGCTGAACACTGCGATTATGACAAAGTTTCCTCGTTAACTATATGATCGGCTCCCAAGATGCGCATACTGGCAATCCTGGTCTGTCTTTGGCTGCCGCCCCAGATCGCAGCGCAGCAGCTGCTATCACCGGGTGATGCCTGGCTACGCGCCGACCTGCAGTTGCTGGCAGCCGCGGGACTCATCGATTTATCGCTGACGACCTGGCCGGTATCCGGTGAGGCACTGGCCATTCAAATCGAATCGATCAGTACGCAGGATCTTGATCACGGCAATGCGGCGGCATTGCTGCGTGTTCGCCGTGGACTTTCCGGTACTGCTGTCCGTACCGTGATTGCCGTTGGCGAGCAGCCCGGGCAACCCGGTCGTTTCAGTGACCTGGGCCGGGATCGTGGTGTCGGCGTCGGCTACAGGTGGTCCGGGGAACGTTGGCAGGGACGATTGAGGGCACGTTTCGGTGACGCTGACGGCCACCACGAACTCGATGACAGCTATCTGGGTATGCGGCTGGGAAACTGGTTGTTATCAGCCGGGGCCGTACCGCGGTGGTGGGGCCCAGGTCATGACGGCAGCCTGATCCTGTCGCACCAGGCGCGTCCGGTACCGGCCCTGGCGCTCGATACAGTGACACCGATCAATGTCAGCCAGCCATGGTTGCGTTGGCTGGTACCGACGCAATGGCATTTCTTTGCGGGTCAACTGGAGCAACGCCGTGTCATCAGCGATGCCCGCCTGCTCGGCGCCCGGGTCGTCTTGCAGCCGGTGGATGGCCTCGAAATCGGCCTGTCACGTACAGCACAGTGGGGCGGAGCCGGCCGGCCGCAGGACTTTGAGAGCCTGGCCAATCTCATACTCGGACGCGACAATCGTGGCGATAGCGGAATTACTCTCGATGACGAGCCAGGCAATCAACTGGGTGGGATCGATCTGCATTATCGTCTTGGTCGAAGTGCGATATACACCCAGTGGATCGGAGAGGACGAGGCGGGTGGCCTGCCGTCGCGGTTCATCGCGCTCGCCGGTTTCGAGAGGTGGCGCCGGCATGGCAATGGTGTCTTAAACTGGTACGTCGAGTTGGCCGACACCACGGTCGAGTTTTATAAATCACAATCACGCCGCGACCTGGCTTACGAACATTTTATATACAGGAGCGGTTATCGTTTTCGCGGCACAGCGCTGGGGCACCCCATGGATAATGACGGCCTGATGATCGCGTTCGGTGTAACACGCAGTGGCGATCGTGCTCAGTGGCAATTGGGTGTACGCCGCACGGAACTTAACCGCGATGGCGGTGGTGACAGCCGGCATACGCTTGCACCC
>JABDKV010000169.1 GCA_013002045.1 Gammaproteobacteria bacterium
CTATCGACGGCTCATCGGTCGCTTATTTCGTGCTGGCACAGGACTGCGAACTCTATGTGGGCCCGAAAGACTGCAACGACCCAACCGGCGCATCAGAACCCGGGATCCTGGTCCTGATGGGGCTGGGCCTGACGCTGATCGGCTTGCGGCGGCGCCGACTGATCTGAATCGTTCAGAATTGCGTTTCGAAAAACCCGGTTGAGCGATCAACCGGGTTTTTTTATTTACGGGCTGTCGCTGACGTGGTTGCCAGTACCTTCGACAAGATCGTAGTGGTTCCCACTGCGTCCAAGAGGGAACTGCTCAACCAGACCCGACGGCCACCTGACTAGCACGCCGTCGAGGCCGGCGTCTGGTGGCATGCCGAAGTGCACCCGGGGGTCGTTGCTGCAAAGGTAGCTGCCGTCGGTATGAACCCGGCGCCAATACACCGGGCTCCCCGATCTGGTCAGCGCGATTCTTGCACCATAGGCATCGCGGTTGGACGTGGTTCCGGTCAACGTAAAACGGATCCAGTCTTTGTCATCGGCGTGGACATTGAGAAGCAGCCGTGCAGGCCCGTTGTTGTTGGTAACCAGGATGTCGGTATCGCCATCATTGTCGATATCGCCGAATGCGGCGCCGCGGCTGACTTCATTGGCCAGCATTGCCGCGCTGTCGTCGTGGTGCTCAACAAACCGCCGGCCGTCGATATTGAGGAAAAGCTGGTTGCGCTGGTTATACGGATAGGACACCACACCGTATTGCGCGGGCTCAATCTGGACCGCACCATTGGCGGAAAACAGGTCGAGCCAGCCATCGTGGTTTACATCGAACCACGCAGTACCAAACCCGGTATAGCCAATGCTGATGGCCCCAAGACGGCTCATATCGCTGATATCGGTGAAATTGCCGTTGCCCTCGTTGCGATAGAGCGTGTTGGTCTGCGGTTTGAGGTGGGTCATGAACAGGTCTTCATCGCCATCGTTGTCGAAATCGCCGGCGCTGACGCCCATACTCGATTCGACACCACCATCGCTGTTGAAGGCTGCGCCTGCCATTAGTGCCCGATTCTCAAATTCCAGCCGATCGCCACCTTTGCCTATCCAGAGCTGGTTGGCGAGATTGTCGTTGGCCACATAAACGTCGGTCTGGCCATCCAGATTGAAATCCGCCGCGGTTACGCCCAGGGCATTGCCAAATGCGGTATCGAATCCCCATTCAGATGTCGCATCGGAGAATTCAAGTGCGCCTTCATTGCGCCAGACCTTGTCGACCTGCGCGACGTAAGTTAGCGGGCCGCAGTAGTCGGGTCGACCGTCGTTGTCGGCGCACAGGACACGCTTCTCAGGATTGAAGGTGACGTAGTTGCCTACGTAGATATCGAGATCGCCATCATGATCGAGATCAGCCAGCGAAGCGCTGGTGCTCCAGCGTGAATCGCTGAGCTCAAAATCCGGCGTGATATCCGAAAATGTGCCGTCGCCATTGTTCCGATACAGCGCATTCGGTCCGAAGTTGGTGACCAGTACATCGCGCCAGCCATCGTTGTCCAGGTCGCCAACTGCCACGCCCATGCCATAGCCGCGGTCATCGAGACCGCCGGCACCGTCGATCTCGACGAAACGCAACTCGCCGGTCGGGATCAGCTGATTGTTGAACAGCCGGTTAGGCGGTCGCGGTGGTTGCAGCGGACCACTCTGGATAAAGTACACATCGAGATCGCCGTCGTTGTCATAGTCAAACAGGGCAGCGCCCGAGCCCACCATTTCCGGGAACCAATGCTCGCCCTCGACATTGGGATCATGCACAAAGTCGAGGCCGGTCTCTGCGGCGCGTTCTACGAAGAACGGCATTGCCTTGTCGGGGGCATCCGCGGTGACTGTTGGCGGCTGCTCGGATTCGCAGCCACTGAGGACGACACTGACAAATAACAAGAAATAGCCGACTCTCATGGCATCGCATCCAGCATTCGTTGTGCACGCTGTCCCTGGCCCGGATCACCCATCTCCTCCGCGATCAAAAGCGCGCGGCGCAAATAGGACCGTGCTGCATCGGTTTGGCCCATTTGCGTAGTAGTGAAGCCCAGGTAGGTTAGTGCCGCCACGGTGGCACGATCTGGGTCCCTGACAGCCGCTTCCAGGTGCTCGATAGCCTCTTCATATCGTTTCTGCTGTACCAGCATCTCGCCAAGGCTGAAATGAGCAGCGCGATGGAGCGGATCCAGTCGGACGGCTTCTTTGAATAGGTGCTCCGCTTCTGCAGCCTGACCCTCCCTGCGCGCGACACTACCCAGCGCGGCCTTCATGCTCGCATTCTGCGGATCGAGTTCCAGGGCTTGCTGAAAGGCAACCCGGGCCTCGGCAAATTGACCATTACGGGCCCTGGCTTTGCCGAGATTTGCCAGCAAATTCAAAGTCGGTGGGCCTGCCTCCAGCGCCTGCTGGTAATACTGTTCGACGAGGTCGAATTCTCCACGGCTCCCATGGGCGGCGAGTAGCCAGGCATAAGCGGGCACGCTGTTAGGGTTCCGTTTCAGCGCTATCTCAAGGAGACGAATGCCATTGTCAGTCTCTCCCTTGGCCAGCATGCTCTTGGCACCATCGATCAGGTGCTTGTCGCCGAGATTAAGGCGCTGAACTTCGACCAGGACCGGATCGCTGCCCGGTAAACTCAAGCCGCGGTACTGCGGAATCAACGCCTGGTAATACTGGCTCTGTTCCTCGTCTCCCAGTCGACGCAGGGTTTCAGCCAGCGCGGCATAGGTCACCGCAGTCGGTCCATAGCGAAACAGCAACCCCTCCAAAAGCACCTTCGCTGTTTCGGGGTCGCCGTATTTCATTTGCAGGCGGGCAAGCTCCAGCCGCGCTTCGGCGTTTTCATCGTCTGTGGCGACGACTTGTTCGAACAAAGCT
>JABDKV010000176.1 GCA_013002045.1 Gammaproteobacteria bacterium
CGTTAGCTCAGTTGGTAGAGCACCGGACTTTTAATCCGATGGTCGTAGGTTCGAATCCTACACGGCCCACCATTAAACCGTTGAAATTCCTGGTTATCGCGGCTGAAAGCCGCTCCTACGAGAGCAGTCCGGACTCGATTGCTTTCAGGACAGCGCGGGTGCGGTCGCGGACGCCGAGTTTGGCCAGGATGTTGGAGACGTGGTTCTTGATCGTGCCTTCGGACTTGGACAACGCCGTCGATATTTCGCGATTGCTGTAGCCCCCGGCCATCAGGCGCAGCACTTCGGTTTCCTTCGGTGTTAGTGGCTCGGCTTCAGCTGTGCCGAAGTCGTGGCTTTGTCCGGCCAGACCCTTGAGCAAGGTCTCGGTGATCGCCGGCTGCATCATTGTGCCGCCTGCGTGCACCGACTCGATCGCGTCGATCAGGCTTTCGAGTGATACGTCTTTGAGCAGATAACCCTTTGCGCCAGCGGTAATGCCCTGCAATACGAGCTCGTGATCGTCGAACGTGGTCAGTATGATCGCCGGTGTATCGATGCCGGCCGACTTGAGCTCGCCGATCGCGTCGATCCCGCTCATGCGCTTCATACGGATGTCGATCAGGAAGATATCCGGGTCATGCTCATGCGCAATGGCGACAGCTTCGTCGCCGTCGGTGCCCTCGGCAATGACCTCAACGCGATCGGACAGGGCCAACAGCCCGCGAATGCCTTCGCGAACGAGCGTCTGATCGTCAATCAGCGCGACTTTGATGGCCATTTATCAGGAAGGGACCGGAACGTCGATTCGAATACGCAATGCCTTCTGTACGCTGTCGAACCTGAGCTTGCCGTTGATGCGTTCGATGCGTTCACGCATACCGGCCAGCCCGTTGCCAGCCTCGAGTGGCCCACTCAACCGGCCGTTGTCGTGAATCTCAACCCGGATCTGATCGTCTTCCTGCCACACCTTGATCCAGCATTGCGTGGCGCGACTGTGACGAAGCGTATTCGTCACCGCCTCCTGCACACAACGCAACAGCGACTCGGCCGTTTCCAGATCGTCGATCTTCAGCGCGTCATCGACATCGAGATGAATCTCGAGCCCGGGGACATGGTCAGCCAGTATGTCGAGCGCCGCAGCCAGGTCCAGCTCCGACTGCTCGCGCAACGCGGAGACGGCCTCGCGCACATCGGATAAAAGCAACTTCGACAATGCATGACAGGTCTCGACCCGATCCTGCACTTCACCGTCGGCCATCCGACCAGCCGTCTGCAGGTTGATCGTCAGCGCGGTCAAGTGGTGACCGAGCAAATCGTGCAGATCGCGGGCAATACGCGTGCGCTCGCTTTGCCGCGACGCCTCGGCCAACAGATGTTGTGTCGCCATCAGTTCGCGATTGAGCGCCTCGGCTTCGGCCGTCTTGCGTTCGGCACGAATTGTCTCCATCGATGACAGCAATGCGAAATAATGGAACGTTGCAAACAGCAGCACTTCGAAGAAGGCCCCTTCGTCCTGCCAGCTGACTTTCTGGATCACATACCAGGCCACGGCCAACAGCACGAACAACAGGTAGCAAACCCGTTTCGAATAGATATGCGGCGTTGCCGCCATCCAGATAATTGTGTAGATCGGCAGAAATCCGAGCGGCACCATCCAACCCATCGTCAGCGCCGCGGCCAACATGACCCACAACGACGCCAGCGCCAGCACCCGGTTGTTCTCGCAGCGGAACAATACGAGCATCGCGGCCAGATAGACGAGCTGCAGCACGGCGACCTTGACCACCATGCCTTCGTACTGACCGCCTCCGTACTGCACGATGTACAGGGCAATCCCGGACACGATCAGCCACGTGATAACGGCTGCCAGTTCGCCTGCTTTTCCCTGGAACAGATTCACACGGGTATTATGCGTCGATGCACTGCAGTATGCCTATAGGCCAGAAGTCATGTTCTGCACTCGTGACCTTTCGCACTCGTGCCTGGCCGGCCGGCTCCCTAGACTAAAGCTCAACTAGTCACCAGGCCATTGCTCAGGAGCAGTCCCGTGCTAACGCTACATAAGCTAACGCTGTATTCTCATATCGCCGTCGGTGCCGTCGCGCTGATCGTGTTCTGGCTGCCGGTTTTCGCCCGCAAGGGCAGCAAGTTCCATGTGCTCGCGGGACGCCTTTTCGCCTGGGGCATGACGGCGATCGCGATTTCCGGGATCGTCATGACGACGATCGTGCTGATCGATCCGATCGGTATTCGCTCTCCGAACGCGGAGCTGCCCATGGTTGATGCGTTCCAGCAGAGCGAATCAGCCCGCACGTTTGCGGCGTTTCTGCTTATGCTGTCGTTCCTGGTGCTGGCCGGCGCACGACAGGCTGTGCGGGTGCTGCAGGTCAAGGACGATCGCAGCCAGTTGCGCACCGTGCCGCACCTGGCGTTGCAAATGGCGCCGGGACTGACCGGGATCATCGTCGGACCGATCGGGTACATGAAGGGCGAACTACTGCTAGTGATTTTCGCTGCGCTGAGCATCGCTTCGACCTGGGGTGCGTTGCGCTATATCTACAAGCCGCAACTGCAGCGCAACGAGTGGGTGCTGGAGCACCTCGGTAATATTATTGGGTGCGGTATCGGCGCTTACACAGCGTTCTTTGCGTTTGGCGGCCGGCGTTTCTTTAGCGAGATACTGACCGGTCAGCTGCAGATCATCCCGTGGGTGCTACCCTCTGTCATCGGCGTCACCGCCATCGTCATGGTCTCGAGGCGCTATCGGCAACGCTTCCGCATCGGTCAGGAGCAACCTGCATGAATTCGATATCTCGCTCGTTTTTTCTCGGCTTACTGACAGTTTTCATTGTGACAGCGCTAGCCAGCGGCAATGCGTCAGCCGACGGTCTGGCCGCGCTCGAGCGTGGTG
Source organism: Gammaproteobacteria bacterium (assembly GCA_013002045.1). Lineage (GTDB taxonomy): Bacteria > Pseudomonadota > Gammaproteobacteria > Steroidobacterales > JABDKV01 > JABDKV01. The sequence continues at coordinate 2,894 of JABDKV010000176.1, forward strand.
ACTATGCAATCGCCCACGAACAGCTCGAAGCGGCGCTGGCAACCAATCCGGATAACATCGAACTTCGAATCGCCCTCGGTCGCACGTTGATGGCGCAGGGCAATGCCAGGGCCGCTGCAACCGAGTTCGAACAGGCCACGAAAACCGCACCGGACAGCGCCGACGCGCATTACTGGTATGGCGCCGCCCACGGCACGCTCGCCGGCAACGCCAGTCTGTTCAAGGCCGGGCCGTTAGCCAAGAAAGCGCGCCGGGGTTTTGCAACGGCGTTGCAACTCGATCCCAAACACACAGAAGCCATGAAGGGCATGATCACCTATTACCTTAATGCCCCGAAGCTGTTCGGTGGCGACAAGGGCAAGGCGATGGAGCTCGTTGAACGCCTCACCGAAATCGACCCACTTGAAGGCCGGCTTACATTGATCGACTATTACGCCGGCATCGACGAAGATGACAGGGCGATGGCGCTGGCCCAACAGACCGCCAAAGAACATCCGAACGACCCGCGACCGCACCTGCAGCTGGGTTTCATGGCGCAAGGCGACGAGGACTTCGAAAACGCCATGATTCACTTCAAACATGGCGCCGCCGCGGCCGCCGTCGATAGCGATACGCGCGTTGCCCGCCAGGGTGCGCTGTATCAGGTTGGTCGGACCGCCGTGTTCGGCGAATTCGAGATCGACGCTGGCATTGACGCACTCAGCGAATACGTCGAACTCGAAATCATGGCCGGATTACCGTCAAAGCCCTGGGCCATGTACCGCCTCGGTCTGTTGTATCAGCTCAAAGACGAAGCCGACCGCGCCGAGTCCCTGTTCCGCCAGGCGCTGGCCGCCACCGGTGACAACGACCTGAAACGCCAGATTCGCCAGCGCCTTTAGGCGCGCCCCCCGGCCACTTGCTTGCACGAGATTGAGAATGCGGCCAGTCTGGTCTCCGTAGTGGTAACGACACCGTCAATTTCAACTCTTCCCTGAAACCGGGGGGCTGAATGAATTTCGATTTCTGGCAACTCGTCGGCGGCATTGGCCTGTTCCTGTTCGCGATGTCTCAGCTCGAGACTGCGCTGAAGGTGTTTGCCGGGCGTACGTTTCGGCGGATGTTGCAGCGCTACACCGATCACCCGTTACAAGCGGTATCCGTTGGCACGTTGTCGACCGCGGTGCTGCAGTCCAGTTCGTTGCTCGGACTGATGGTGTTGGCCTTTGTCGGAGCCGGGATCATTGGGCTTGATGGCGCGCTGGGTGTCATCGTCGGCGCCAATCTCGGAACCACGTTTACCGGATGGCTGGTGACGCTATTCGGCTTCAAGCTTAACCTCGGGGCCGCCGCATTGCCGTTGATCGGTGTCGGCAGCCTGGTGCTGGTGAGCATGAACGGGCGAACTGCCGAGGTTGGGCGATTTGTTGCGGCCTTCGGTTTCCTGCTCATGGGGCTGGGTTTCATGAAAGACAGCGTGGCGCAGCTTGCCACAGAATTTGATGTCTCCCGCCTGGCCGACCTGGCGTTGTGGCAATTCCTGGTTTTTGGTGTGGTGATAACGGCGATCATCCAGTCGAGCTCCGCGACCATGATGATTGCGCTTACCGCATTGTTCTCTGGTGTAATCGAGTTACCGGCCGCTGCCGCGATGGCCGTCGGTGCGGACCTCGGAACGACAACAACCGTTGTGCTTGGTGCTTTACCAGGGCTTCCTGCAAAGAAACGGGTGGCGCTGGCGCACGTAATTTTTAATGTCACCATAGACGCCATTGCTTTTATTTTCCTGATGCCGTTGTTGGGCTTGCTGGCGATGATCGGGATAAAGGACCCAATGCTGTCACTGGTGGCGTTCCATTCGCTGTTCAACCTGATCGGTATCGTGTTGTTCGTGCCGTTCCTAAAACCTTTTGCGCGCTGGCTTGGCAGACGATTCAGAAGCGATGATACACGCGAGGTGCGGTATGTCGCGCATGCTACTGACGAGGTTCCCGAAGCCGCCATCCGTGCCATCGAGAAGGAGTCAGCACACTTGCTATCACGGGTGCTGGAGCAAAACCGGCGCGCTTTCACACCGGCAGTACCGCGGCCCCCAGGCAGCTCTCCGGTGCCTTACACTGGGCAGCTGCCTTCCGCTGAGATGCCTTTTGATGATCTGTATCGCAAGACCAAGCAGCTCGAGGGAGAGATTATTTCTTTCGCGGTAGAGGTGCAGAAGCACGAGCTTGAGGAGGACGAACTGCTAAGGCTCAATCAGTTGCTCGACGCGATGCGTTACGCGGTGCACTCGGCGAAATCGCTGCGAGACATTCGTCACAACCTGGCCGATTTCGAAGAATCTCCGCGTAGCGAAGTGCGAGCCTTTCTTGACCATGTGCGTAGTGTCATGACCGCGTTCTACGGAAAGCTCTACAGCCTGCCACCTGCACCCCAGGCAGGCTTTTCCGATTTCGCCGAGCTGCTCGGCGAAGTGCGTCGGTGGCACGATCAGCTGCATACTGACATCCTGCGTGATATCAGCGTGCACGAGGTCGATGCCAACGAGATTTCCTCATTGCTGAACGTCAACCGCGAAGTTCTCAACGCCAATGTCGCCCTGATCATGGCGGTAAAGGAATACCACCTCGGACCCGCCGAGTCCGAGGCGCTGCAACAGTTGCCCCGGTGATTGGGGACAGTGACCTCAATTCGGATTGAAATCATTTTCCCGGTGATTCCGGTGATTGGGATGTGGGCTGCTCGACCCCCGGCGCGCTGGGATAAGGCAATGTTAAGCGGGCATTCAGCTAGCGTCGGCTAGACTACCGCCCATGAATACTATTGCGAAACTGTGCCCATCCCCGACGGCCCTGATACTGGCAGCAGCGGCGTTACTGGTCATGCCACTGGCGCATGCCAGTGAGCGCTACACCGTCATTGAGCAGCAGCTGGTAATTTTCTCGGCCGAGCAGCTCGAAGAGCTGGTCGGCCCGGTCGCCCTGTACCCGGATGACCTGCTGGCTATCCTGTTACCGGCCTCCACCTATCCCAGGCAGATCGAGGAGGCGGCACGATTCCTCGAAGACCTCGAGTACGACCCGTCGTTGCAACCGAGCGAGCACTGGGACGAATCGGTCGTGGCTTTGCTGAACTATCCGGAGGCTTTGCAACTGCTCTATGAAGACCCGTCCAGGACAGATGCCCTCGGTGCTGCCGTCCTGAACCAGCAACCTGATGTAATTGCCGCCATCGAAAGTTTTCGCGACCGCGCATATCGTGCCGGGAACCTGCGAAGTGATAGCTACCAGCGTGTGGTTTACGAAGACGACAGCGTGCGTATTACACCCGTCGAAGAACAAACCATCTACGTGCCGTACTACGAGCCGCGGCGGGTCGTCGTGGTTCAACGCGAGCCGGTTTATCACTACTACCCACGCCCGTACCCGATCTACCATTACCCGTATCCCGCACGCCACTCGTTCCGCTCAGATTTTTTCTGGGGCGTCACCACCGCCTACACTATTGGTTGGCGCACCGGTTACCTGCACGTGCACGACTACCGTTATGCGAGCCACCCTTACTTCGGGCGTCGCTACGTCGACAACTATTATTACCATCATCGCTTTCAACGACCGCATCGTGTCAATAGCTATGGTAACCACCGTCCAGGTTACTGGCGCGATCGACACTACCGAGGCGATCGCTGGCAGCCGCGTCGACGTAATGGCAACAGGCTGAATAACGAACAGAACCGTGCACGCCATGGCGCTGATCGCAACGTCGACGTTGGAGCGCAGCGCGATTCCCGACGTCAGCAACGGCGTAGCACTCGCAGCGACGACCACTTAACCCGACAGCGCTTGCTGACGCGACAACGTAGCGATGAAACAGCTGGTCGCGGGCGCGCAACCCGCACTGACGAGCGTGCACTGCAAACCGGCGTGAGAAATACTTCTGACGGTGAGTACCGCTCCACAACGCGTAGAGGCAATATCGATCGTGCCACAGCGCAGCAGCGCACGGCAGTTGAGCCCCGCCCTGTGCAGCAGCGTCGGGTAGTGCAGCAGCGCACGCAGCAACGTAGGCAGGTCGAACAACGTAATGTGCAGCAGCGTACGCAGGTCGAGCCGCGAAACGTCCGACAGATACCGACAAGCGAACCCGTCCGGCGGCCGATTAAGCAAACAAGCACGAACAGGGGTCGCGACCAGGCAAACCGGGGCGACGACCGTCGCGCCCGGCAGCGTCAGGCCGCTTCGCCAGTCCAAACGGAAAGTGCTCAACGCAAGCCCGCAAAACCGACCCGCGCAAAACCGCGCCGTGATGCAGTCAAGCACCAGCGGTCAGAACAACGCCGCGCCGGGGAGGCCAGGAACCGCGCCCGTAACTGATCGGATCAGCGCCGAGGGG
>JABDKV010000250.1 GCA_013002045.1 Gammaproteobacteria bacterium
GGGGGTCGGGACTGAAGTCCCTCCTACGGCGGCGGAGCCGCCTGGGCGCGGGCGATCGAGGTGGGTAGGGGAGGTTGCGCGGGGTTGTGGGTTGTGGGGAAAGAGAAAGGCCGGCTGTTGAGCCGGCCTTCATTGGCGCTGCACGCTAAGTGGGAGTCTAGGGGCGTTGCTGTCCGGGACGAGCGCCAAAAACGACAATAGTCTTGCCAGAGGCTGTAACCAGTCCCTGTTCCTCGAGTACTTTAAGCACCCGACCCGCCATCTCGCGCGAACAACCCACGAGACGACTCAGTTCCTGGCGGCTGACCTTGATCTGCATACCGTCCGGGTGCGTCATCGCATCCGGCTCGTTGCACAGGTCCATCAGCGTGTGCGCTATCCGGCCGGTGACATCGACAAAGGCCAGGTCGCCGAGTTTGCGGTTGGTGCGGTTGAGGCGACTGGCCAGTTGTGTTGCCAGTTCGAAAATCAGTCCCGGGCTTTCCGCGGCAATCTGGCGGAAGCGCGGATAGGTCATTTCCGCGATTTCGCACTCGGTGCGGGTGCGCACCCAGGCGCTGCGTGTCGGTTGTTCATGGAACAGTCCCATCTCGCCGAAGAACTCACCCTTGTTCAGGTAAGCGAGAACCATTTCGTTCCCGTCCTCGTCTTCGATCATGACTTCTACCGATCCTTCCACGATGTAGTAGAGGATATCCGGCAGATCGCCAGCGTGAATGACAACCGTCTTATTCGGTACTGTGCGCATGCGACAGTAACTGAGGAAGCGATTGATCGCGGGTACGTCGTTAAAGCGTTTTGCAGTGGTATCCATAGGATTATCTTTTAACATCGCTGGCATAGTAGTTCACTCGATTGTTAGTAAGGTTCTACGCAATGCGCGTCAACCGACTTGCGTTGCATACACTCGCTCAAAACCAGTAGGCCGTTCGTGTCATCACTCGCGACACGACGGTCATCATCGATTGCACGGGGGCTGGCAACTCGGCGCCACCGGCGCGTTTTGCCTTTTCTCCGTGTTCAGCTTCGTCTACCCGCATTTGTTGCAGGATCGCGCGACTGCGCTGATCGCTCTCGGGTAGCTGGCCGAGGTGACTGTCGAGATGATTGACGACCTGGCGTTCGGTTTCAGCAACGAAACCAAGACTCCAGCGGTCGCCGGCGACTCCCGCCAGTGCACCTATAGCAAACGAGCCCGCGTACCACAGCGGGTTCAACAGGCTCGTTCGTCCACCCAGCTCATCGATGCGTTCCCTGCACCAGGCCAGGTGATCAATTTCTTCCGCGGCCGACTCGGCCATTTCCTCACGCACATGATCGTCGCGCGCAGTCATTGCCTGGCCGTTATAAAGTGCCTGGGCAGCGACTTCACCGGCGTGGTTGACGCGCATGAGACGGGCGGCGTGTTGACGTTGATCGCGTTCGAGACAGCCATCATCGGCGTGGTCCGCCGGATTGGGCCGGGTCGACTCCGGCTCGCCAGCCGTAGCCCGCAATACCTGGTCGGCCGAGGCGATAACCCGGTCGGTCAGAGAGAGTCTGCGAGGACCCGTAATGCGATTATGTCGAACACTCATGTGGCCGATTATAGGGATTGCCTTTGCTGGAAACTGAGAACCCGGTCACGCCTTGGGTGCGAACAATGTCACAAAACAGGGCCTGCTGCAGATGTCGCGACCGTAACGCTATGTAACATCATTTTACCGCATCGCACCGTTGCGGTGCAGGATGCCTGCTTGCAACTGCACCGCACCTGAAATCGCGGCTGAAGCCGCTCCTACGGGGGAAGGGCGGCCCGTCCGCAGGCAGTAGTCCGGACCTTTACGCAGGCGATGACCCTGTTATCATGCGCGCCGCCTCAAATACCGGAGACTGTAGTTCCATGGAATACAGATTGAATCATTTCGCCCTGTTCATCGCCCTGATTGCTATTTCGTCGACTGCCTACGCGGCTGAGGATGGCGGTGACCGATGGTCTGGCAAGGTTGCCTTCGGCGTTCTGGCAACGACCGGAAACTCCGAGACGACCAATGCCAATCTCAATGTTGGCGCTAAATACGATCGCGAGCGCTGGCACCATACCGCACAACTGGCGGCCTCGGGTGCCAACTCAGTCAATGTGACCGACAGTGGTGTCGGCGAGGAACGCGAGACGACCGCCGAACGTTACAAGGCCAGCTACAAGGCAAAGTTCGATTTCAACGAGAATGACTACCTGTTTGGCCTGGTCAACTACGAAAAAGACAAGTTCTCCGGATATGATCAGCAAATCTCGGAGGCGATCGGTTACGGTCGTCGCGTGATCGACAACGACCGGCACGTGCTCAATCTCGAGGCCGGTGCCGGTTTCAAGCAGGCCGACCTGCGGGACGGGGGCTCTGAAAATGGGGCAATCGTCAGGCTCGGCACCGATTATCGCTGGCAGATCAGTCCCACCTCGGAATTCACCCAGGACCTGGCTGTCGAGCGGGGATCGGACAATACTTATATCGAGTCGGTGTCCGCGTTGAAGGCGACCCTGGTCGGAGAGCTTGGGTTGGTGCTGTCTTATACAATCAAGAATAATTCGGATGTGCCTGCCGGCAGCGAGAAGACTGATACATTCACCGCGATCCAGCTGGAGTACGGATTCTGAGCGACAGTTACTACAAGCGGCACGTGTTCTTCTGCACCAATCAGCGGGAGAACGGGCGCCAGTGCTGTATGGATCAAGGTGCGAAGGCGTTGCGTGACTACGCCAAGAAACGCAGTAAGCAATTGCGGCTGGCGGGGCAGGGTGGAATCCGCGTCAATTCGGCCGGCTGTCTCGACCGTTGCTGCGAAGGTCCGGTCTGCGTCGTCTACCCAGACAATGTCTGGTATACCTTCCGCGATACCGATGATATCGACGAGATCGTCGAGCGCCACCTCCGAGACGGCGAGATTGTAGAGCGCCTGAAGATCTAACTCGCTGAAATAACTGGAATTTGGTAGTTTCGGGCGTATCTCCGAAATGGTTGCATTGACCCGGTCGATCTCGTATATTTACCGGCTTCGCCCGCGCCGGGCATGGATGACAGACATGAAAACCTACACTGCGAAAAACGAAACAGTGCGTCGCGACTGGTATGTCGTAGACGCCGCCGGTAAAACGCTGGGTCGTCTTGCGACTGAGATCGCTCGCCGCCTGCGTGGCAAACACAAGCCTGTTTACACACCGCACGTCGATACCGGTGACTACATCGTCGTAGTCAATGCCGAGAAAGTACGTGTTACCGGCAACAAGCTTAATGACAAGATTTACTATCGCCACACTGGCTATATCGGCAACCTGAAGCAGGAGCCGTTAGGCAAGCTGCTCAAGCGTCGTCCCGAGAAAGTTATCGAGACTGCGGTTAAGGGCATGCTGCCGAAAAATCGTCTCGGTCGCGATATGTTCCGCAAGCTGAAGGTGTATGCCGGTCCCCAGCATCAGCACCAGGCGCAGCAGCCCCAGACCCTGGAGATCTGATCTGATGAGTACACAGGCACACTACGGCACCGGTCGACGCAAGACGTCGACTGCACGAGTGTTCATCCGTCCCGGTAGCGGTGACATCGTCGTCAACAAAAAGCCACTCGACGAGTTTTTTGGTCGTGAGACCGCTCGCATGATCGTGCGCCAGCCGTTGCAGCTGGTTGACGTCGAAAACAAGTTTGATGTGACCGTCACCGTATCCGGTGGTGGCACAACCGGTCAGGCGGGTGCGATTCGCCATGGACTGACTCGCGCCCTGATGGAGTACGACGAGGAACTGCGTAAGCCGTTACGTGTCGCCGGGTTTGTTACTCGTGACGCACGTGAGGTTGAGCGTAAGAAAGTCGGTCTGCGCAAAGCCCGCCGGGCAACGCAGTACTCGAAGCGCTAATTCTGCAGCTTGGGTTTCTCCGCTGGGGGATCGTCTAGCGGTAGGACTACGGACTCTGACTCCGTCAACCCAGGTTCGAATCCTGGTCCCCCAGCCACTACAACGGAAAAGGGCATCGCGAGATGCCCTTTTTTCATGTGGGAAGGGGTCTGCGATCGGGTGCTACGAACCGCAGACGGGCTTCATCACTATAGAGCAGCGCTTCGCTGTAATAGTCGAGTAACAGCGGTCGCGGCGACATCAGGTCCGGGTTAGCCGCAACGAAGTCATCGAACCCCTGGTCCGGCTGCAGCCGCTTCGCGATGATGCGGGCAAATGCGATAGTCACAGTTGCGTGATACTTCTCAGGGGCCCCACGGGATGCACCAAAACGCTGAATCCCTTTGCAGATCCTGGTTAACGCTGTTTCGGTATCGTGGCGCTGCAGGTACAGGAACGCCATACGTACATGGCCGGTGTGCTTGAAAACCGCATCGTCGAGCGAGCAATCCTCGAACCGCGCCAGGAACTCGTCGTCAGCCAGTGTCATCGACGTTTAGTCTGGACTCCGGCATCGGTTGCTACCAGCAGTATGTCGGCGGGGCGATGGGCGAACAGCCCATTGGTGACCACGCCGGCAATCATGTTGATATCGCGCTCGAGTGTGACGGGGTCGGTGATATCGAGATTGTGTACGTCGATAATCTCGTTGCCGTTGTCGGTCACGACACCTTCGCGGTAAATCGGCTGGCCACCGAGCCCTACCAGCTTGCGTGCAACGTACGAACGCGCCATCGGGATGACTTCCACCGGTAGCGGAAATGCACCCAGCGTGCGTACCAGCTTGGACTCGTCCACGATGCAGACGAAACTGGTAGACGCGGCGGCAATGATTTTCTCGCGTGTCAGCGCCGCTCCACCCCCCTTTATCAGTCGCAGGTGTTCGTCCGCTTCGTCAGCGCCATCGATATAGACCGGGATCGAACCAGCGGCATTGAGCTCAATGACATCGATTCCGGCATCGCGCAGCCGGCGGGTGCTCTCCTCTGAGCTCGAGACGGCCGCTTCGATGCGTTTGCTACTGCTGGCCAGGGCATCGATGAAACAGTTCACCGTGGAACCGGTGCCGACGCCGAGGACGGCATCTTCCTCAACATAGGCGAGGGCGGCCGTGGCAACCTGGCGTTTCTGCTCACTCATTCATTGCTCCTTTGCGACTGATTACTGGCGGACGCCAATGTTGGCCTGATTTAGCTCTGCCGTCGAGAGTAATTGCGCTGCACAAAAAAAACAGGCCCGCCGAAGCGGGCCTGTCCGTGGTCCTCGGCTGGGCATAACGCCCATGCCGGGTTTTTACCGTTTCTTACGAGTCGTCTTGCGTTTCTTACGCGTAGTCTTGCGCTTGCGAGTAGTCGCCTTCTTGCGCTTTGACTTCTTCCGCGTAGCTTTCTTGCGAGTAGACTTCTTCCGCGTAGACTTTTTCTTCTTACGCGTAGTTTTCTTCTTCTTACGCGTAGTCTTGCGCTTCTTACGCGTAGCCTTCTTCTTCTTACGCGTAGTCTTGCGCTTCTTGCGCGTAGTTTTCTTCTTCTTACGTGTAGTCTTCTTTTTCTTCCTCGTAGTTTTCTTCTTCTTACGCGTAGTCTTGCGTTTCTTACGCGTAGCCTTCTTCTTCTTACGCGTAGTTTTCTTCTTCTTACGCGTAGTCTTGCGCTTCTTGCGCGTGGCTTTCTTCTTCTTGCGCGTAGTTTTCTTCTTCTTACGCGTAGTCTTTTTCTTCTTACGAGTAGTTTTCTTCTTCTTACGTGTCGTCTTCTTCTTCTTACGAGTCGTCTTTCGCTTCTTCGCAGTTGACTTGCGACGAGTCGCCTTCTTGCGAGTCGTCTTCTTACGCGCAGTCGACTTCCTACGAGTCGCTTTCTTCTTGCGAGTCGTAGCCTTCTTACGCGTCTTTCGTTTCTTCGATGTACTTCTGGTAGCCATATATACAGTTCTCCATGGGAAGTGTACGGGGCGATATATACAACAAACAGAAGAATTCCAGCAACTTATCCGAAATGTAAATATCGGTAACCGGCGCTGCCAACAGGCCTGTTACGCAAATGGTAGTTGCGATGCCGCGCCTGGTGTTTAGCGGTTTGTTTCAGTTGCAATTGTCAGGCAGGTGCAGGCGCAATGTTTTAAAACACTATAAATACAGTAAAAACTGCGATGCAGTCATTCCAGCTTTAGTATCCGGTCCCAATGTTTCTTTGTGACGGGCATCACACTTAGTCTGTTTCCCTTTCGCAACAACACCATGTCCTTGAGTGCTTTTTCACTCAGTTCGCGTAGTGCACTTAACGGGATGATTTGCGCAAACTTGCGCACCAAAGTGACGTCTACCATGTACCACCGCGGATTGTCGGGATCGCTTTTCGCATCGAAATATTTTTCCTTCTTATCGAACGCGGTGTGATCGGGATATGCCTCACGAACGATTTCCATGATGCCGACAATGCCCGGTTGCGGGCAGCTGGAGTGATAGAAAAATGCGCGGTCACCCTTTTTCATTTCTTTCATCAGATTGCGCGCCTGGTAATTTCGAATACCGTCCCAGTGTGTGGTTTGGTTCTTTTCCTTTGCCAGGTCATCAATGCTGTAAGCATCCGGTTCGGATTTCATTAACCAGTATTTCATGTCTCGTCCTTACACTTAATGACAGTTTGGTCAGTAATGATGTAACGCATCGGCACGTCCCACGCTTGTGGCTGCATGTTTGTGCGTTCCTGAAAATCGTAGGCGATTCCTGTAAGTAACGGGCGTTGCCAGCTACCCGAACGTAGCAGGTAAGAGAAGGTCCGATCGTAATAGCCGCCACCCATACCAAGTCGATGCCCATGCGAATCAAAAGCAACCAATGGGGCCAGTACCAGGTCGAGTTGCCGTGGAGATAACAGTTGTCTCGCGTCGACATCAGGTTCGCCGATACCAAAGCGGTTGGGTTTTAACTGGGTAGTGGATGTGAAAGGCGCGAAGGCCAGCCGTGATCCCGGCTGCAATACGGGCAGGTAGACCTCGCGGCCGCTTTGCCACAGGTGTTCGATAGCTGGCCGCGGATCGATTTCGCCATCCTGCGCAAGGTAGGCGGCGGTGCGACGCGCTTTAAGAAAAAACGGGCATCCACGCAATCCGTCAAACAACGCTTGCGCCGCCGTGTTGCGTTGTGCCTCCGATAAGGCCTGTCGCTGGCGCCGGACTTCGGCGCGGATGTCGGCAGGCGAGGTCATGGGAGGTAAAAAGAATGGCGCCGCCGCATGTGCCGTCTATGACCATTGCTCTCGAGCCAGAGCAATAAGTGGGGTCTACCGTGGTGCTCCAGGCTACCCGGACTTGCCGGGTCTGCACACTGGCATCCACAGGATTCGGCCCCGAGGTTAGTAATTAGGGTCGAGAGGATTCCCGGCCTTCCTCGAACACCGCAGCTGGCGCCATCTCTAGTGTAGGGTGTAGCGGCGGTAGCGGCAATGTGATCCACGTCACAAATTGCGCCAGCGGGTCAAAGTTCGAGCTGGGCCGCGCCCTCTGCCACGGTGGCATCGACCAGTTCGCACAGGTCCTGTACGCGACCGAGCAATTTCGAATCTACCTTGTCGTCGGCGGTTTGCGAGACCAGCAGTTCGTTGGTGAGGTTGAGGGCGGCCATGACGGCGATGCGATCGAGGCCAATGACTTTGCCGCTTTCCCGGATTTCACGCATCTTGCGATTGAGTATTTCGGCCGATCGCAACAGGTCGTCGCGTTCTTCTTTCGGGCAGGCGACCTGGTATTCCTTTTCCAGGATGCGCACGCTGACACGCGCCAGACTGTCACTCATGCCGTGTGTTCCATCGATTTGAGGCGACCGACCATCGCCTCGACCCGCGATCTCGCCGCCTCGTTTTTCTGCAACAGGTTGGCTCGCTCTGAAATCAGGGCGTCCTGCCGTTGTCGCAACGAACGGTTTTCCTCGCGCAGCTGGTTACATGTCATCACCAGCTCGGCGATACTTTTCTCGAGACGCTTGAGATAGGCGTCGAGTTCCTGGCGTGGGGTAGATTCACTCATAACACGTCCAAATATAGGTGTCGGTGGCGGCAGCGGTCAATAACACATTATGTCGGATCGGCCGGCGATGCTAGCATGACGGCGTTTTTTGCAACCCGGCAGCGTCAGATGCCTGAAATTGACTTCGCCGAGCTCAGTCATGCGCTCGAAGATGCCGGCACCGGCGCGGATGCCGCTGAATGCCATGCCACGCTGACCGGGCTCATTTGCGCCGGCCCGGCGCTGCCCGGCGACTGGATGGAAAAGGTCACCGGTGGTGGCGACACCATCGACGGCATCAAGCCAGTGCTGACCCAGCTCGAAGCGCAGACCCGTCGCGATCTTGGTGGCGGGGAAATGAAATTTGACCTGTTCCTGCCGCAGGACGGCGTCAGTCTTACCGACAGAACGCAGTCGCTGGCGCACTGGTGCCAGGGATTTGTCTATGGTTTGACCGTCGGGGGTATTCCCGTCGATCGCCCGCTGCCCGGTGAGGTTGGCGAAGTCGTCCGCGATTTCTCCACGCTGTCACAGGCCACTCATGAGGGCGAAGCGGAAGAGGACGACGAACGCGCCTACGTCGAGTTGTGCGAATACGTACGGGTCGGTGCACAATTGGTCTATGAAGAATTACAAGGCAAACGCGCCTAGCCTGCAATGAACCGCAAAGAGTTCCCGCGACGTCGCCGTCAGCTGATGAGCATGATGGAACCGGATTCGATCGCGATACTGCCATCAGCACCGGTGCGTACCCGTAACCGCGATGTCGAGTACAGCTATCGCCCCGACAGCGACTTTTACTACCTGACCGGCTTCGATGAGCCCGAAGCGGTGGCGGTGTTGATACCGGGACACAGTGCCGAGTACATCCTGTTTTG
>JABDKV010000324.1 GCA_013002045.1 Gammaproteobacteria bacterium
AGAGGTCGGGACTGAAGTCCCTCCTACGGCGGCTGCGCCGCCATCGCGGCTGAAGCCGCTCCTACGAGGAATCGCGGCTGAAGCCGCTCCTACGAAGAATCGCGGCTGGAGTCGCTCCTGCAGGCGATGTCAGAGCGGGGCGTAGGCTGAGGGCCCGGGGGCACCAAAGAACTGCGTTTTCATCGTCAGCAGGTCGACGAAGTTAATCGTTCCGCTGCCATCGAAATCGGCCGCCGGGTTCCAGTTCGCATCGCCCACCGCGCTGAACATCGCCAGCTTCAGCTGGTTCAGATCGGCGAAGTTCACGATCCCGTCGTCGTTGATGTCGGCGTCACAGGCGTTGCCATAACCATCACCATTGCTATCGAGTTGCGATGGGTTGGCAACTGTCATGCAATTGTCGAGGTGATCCATGAACCCGTCATTGTCGCCATTACCTGGCGCCACTAGCTCAAACTGGCGTTGCTCGGTCTGCCCCTGGTAAGTAGCTTCCCAGGTCCAGGTGCCCGTTGGTTGCCCCGCCAGGTCCCAGAACCAGTACCAGTACGACGCTGCGTAATGCGGTTCCGGACTCGAGTGTAACCAGTCATAGAGAACGGAGTTGTCCGGCCTGTACAACTTGTAATTGGTGTTCTGTCCGGCTAGCTGGTCACGATAAAAGGCTATGTAATACATGGTCTCTGCGGTCGAGAACACGCGTCGTTCGTGACTGGTCTCCGCCTGCGGGCAAGCCGGGAAATCCGGCGGTGCCGACGCGATCTCCAGCCGGTTCAGAGCCGAATCGTAATAGGCTCGCTGCTGCGTCCACCAACTGGATGCATTCATGACGTTACAGGCGCCTGCATAAGGCTCGATCAGCTGCCCCTGCCCATCATAGACCTCCAGGTGCAGATGCGGACCAGTCGAGCTGCCGGAACTGCCTACAATTCCCAGGTACTCACCGGCAACGACAGACTCACCTATGGCTTTTGACGTCGTCGAGCCGTTCTTCATGTGCCCATACCAGGCAATCGAGCCGTCACTGTGCTCGACATAGACCGCGTTCCAGCTGCCGCCACCGAAGCCACAGCTGCGGTCGTCATTGCCGTCAAACTTGGAAAGAATCGTACCGTCGGCGATCGCGACAATCTCAACGCCGAACTCGTCCATGCGTTTCCAGCCGTAGGGCCAGGTAAAGAAGTCGATTCCCCGGTGGTTATAACCATTCGACAGGTCATAGGAGCGCGCGCCGCAATTGTAGTCAAGCAGCTGGTTTGGAAAAGCAGGGTCCTGATCGACAAAGTTGGAAATCCCGTGAACACCAGGGTCGTCCAGCCAACTGGCCGCCGCCAACGGCCAGTCAAAGGTAACGATTCCACTCTTGACCGGTTCCAGTTTCCCCTGCGATCGCAACAGGGCTCGATTCACGTCGAGCTCCGCCTGAATTTCGGCACGAGTCTCGGCACTCATGTAATCGCTCGGTAGATTCAACATCCCGCCGCCCTGAGCGGCGAGAACGGTCGTCAGTAGTAGTATTTTCATCATTGCACACGGTCAGGCGACCGCCCCCTCCCTGCCGTTGATCTTTCCTCCAGTGTAGTGCAACAGCGTGACCCTGTAGGAGCGGCTTCAGCCGCGATGGCGGCGCAGCCGCCGTAGGAGGGACTTTCAGTCCCGATCGCCTCCCACGGCGATCAAATTTCCAACGCGTATCAGCGTGCGCTATCCGCATTTCGAAGAGAATAAATTAGTCATTACCGACCCCGCCGAAGTTATGTCAACTCAACAGTTCATCGGTGTCGAGAATTTTTACATTTGGTCTATTCGGAAAGAAGCTGGCGTAGCCCCGCACCTTATGTTTATTAGATTTTCGGGATTTGGCATAACTCGTGCTTGTCGGATATCCGGATATCAAATAAATCAAAATTGGGGTAATGATGAAATATCTACTGACTTTTGCCAGCCTGGCGCTATTGGGCGCCGCACAATCCGCATCGGCTGCACATATTTATGCGGAAGTGGGCGACGCCGGCCAGACGCTGGCAACCGCACAGCTCGTTCCAGGCGGAACCGAAATCATCACCGGGTTTGGGACTAGTGCGGATCCTGACAGCGCTGATATCTTCGCCTTCAACTGGGGCGGCGGCGGCCTGCTGATAGACACATTTCAGGCTGACACTGAGATGGACACGCAGCTGCAGTTGTTCGACTCCTCCGGTTTCGGGATCCTTGGAAACGATGACCATGGCGGTGCATGCACCGGCACACCCGGCGGCGATTTCCAGAGCTGCCTGGACCTGAGCGCCGGGCTTGCCGCGGGAACGTACTACCTTGCGATCACCGGCTTCAATAATGATGCGCTTGACGCCTCGAACAACCTGATTTTCCCATGCCTGTTCGGCACTTCCGACCAATGCGCAGCGGACCCGCTAGCGGGGCCGTTGGCTGGCTGGGGCGACGCGACACCTTCAGACGACACCTCGTCCTACACAATCAACTTCAGCGCTGCGACCTCCGATGGAGGACCCGCACCAATGCCAGAACCCGGTATCCTCGTACTACTGGGTATCGGTTTGGCCGGACTGGCGATAACCCGGCGACGTCGCTGAATTCAGGCAAGCTTGCTAATATCGAAGGCCCCGCCAGTCGGGGCCTTTTCTTTTTCTAATTCCATTTAAACTGTCAAATCACCAATTCCTATCGGCATGACTCAACTCAGGTACCTTTGGCCAGCTATCCTGATAGCTGCGGCCTGCACCAGCGAGCCGTTTAGCGTACCAGCGCTGCCTGGCGGAGAGAGGCCGGCATCGGCGCAACAGCAATTGCAGGAACTACGGCTGCAAGCAGTGAATAACGAGGCCGATGCCGATGCCCTAGGCATATACGCTATGGCACTGCACGCCTACGGGTTGAATGAGCAAGCCGCCGCCCTCTACGCCGAGGCGCGCCGGCTGGCGCCAGAGCAGTTCGGTTGGCACTACCTACATGGTTTGGTTCTGAACGCCCTCGGCGACGATAGTTCTGCAGTCGAGGCGCTGGCCGCCGCCGCCAGCATCGATGGGCGAGCCGGGCCGGCGCTGGCGGGAACACTCATTGGGCGCGGCGATTTCGACGACGCAGAATGGGTCCTGAACCAGTCGTTGGCTGCAAATGATCGCAATCCCCGTATTACTTATGAGTTGGGCCGGATCGCATTGGAGCGCGGCGAGCTAGAACTTGCGGAAAGACATTTGAAAACCAGCCTGCAACTGGGCGGCGTGCATCGGTCGATCTTTGCCAGACTGGCGGAAGTCAATCGCCGACTTGGTGACAACGACGAGACCGCGATATTCCTGAAACAGCTCGAAGAGGCGAAAGACCACCTGATCTGGCCTGACCCGTATATCGCTCGGGTGCTGGCGTTGCACGCAGCGAGGTCTGACCGCTTCTTTCTAAAGCTGGCTACCGACGCCATCGAGAGCGGGGAAATTGAAACCGCCATCAGGTACACCGAGCGAGCCCACGAACTCAATAGCAGCAACGTCGTTGCCGTGGCGGCGCTGATCGGTCTATATGCGGCAGCAGGCAATCACGACAAATCCAACCAGATGATCGAACTCGCGAGTAAACTCGATTCGGACAGTGCCGTTGTTCACTACAACATCGGCTTGGCTCGGATCGCCCAAAACAATCTGGAAGCTGCCGAAGCCAGCTTGTTAAAGGTGACCCGGCAAGATCGCCAGGGTTCGGCTGCCTGGATCAGGCTGGCGGATATCTATACCCAGCAGGGACGCCGGCAGGATACCGCCGATGCACTGGAACAGGCCTTTGACAAGGCACCGGCAGACGAGCAGCTGCGCCTGAAACTGGGCACGCTTTATGTGCAAATAGAACGGTTCGATGAAGGTCTCGAGGTGCTGGCCAGGCCAATGTCCTCGGAGTCCCATGAGGCACGACGCCTGTGGGCGACCGGTCGTGCGCAGTTAGCCACCGACGCAGCCGATGCCGGGCTGACCGATTTGCGTCGAGCCGTGGCCCTGGCTGACACTTTGGGTGAGACACGACTGGCGGCAACGATCAGGCAGGAATTGGCGGGGCACGATGCCAGATAGTCGCTGCTGGTCCGTGGTCGGGACATTTCTGATCGCGGCCTGCGGACAGTCATCGTCACCGGACTTCCGACCTGTCTTCGTCGATCGCGCCGTCGACGCCGGGCTCAGTTTTCGACATCAGGCTGGTAATCGGGGCGATTATTATATGCCTGAGGTCATGTCCGGTGGGGTTGCCCTGCTCGACTTCGATGTCGACGGCGATCTGGATGTTTTTCTGGTCCAGGGCGGCTATCTGGGCGAAGCCGAGCTTGATTCACCTCCCCCGACATTGTTCGAAAATCAATTGACCGACGGCTTATTGATGTTTAAAGACGTGTCTGGCTCTAGCGGACTGAGGCACGACAGCTACGGTATGGGGGCGGCAATAGGGGACATCGACGGCGACCTGGATCCCGATATCTATGTCACGGCTTACGGCAGCAACAGCCTGTTTCGAAACGATGGCGGTGGCCGGTTTACCAAGCTGGCCGTTGCAGGTGATGACCGCTGGAGTTCGAGTGCCGCATTTTTCGACTACGACCGCGACGGTCGACTCGACTTGCTGGTGGTCAACTATGTCTCGTTTGACGTAAATTTCAACAAGACCTGCTTTTCCGCCGCGAGGGACTATTGCAGTCCGCTGACTTACAAACCGGTACCCGATGCACTGTACCAAAATGCCGACGGGACTTTCGTCGATGTGTCCAACAGGGCCGGTCTCGATGCAGTCTATGGCAGCGGTCTTGGCGTCGTCATCGTTGACATCAACAATGACCAGTGGCTCGACGTCTATGTCGCCAATGATGGTCTGGCAAACCAGCTATGGATCAATGAACAGGGACAGCTGTCCGATCAGGGCTTGTCGCTCGGCGCCGCTTACAACGGCGAAGGCATGCCGGAAGCCGGGATGGGGGTCACAGCCGATGATATTGACGGTGACGGCGACGACGACTTGTTTGTGACCCACCTGCGGAACGAGACTAATACGCTCTACGAGAACCTGGGTGCGAGTGGCTTCACCGATATAACCGAACGACGCAGAATGGCTTCCTCGAGCCGCCGGAATACCGGTTTCGGCACCGGTTTCCTCGACTACGACAATGACGGCCTACTGGACATCTTTATAGCCAACGGCGCGGTACAGCGTGTAGCCGATCAGCAGGGAGAATTCCCCTACCGGGAGGCCAACCAACTGCTGCACAACAATGGCAGCTCCTTCGATGACGTCTCTGCCGCTGGCGGACCTGACATCGTCTCAGAGAACGTCAGCCGGGGCGCCGCGTTTGGCGATCTCGACAACGATGGCGATACCGATATTGTCGTGGTCAACGCCAATGGCTCAGCGCAATTGCTGATAAACGAGGTGGGCCAGGATAACAACTGGATCGGGCTCGATTTACGATCGGCTGGCGCCATCGGGATGCACGCCAGGGTCGCCGTTTTGTCCGAACAAGCCGCTGTGTGGCGGACGGCGCGACGCGACGGCAGTTACCTGTCATCCAGCGACCCACGCGTACTGTTCGGTCTGGGCAAGTCGGCAAGCCCCAGGGATGTGTTGGTCCACTGGCGCAATGACCAGAAGGAAGTGTGGCCTGGACTTACTACCGGGCAATATCACCAACTGCAGCCCGGCAGCGGGGAAAAGCTCGAAACCTTCTGCAAGAACAAGCCAGGTAATCCCGTCTGCTAAATCTATGACCGAAGTCTCGGGACGCGCGCAGCTCGCGTAGGAGCGGCTTCAGCCGCGAGTCTTCGTGTTGGAATCGATGTTAGAAAGAATCGCGGCTGAAGCCGCTCCTACAGGTCATGGCACGAAAAAGGGCCAGGTCGTTGCCGACCTGGCCCGGTGCTTTACGCGTGGTTCCCGTTATTTCGGTTCGGGACGCGCGGCATTCTCGATGTCTTCGTTCAGAATACGCAGCATCACGCGACGGTTACGGGCACGGCTTTCGCGCGTGTCGTTGCTCGCGATCGGCTGCGACTCGCCGTAGCCTTTCGCCGTCAGGCGACTGGCATCGATGCC
>JABDKV010000305.1 GCA_013002045.1 Gammaproteobacteria bacterium
CGGTCGCCCGAACTCGTTATTGAATGATGCAGCCCCGATGGGCGCCTCAGTCATGATCTCCAGTGCCGAGGCAATTCGATCCGGTTTGCCGTTGTCGGCTTCCCAGGCCCGCTCGTGACCGGGAATACGCAGGTTCGATACCGAGAACCCGGTCAATCCGGCTTTCGGCCGTGCGCCCAGCCCGGTTGCTGCCTCGTCCCGAATTTCGCCACCTGAACCGGTTGCCGCACCTGGAAAGGGCGAGATCGCCGTCGGGTGGTTATGCGTTTCGACTTTAATCGCAATGTGTACCGGTTCATCAATGGAGCAATAGCTACGTTCGTGACGTAGCCAGCGCGGCGCCTCGTGACCGGTAATGACGGCAGCATTGTCACAATAGGCCGATAGCACCCCGTCAGGTGACACGGCATGCGTATTGCGAATCATCGCAAACAGACTCTTGTCGCGGGACTCGCCATCGATGGTCCAGTCCGCGTTGAAAATCTTGTGTCGGCAGTGTTCGGAATTGGCCTGGGCGAACATCATCAGTTCGGCATCGGTAGGCACCCGGTCCTGGGCACGATACTGCTCGACCAGGTAATCAATTTCGTCATCGGCCAATGCCAGGCCCAGTTCGCGGTTGGTTCGGGCCAGCGCCGCACGGAAATCGCCACCGGGATCGACACGACCCACCGGTGCCGGTTGCGCATGACTGAACAGGCCGGCCGCCTGCGCGCGCTCGGTCAACACCGTCTCGGTCATGCGATCGTGCAGCACCGCTGCAACGGCTCGCAGCTGCCCTATCTCATCACCGATGCCTTCCAGGCGATACTCGATACCACGCTCGATCCGACTGATATAACCGAGCCCGCAGTTGTGTGCGATATCGGTAGCCTTGCTCGACCAGGGCGAAATCGTGCCCAGCCTCGGGACTACCAGTAGTTGTCCCGCTGCCATCCAGGTCGAATCGCCGACACCGTAGTGCAACAGGCGCTCGAGCAATTCGGCATCTTCACGACGAACGCGTTGTGTAGTTTCGACCAGGTGCACGAAGCGTGCATCGAGACGCTCGACCGCCGGCACAATGGTCTGCACGCGATGCAGCCGCCGCTGCAAACGAAAACCCGACAGGGCGGGCGCGCCTGGCAGGAATAACATCGCGGATCCGTGATTGCCGCGACCGCTCATCGTATCAGCCGACATCACGCCAGCCGAGACCGTCATCCTGGTCGACCACGGCGATGTCATCGTCAGCACAACTGAGTGCACCTGCCAATGCACCCCGTGCCTGCGCAGTAGTGTTGTTGGTTTCGCTGATGTGCACGGCCACGACCTGGCGCAGGCGACTGCAATCGATGTCGTTTAGCATCTGCGCAGACTGATCGTTATTCAGGTGACCGAATGCGCCACCGACCCGTTCCTTTAGTGAACGCGGGTACGGCCCGGCCGCCAGCATCGCGGTGGCATGATTGCACTCCAGTGCCAATGCATCGCAGGCCGAGTAATGCTGCAACATGTGCAGGCTAACGTGTCCAGTGTCGGTCAGCACGCCCAATCGCGATTCGCCATCGGTGAACACGTATTGACAGGGTTCGCGTGCATCGTGCGGCACCGGTGTCGGCTGCACGTAGAGATCACCTACCACGAAAGCCTCGTGACAATTTACTTCGCGTAAAGGTGCACGCTCGGCATCGCGCACCGCGGCCCGCGTACCGGGCGTCATATATAGCGGAATTTTGTGCTTGCGGGTGAAACGCACAGCACCGGCGACATGATCGCCATGCTCGTGCGTAATCAGCACGGCGCTGATGTCAGCCGGCTCGCGATGCAGTCGCGCCAGTCGGCGTTCGGTCTCCTTGATCGCAAATCCGCAATCGAGCATGACACAGGTGTTGTCGACTTCAATCAGCGCGGCGTTGCCACGGCTGCCACTACCGAGGTATGCAAAGCGAAAAGCCATAAGTGTGATCTATTTTTCGGACCCGCCCGGGTCATTGGTTGACTGGTATAGCGAATGTGGGAACGCCATGACGTTATTGCCATCGGCATCGCGGATCTTGCCACTACCCTGCCGGGTTACCTGGTCGATGCGAATCACCGCATGCATCGGGATGTAGCTGCAACTGACATCGGCGAACTCATCACGCAGACGTTCTTCCGATGGGTCAACGACGACCCCGCTGCGCTCACCGAATACCAGCCCTTCGATCTGCACGAAACCGAGCAGACCGCCGTCATTGACGCGCTCTGCATAGACTTCGTAGATCTTGCCCTGATTGTGAAAGCTGACGCGAAAAAGCTGCTTGTTGCCGGACATCCGGTTACCAGGTGATTGGTTTGAACGAGTATGCCACAGCTACCATCGGTGGTCAGTCATCCGGGTCCGGATGAAACTCGACACAAACGACAGAAATGTTGTCCTGTGCGGGACTTTCGAGCGCATCGGCGAGCAAGCCCGAGCAGGCATCGTCGCAACTTGGTGAGCGCAGGCGCGCCGCAATCTGCGCTTCGCTGACATCGCGGTAGAGGCCATCACTGCACAACAGGTAACGATCACCCGCCTGCAGCGCTCGCACTTCGATATCCAGACGCAGGTCGTCGGTCCCGCCCACAGCACGGGTAATGACGTTGGCATAGGGATGATTTTCCGCCTGCTCGGGCTCGAGCTGCCCTCGATCGATCATGCGCTGGACCTGGCTGTGATCGGCGGTCAGTTGCTCGAGCTGGTCGTGACGCAGCCGGTAGGCGCGACTATCACCAGCCCATGCCAGCACACAGTGTTGCTCCAGGGCCAGCAGCACCACGACGGTGCTGCCAATCGTAACCATGGCGCCGCGATCGGCAGCAGTGTCGATGAGCTTCTCATTGACCGCGATCAGGCGCTGCTCCACCTCGTCGAGAAAATGCGCGGGATTGTCGTGCTCGCCCACCTGTGCCAGCGACTCGACAATGAGCTGGCTGGCGACATCGCCGGCCTGGTGGCCACCCATGCCGTCGGCCACAACCCACAGACCGCGCTCCGGCACCGCCAGTATCGCGTCCTCGTTAACCACCCGAACCTTGCCAGGATGGGTCGCCGCAGCCGAAGACCAGCCGAAGGATGTCGAATTCAAACAGGCCTCCACGGCCACCCAGCAC
>JABDKV010000314.1 GCA_013002045.1 Gammaproteobacteria bacterium
GCTCAACATAGGCAATAAACAAGTCTTCGTTGGCGGCCAGGTAGGGGTCGGTATCACCGATCAGCGCGGCGGGACCGTCGGTTGCATCCAACCGCTCGATCGCTGCCTGGTAGCCGGGCTGATCGCCCATGATCGCGGCCATATCTCGCTGGATTACCAGCCCGATACGCTGATCCAGCAGCGCCAGCCCTTCGGATTCCAGCCGGCGACCGTAGGCGACGCAGGCATCGAGCCACCGCGCGTCTTTTTCAGCATGGCTGGCGCAGCGGTCTTCAAGCATCAGGTTTCTTGGACCGTTGGCAGCGAGTGCCATTGCCAGCGCGATGCGATCAGTTGCGTCGAGCGTACCCAGAGATCGAAGTGCGTTATCGAGAATCCGGATAGTCTCTGGCCAGTATTGGCGCAGCAACGGTGCCGCTACGGCACGCTCGAGCGCCAGTAGGGCTTGTTCCTCATTGCCCTTGTCGTACCACTGGTTGGTGAGCACCCGCCAGATCTCGCCGCTACCGCCATCAAGGTCTTCCGCCTGCGCCGTAAGGCGCTCGACAGCACAACGGCCCCCAGGATCGCGAGACCTGTCGCAATGGGTTAGCAACTGCCAGAAAGCAGGTCCGGCGTGTGGATGATCCTGCAGTAACCGCTCGGTATTGTGCGAGCCGCCTTGCCTGTGACTGATTACCGCGGCGGCAAACTCGAGGTCCGGGTCGCCACTGGTGGACCACGTCGGCAGCAAGGCTTCGATACTGTCGAGGTTCTGCTGGATCTTGTCTTCGGACCAAAACTCTCCGACGTCAACGCAGCCAGATTCTTCACCATCCGGCGACTCCGGCTCGCGGTCGCCTGGCTGGGCTACGACTTCCGCCGATTGCGCCAGCTCGCCAAAGTCAGGGGCGGCATCCACCGCAGGAACTACGGCTTGATCGCGCTGGCCGGATTCAGTCAGTTGAGGTGTTGACTTCAATAGCAGCCCGACCACCAGCAACAGTATGACCGCTACCACTACAGCCAGAGTCTTACGCAATTGCGATCACCACCGGGCCCATCCGCAAACAGACCTGCCGTCTCATCCGCCGACCAGTTGTTTATACATTACATAGACGTCTACGTATCCCTCAGAAGGGTGCCGGAATGCATGCGGCAATGTGCCAACAATTTCGAAGCCGTGCTTCTGCCACAGACGAACGGCACCGGTGTTAGTTGCAACCACGTAGTTATATTGCAACGCACGGAAACCACGCCGGATCGCCTCGGTCTGTGAGTGCTCGCACATCGCAGATGCGATGCCCTGACCGCGTGACGCGGCGGCGACCACATAACCGCAATTGCCCACGTGTGAACCCTGACCGGGCTGGTTTGGCTTCAGAAAATAGGTACCGAGCACCTGACCAGCCGGGTCTTCGGCCACAAATGTAGCCTCGGGCACATTAACCCAGACTTGCCTGGCCTCGGACTCGGAAATATCCGACGAAAAACTATAGGTATCGCCCGCCCGGAAAACAGGCTCAAGTATCGCCCAGGTCGAGTTCCAGTCTGGTTGGCGAAATGCGCGTATATCGATCTTGCCGGGCATCAGGACATCAATTAGGACCCGAACCGGACTGTAGCGGAAAACAGCCCGGGTCGCACCCGGTCTGCAGCGACCCGGATGACCCTAGTAGACGTCGTGCACCGTGTTGTTCACATTGAACTTACCCGTAGGCGTCACGATGCGTTCTCCCTTGATGACATGCTTCAGTTTCCGTGTCTTGTCGTCGACGATTACGATAGCCGACTCCTGCTCCTGTCCGCTCCAGACCGAGAACCATACCTCGGTACCGTCGGCGTTGAACTCGGGGTGTACAACCCGTTTCGGCCCGTCGCCGAGCTCAGCCCATTCAGCTATCGGCAGCACCTCGTAGCCGGCATCAAAGTCACGCGTATTGAACACGGCAACACTCTGGCTCACGCCCTCGTCGGGATTAAGCGGGCTGTCTACCCACAGGTTGCTGGATTTCGGATGCGACTTGACGAATAAAGAGCCGCCACCCTGTCCATTAAGTACGCGGACAACCTTCCACGCTTTCTCCGGGTGACCGACCGGATCGGTGCCGAGGAAAGTGATCTTGTCGTTCCCCAGTGCGCTGGTAACCCAGACCGGTCCATGATCGGGATCGACCAGGTTTGCACCTCGCCCGGGATGCGGGATCTTGTCCACATCGACCAGCGCAGCCAGGTTACGCTCTTTCGAATCGACCACGGCAATCTTATCGGACTGGTTGGCGGCCGTCAGGAAGTAGCGCTGGGTGCTATCCCAGCCACCATCGTGCAGGAAGCGTGCAGCCTCGATGGTGGTCACCGACAGGTTCTGCAGGTCGGAGTAATTAACCAGCAATATCTGCCCGGTCTCCTTGACGTTGACGATGAACTCCGGGTGCTGATGGGAGGCAACGATGGCGGCGACCCTTGGCTCAGGATGGTATTCCTGCGTATCGACAGTCATGCCTCGGGTGGAGACGATTTTCATCGGCTCCAGTGTGTCGCCATCCATGATCACGTACTGCGGTGGCCAGTACGCGCCGGCGATAGCGTACTTGTCTTCATAACCCTTGTACTTGGATGTTTCGACCGAGCGCGCCTCCAGGCCAACCTTAATCTCGGCCACCCGTTGCGGCGGATCCATCCACAGATCGATCATATCGACCTTGCCGTCCCGGCCGATGGTGTAAACAAACCGACCCGAGGCCGAGGGGCGCGATATGTGTACGGCATACCCCGTCTTGAGGATGTTTACGACTTCCTTGGTGTCGCCGTCAATGATTGCGACTTCGCCGCTATCGCGCAGCGTTACCGAGAAAAAGTTCTCGATATTGCGCGAATGCTGCGGCTCTTGCGGCCTGTCTGCCGGTGCGACTAGCACGTTCCAGCTCGCCTTCATTTCAGCCAAACCGAATTCCGGCGGCGCTGGTGGCTCGTGCAGCAAGTAGCGCGACAATGCATCGATCTGTTCCGCTGACAACTCACCCGACGTTCCCCAGTTGGGCATGCCGGCCGGAGATCCGTACGAGATTAACGTCTTCATGTAGTCGACGCCTTTCTCCCTGGTGACATCCGTTGTCAACGGCTTTCCCGTCGCACCTTTGCGCAGCACGCCGTGACAACCGGCGCACCTTTCGAAATACAACTGCTTCGACTGAGCAAACTCGGCCTGGGTCATTTGCGGACCCTGTGAGTCCACCAGGTCTTTCATGTCCTCGAGCGGTATAGGGCTCGGCGTTCCGGTGTAAGCAAGTTCACCCTCGGTCACCGGATGATTGGCCGCTTCGCCCGCCGCCACCGCCGCCGGCTCGCCACGGGCAGCGATGACCTGGGCAACACTGATTTCGCCACCGTCATTGCCCCACGCATTGAGCGCATAGGTCAGGATATCGGCAACTTGCTGGTTGCCGAGATAGTCCATCGCCGGCATGACCGCATTGTATGCCTGTCCGTTCACCTCGATTTCGCCTTTCAGGCCACCCAGCACGATAGCGACCGACCGCTCGGGATCCGACAGCAGGTAGTCAGCATTTGCCAGCGGTGGGAATGCGCCTGCCAATCCCGCTCCGGTTGCCTGGTGACAGGCGGAACAATGCTGCAGATAAAGCGCCTCCCCCCTGGCTATACGCGCCTCTTTCGACTGGTCGGCCTGTGCAAGCTCGGCCTGGTGCACCTGTGGAGACGACGCCTCAACTGACACACCACCGGTGTCGTCAGCTGTCTGTTCGCAACCAGCGACAGCCACAATCATGAAACCAATCAGGATGCGCAGTTCACGCATAGCAGGACTCCCATTTACCATTCGAACAACAGTGAAACACCAGCGTAGCGACCAGGTTCCGACAACAACGGCCGGGTCGGATCGTCGACAGGCACACCACGCACGCTGCTCCATCGCCAGTGCACCTTGTCGAAAACATTGAATACGCCCGCGCGTACAGTTGCGCCAGGCAACGAGTAGCGGGCAGTAACATCGACCACACCAAAACCGGCTGTGCCAACCAGTTCGTCGTCTGGGTCAGTGAACCGGTCCTGGCGATCCACCAGGGTCCAGCTCAGCTGGGCCGTCAGTGGAAGCTTGTTCGGGTGCCAGTCCAGTCCGAGCACCAGCTCTGCCGGATCAACCATGTTGATGGGCTCACCAGTCAGCTCGTTCTCGCCGCGAGTCCAGGCCAACGCGCCGTGCAATCCCAATGTTCGGCCCAGGCGCTGACGCCAGCGCACTTCTGCACCGTAGATCCTGGCTTCACCAAGGTTGCGTGACTGGAATAACAACACGCCGGTGGCGGGATCGGGACCGAGGAACGCCCGACTCTCGATAAAGTTTTCGTAGTCAGTGTAATGTGCCGTCAGACTAAATTCGTCGCTACCGGCAAAGCGGCGTAAACCGATTTCGAATCCCTGCGAGGTCTCGGAGTCGAGGTCCGGATTGGGCAATGCCCGAATGTTGAACAAAGGAATATCGAGCCCGATATTTGCGTCCGCGAACGGCGGGGCCCGGAAGCCACGGGCATACTGACCGAAGACTGACCATCCACCGCCAAACTTGTAAACGGCACCCAGCCGCGGTGTTGCCTGACTTTCGTCAATCGCAACAATATCGGCGCCGGGGTTGTCCTCAAGATAAACGGTATCGGGTCGCGGGCGCAGCCGGTAGTCGTCATAGCGCAACGCCGGAATCAGGGTCAGGTTGCCCAGCTGGATTTCGTCGTGAACGAAAACGCCCGCTTCGACATCGCGGGATACTGGAAAATCGCGTACCGGGAAGACCTCCCCCAGCAACAGGTTGGTGTAGTCGCCACCGGCCAGCGTGGTCTGGAAACCGCTGCGCAACTCGCTTGTCCGCGTGCGCGCCATTTCTATTCCATAAGTCAGCGTGTGACTGACACTGCCCGTGTCGAATCGACTGGTGGCGTTAAACTCGACGCCCGTCGTGTGCTGATCGAACTCGAACAACCGTGTGCGTCGCACATCGAGGCTGGCTCGCTCCTCGATTGATAGCTGGCGTGTCTCTGTATCCTGGTCAAAAAGCAGCACCCGCCCATCGAACTTCGGACCTTCAAAGGCGTAGCGCACACTGAGCCGCTGACGTTGCTGTTCGTCATCGCCAAGTAGCAACGACGTCGAACGAAATCGGCCATTGCCGAGCAGTGACTGGATATCGGTGTCCGTCTGGCGTTGCCTCTGTTCAACGGTCGCTGTCAGTCGCCCCTGCTCACCGAGTTCCCAGTTAAACTTGCCAAAGAGGCTGTCGCTATCCCACTCCTGGTGATCCTGTGCAGTGGAGCCGGCCGCCGAGGCATCGCGTTGCTCGCCGCGCCGCCGTTGCCACGACAGCATCGCAGCCAATCGCTCTGTAGCCCAGGCGCCACTCAGCCTGGCATTGAGCGCGTCCTGATCGCCTCTGAAACCAGCCGAGGCGGCCAGGTATGGGTCGCCAACGCTCGCCAGCGAACCCGGATCCAGCGTGTAGTACGCCACCACGCCGCCAAGCGCATCGGAGCCATATAGCGTCGACGCCGGTCCATAGAGCACCTCGACCCGTTGCAGCAAATCTATATCGACGACATCACGTCCTGCGTTGGAGTAGTTGCCGATTTCGAAGCGGCCGCCCACGGGAATACCATCGACTTCGATGGCGACACGATTCCCGCCTACTCCACGCAAGCTGTAACTGTCCCAGCCAAAACGGGTGGTCGATCGGGGCAAGGCAATACCCGGCGTGTAGCGGACAATGTCGGCTATATCTATGCTGAGTCGATCCGCCAGCTGGTAGGCCTCGACGACGGTAACGCTCCCGGCCACATCACCAACCGGTCGCGCTGTCTTGGTTGCCACCACTACCACCGGTGCCAGCTGTGCCGGCTCGTTCGTGTCCGTATCGGCTTGAGCCAGCGCAAGCTGCGTAGAAGACAGGCAGACAATCGAGGTGATGTAAATCTGCCAGGACAATCTGTGTGATCCGGTGCTGCTGTTCATAGCCCTATTGTCTCGCCGCACACCAACGTAATCTGTAAGGGCATTCCCTTATAGGCAGGACCGACTTTCTTCTATCTCATTTACGCGATTGCTGGCCGAGGACCTCCAGGATTCCCCTGTAAGCCTGCTCAACCTGCGGTCCGAAAAGCGGATCCCTGGCGACTTCAAACTGCGAGTCGAGTTCATCCCAGTCTGTATCTGCGAGTATTACCCTGGCCAAAGGAAACACCGTGCTGGACTCGAGGCGCATATGATCACGCAGCCCGGCAATGTAGCTCTCGAGTAACTGCGGCAGTGTTGCGGATGGCTCATCGGGTTTGCTGGCGCTGGCCGCGGCATGAAGATCGCGCCCGTGTGTCGCCAGAGTTCGATGTTCTGCTTCAATCGTCTCAATGTCGTTCGCCGCTACCGGCGCCCGGAGCACCACACATGCGAACATCAGGTCTTCGCGCGGGTGATGATAGACATCCTGGTATTGGGTCAGGTAGCGCATGATCCGGGTCAGTAACGCAGGATCGAAAGCGGCTCCCGATTGCAAAGTCCGCAGCTGCAACTCCATCGCATCCAGCAGGCGTGACACGTTTCCGTGATCCTGGTTGAGTTGCTCAAGGATGGTGGCCATCGATCTGTCCTCCGGCCGGGTAGAGTACGGGCGTACGCTCTAATCACACCAAGCTGTTGTTCGTCCTGGCATGACTGCCTAGTTGGCGCTACGCAATACCGGTTTCAGTGACTGCAGGTATTCAACAATGAGTTCGGCTTCAGTGTCATTGATCCACTCGGGTGCTTTCACTTGCATGCGCTTGACCAGTAGTGGCCAGTGCGGCTCCAGTTCTGTTTCCAGGTACAGGTAGCTGCGCTCCAGTGGGTGACAGCCTGCACACCGAGCCCGGAATGCATCGGCAGGTGTGCCATCTACGACGCGATGCTCGGGCCGACGGACGCCGCGGGCACCCGCATTCATGAATGCAACGAGCTGTTGCGCTTCAGCTTCGCTAATCCAGTCTGGTTCGCGCTTGCGCATGCGCTCGACGGTGATCGCCGTCTGTTCGGCGTCCATCGTCTTGACGAAGGCTCGCTCTACCGAGTGGCAAAGCCCGCATTTTTCTTCAAACAGGTGGCGGTCCGATGCCATGCCGACAATCTGGTTGACCTCCCAACCGTGGTAGCGCAGAAACTCCACGGCTTCGACACGCTGCTCCGCTGTCAGTTCTTCCAGGGGTCCCATGTCAGCGAGTTTCTGCAGCCAGTTCTCGTCGCTGGTAAGTCGCTCGGTATCAGAAACGTCATGACACTGGCCACATCGCTTCTCAAGGTCCAGTGACTCGATCTCAGCCAACGCTGTCAGTGGCATAAGCAGTAGCGCTATGCAAAGCAGGAGGACATTTGCGCGCATCGGTCTTCTCCGCGGGCATGGTTTTCGCACTATAAAACCTGGCGCGGGGTTCGGGTATCAGGGGTTGTACGTATCAGGGGGAGTCGCCAATGATGGCCTGCTGCCTGCCCACAGGCACCACCGCAATGGCGCCCAGGCAACTAAAGATGGTCGATCGCCTAATCTCCCTGCTGGGTTGCACCGTTGCTGAGCGGCTGCTGGCCTTCATACCTGTAATGACCATGCAACTCGTACTCGAATAGCATGTCCTCGAGTTTGGGGCCACGACCGATATTGTGAACGATCAGCGGTCGTGAACTTCCAGCAGCAACGACGTTAGAGACAATGCCTATATGTGGAAGACCGCCGGGAAGACGCCACGTGACGATGTCGCCCGCTTTGTAGCGATTAACATCGCGCGACGGGGACAGAGACTCACCATGCCGCTCAAAAAAAGTCTCCAGGTTAGGAACCCGACGATGATCGATGTTCGTATCGGGTCGATCATGCCCCCAGTCATCCGGATAGACACCGAAGTTGGCCGACATGTCTTCGTGGACCAACCGTTGGAGATCGATCCCAATGGCTCGAAACGAACGTATTACGAGATCTGTGCAAACTCCGGTATGGTCTGGCACATCCCCATTGGGATACGGAATTGCGATGTATGCGGGATCATAGGTAACCGCCACCTCCGTGCGTTGCAACGCAGCCGCTGCCAGTTGCTCGTTCGCTGAGGCCGGCGTCCCCGTCCAGAGAAGAAAACCAGGTACTGCAAGGACGGTCAAAACAAGTTTCATGATGCTGCTCAGAAATAAAAACAAACGAGATCGCTCTTCAGCGCCAAGGCGCGATCCAGCCAAAGTCCGACCTGGGTGACAGCCGGACGAAATTCGTCAGAAATCACAGAAAGGTCGGCCCCAGACAAGGCTTTCACAGCAGGCGCCAGCTCCTCGTTCAGCAGATAACCCATCGAGGGAAAGTCACCCGGTTCCGGTATATCAAGCGGAGCGCCACGGTACATGAGTGAATGAATGCCAAGCACCTCTTCGGGAATCCCGGCCTCTTTCATTGCTGTATTGACGATATCGCCCCGTTCCGCTCGCATCGGGCTCCACTCGGAGTTGACCTGAAATTCTCCTAGCTGATTACACAGCGCAAAAAGTGCGTAGGCGTAAGCAGCTCCATCGCCAGGGTTTAGCCTGGCTCCGGAGAACAAATCACGCAGGGCCTGCTCTATGGTGATGCTGTCATCATCAATAAAGCCGTCGTCTTCATCGAGCGGCCCCTGGTCGCGAATGATCTCGGAAACCAGATCGACCCGTCTTGAGCCAAACAGCCTGCCCAGCAGACTGGCAGGCTTTTGCTGCGACCCCAGTACACATTTAACTTCCTCCAGGGCAACGACAATTGGGTGAATTCCATAGCTCATCAGTCGATATAGCCCGCCCTCAATTCACGTCAAATCCAGTGACGCCATCTCGAGAATAGTTGCGTATCGGAAACTGTCGGGCAGATCTTGCATACCTAGCTGCCTGATCCTGACTGCACCAGCCCGGGATAAAAGACATTAAGTGCGTGAACTTCGTACTTGAAAGTTCCAGCCGCCATCGAGGCATCATTTGACATCAGCCCTCTGACTTCTTCCGCAGACCGCGCACTGAAGATTATAAGCCCTATGTCTGAGTACCTTGCGCCCATGACTATGTGACCTGCCTCCCGCAGTCGATTCAGGTTCGAGGAATGCTCGGCAAAGAATGCCTGTTGGTTAGGCGCCTTCGAGTTGTCCCAGTTTGGCCCGACTTTGATTTCAACTGCAAATAACCTTAGATCGGACTTGGCGGCCGACACATCGCTTGCAGACTCGACAGTAGCAAGCGGCGCGCACCCCGCAATCACAAAAATAAAAACTACCACCATTGGCTTGAGATTCATTCGCATACAGCCTCCTGACATGTGAGTGGTCCAAGGCAAAATACGCGATCGCCCCTCATCACCTAAGAACCAAGGTCCGTAAAGATGCCAACCGCTAACTCGGCCCAGACATAAAAGAAAATCGCCGCAAAAATAACGCCCAACATGGGCCGTCTATTACGCGGAACTCTTCTGGATACCAGCACAAACAAGCTAGCCGTGCCGAATAGCAGAATTCCCATCACGACAAAATCCATCGCATCCCAATCGACCTGTTGCGTAAATTGCATCGCGATAAGGGGGACCAGCAATAACAGGACCGTCGCCAGTGCGATCCAGATGAATACGCTATTTCGCGTTTTTATGCGGTTCATAGTGACCACCACTTTATGATTTGCCGCCACAAGCCCCCGAAAAACCCGGCAAAGGCAAGTGGAAAGAGAAACGCCACACCAGCAATGCTCAGCCACAATACGAAGAACACCCAGGGCGGAAGGTAAAACATCCCACCCGCTGCTGCGTTAGCGCCCAACCAGAGAAAACCAGCTGTGGGAAGGCCTATAAATACACCCACGAGACAAGACCAGAAACGGTTAGACGGCATTCTCAAACGTTTTCCATACTTGTTTTAGACCCACCAAATGAATAAGGCCGATAGCTAAG
Organism: Gammaproteobacteria bacterium; assembly: GCA_013002045.1. Taxonomy (GTDB): domain Bacteria; phylum Pseudomonadota; class Gammaproteobacteria; order Steroidobacterales; family JABDKV01; genus JABDKV01. The sequence goes on from JABDKV010000314.1 coordinate 9,947, forward strand.
GCTATTGCAGATGTGACCAACCAGAACGCCAGACTATTGCCAGGAAAATATGCCATAAGCGGTTGAAATGCGACACCACGAAATAAGTACACGAATGTGATCGCGGCCAGTACGTAACGGACTAATGGAAGGCGGACGAAAATGCCTGCCGCGGAAAACGCATACAAGGCCCAAACCAGCAATACGCCTGCGATTGTCAGCGTGATCACCGGTGGATACCAATGTCCATTCTCAGCGAGGACCGCTATCTGTTCACCGGCTCCGAGAAATCGGTAACACGCCGCACCAATCACCACGCAACCAAGGTGCATTACGGCTATCACAGCACTGGAGGCACCACCAATCACGAGAGCAACATTTGGGCTCGTTAGCACGGTCGGTCAGCAGCCTAACGACTAAGCTCAGCTGCGCTTGATGCGGCCCGGTCAAGGGTCCGCCGCGACGAATTGTTTGGTCGCTGACTAATCATCCGTGTTCTACCATACGATTACCAAGCCACACCGACGATCAGGAGGAACGGAAGTGCGAGGAGCATCTGGGCACTTAGAACTCGATAACTGAGTAGTAGATCGGCTCTTTCGAAGGACTGTGCTTTTTCTTCTGAAAATGCCAACCCCTGAATGCCTTTTGCACCGCCATCGCATCCTTGACGGAAACATCTGCGCTCGTCGCCACAACTCTTGGTTCTCGGGGCAACAATGAACCCTTATAGCGCCGACTATTTTTCAAGCCATACACAATCGCGATACAACTGTGCACATCGTCCTTTCGTCGATCATTTACAAACAACGGAAGCTTGATCACAACGGGCAAAATGTTCTTGAAACCCTTGCCTTCGAAGTCCATACAGGACTTCCTTTCATCCCCGCCTTCAGCTGCGAACGAATGCATGGACATGGTGAGCAAGGCGAAAAGCGTTATCGGCAATGTCTTCACAATAATCTCGACTTCATCTGATCAAGGCCTTGGCGACTCCGCACTCGAATGAGTTGCAAGTGGCCGTCCCTCAGGGCGTTCTGCATTCTCAATAGCCTTCCTTAAGCTCGGAAAGAGTTCAATTGTCATCTTCCTTTCGGCACTACGTCTTGTCAGTTAGCCGCACGTCCAGCCGTGATTTTCCCAAGAGACATATATAACGCATAGGCTCCCAGACCACCAAGCAGCACTGGCAAACCGGCAAGAAACCTAAACACTGCATCCACGGGTGAGTGATATTCAAATAAGCCGGTCTTGACATACTCGACGCCCCCGAGAGCCGCTACGATGAGCAGGATCGCCACAGCAACAAGAGGCAGCCTGAATCTGCGCGGCGCTATCGCGAAACACGCAACTAGCACGAAACCACGGGCGAACTCCGGCCAGTCACTGCAGCCAAATTCCAACGTCATGAACCCGGAAGCATCACATCCAACGAACGGGGCGCCATATATTGGAATAAGCGATATAAAGTAAAAGCCCGCAGCTACTCCGATTGCAGCTCGTGCGATATCAATTGGAAGACGCACCTGGTTCATGCCGCCTAACGACAAGCTCAGCTGCGTTTGAGGCGGACAGTCGTTTGGCGACAGCCAAACGGCTGCTGCAGGCGCTTCTTAGGCGGCGGATCGTTAAGCGCCGAGATCAATATCGTCCCCACTGACTATCGCTCGTTAGCAGCGGCCCATCTCAATGAGCTTGTCCAGACACGGCGTCAGCGAACGTGATAACAGCCGCCAACGGCCCTCATCTTTTACCCACGTACTCATATACTTGAGAGGCCCCCACCTTCCAACAGGGTGCATCGTTCCATCTATATCCATGCGCCCGCTCACAATGGCGATATTCTGATAGAAGGCAATTTCTGTCTTAGACAACGTTACGTCCACCGCATCCCAGCCAGATAGACCGGCAATCACTTGCTGTTTCCCCTCAATCAGCCCGCCTGGCGCAAGAACCCTCAACTGTTCTAAAGCAACTTCCGCCAGAAAACTCGGATCCCTTTCTACAATTTGCGAACGTGCCAAGCGCTCGTTTAGCTCCATCAAGACCTGTTTGTCTCCCTCTGCCACGCTGGCATCCGGCGGAGACGTAGCGCAACCCGTGACGATTACTAGCGATGCAGCAAGTATTGTGGCGATTAGCTTTTGCATATTTCCTCTCAATCAGGTGTTCTTGTCTGCCTAACGCCAAAGTTCAGCTGCGTTTGAGGCGGACAGGTGTTTGGCGACAGCCAAACGGCTGGCCGGGTCAAACGTCTGCTGCAGCGCATTGTTAGGCTGCTGACTCAACATCTACATCCCATCCAGGAAAAACAAGGACGGCCGGATGGCACTTGAGGGCTCTGGCGAAAACTTTAGCTCGCTCCACTCCCAGCTTCACACGCTCATTTTCAATTGCAGATATTGTCGACTGAGGAATCCCGGTGAGATCGGATAAATCGTTTTGACTCAACTCCTGAAACTCACGAATGATTCGTATAGATTCACCGGGTGAAACCTCGATACGTCGTTTAGCCTTTATGTATTCTCTCATTTCCGTCGATAGTCATGTGCCGTCACGTCGACAACTAAAACTATTACCTCTTCTTCCCTAACTTTGTATATAACCCGATATTGCTTATTCGGCCTGGATGATCGGTGCCCCTTCCACTCGCCACGTAACGACTCGTCGTTTAGGCCCTTAATTCGTCTCAGCCCCTTCGGCCCGGACACTCCAACGCCAAGTTAGGCGTTTCCCCAGACAGCTTGAGCTGAGGCCATCTATGCTACTCATCCAGCAAATACTCAAACCCCTCAACACTTACGAACTCCTCCACGCCCTCAGATTCGATCGCATTCAAGGCGGCATCGATTGCGATCTCAGGCGTCTTAAAGGATTCAACCCAGACCGAGCAGACACCTAGCGAGTTCCTAACCGCGAGTTGCCAATGTGCTTCAGCGATTTCACTTGCGACAATTTCCAGCCGCTCGCTACCGACGATCATCGTTTGCTGCAATTGCCTATTCCCAGTCGTAGCCACAGTCCTGTCCCGCGATTCCTACCCATTAGAGATTGTGCCCCGGTCAGGACCAGGATTCGCCCTTGTATTGTTTCATAAATGCGGAAAATGCCTAACGTCCCAGCTCAGCTACGCTTGAGGTGGCCGTGCCATTGGCGACGTGCTTCGGCCATCGCTGCGGGGCTTCAAGGACCATGGCGACGGCATGATCAAGTTCTTCCAGGAAGGCTGTCGATACACGGGCGTTCCTCACCTCATACCATGCCCGAGTTGCTTCGGCCTCCTCGGCTGCCTCGGAAAGGAATCGACGGCCAGGATCAACCACCGTTGTGATGCAATCTTGCGCGAACCTCGTCCCAAGTCAAAGTCCACCGCCTTTCCAGCATCAAGCTCAGCGATTCGCCGTTCTATTTCTTGCGCCCAGGCTGCTTCAGCACCTTCATCGGCCTCAAGCTCCAGGCTCTCAAGCAGACTCCCTGCCTTGTTAGGTGCCCCCCTGGCAAAATAATGAAGCTGACAACCAACTACTCCGCATCTTGATTCTTACCGAGTTTACTTAGAACTTTGTCCGCCGGCACCAAGTGTTTTTCTCTCTCCTCCTCGCTCATTGCATCGATTTCGTCCGCACGATGCATAATCTCAGCCAGGGTGGACTGAACCTGTCCTTGTTCGAAACCGTGGAACGTCATATCCCAGATACAATGAGCTGCGATTTCTGACGAGTCGAATTTGTCCAATGTGGATGCGTCAATTTCCATCCCTAGCCATTCCTCCCACGGTCTAAGGGACAGCGACCAATCTGTCTCCGCGTCAGCGTATCCATCATCCACGGTGTGTTCGAAGTACCGAAAGTCCTGCTGATCACGATTCCGACAGCCATTCCGACCGATGACCTCTAAAAAAGCTTTGTCGTCGATTCCTTGCCGGAAGGTCTCCGTAATAACTATCCTCATCGCAGAAGGCGCAGGCTGCAGCTGTTTCAACTTGGCGAGAACAAGGCGATAAGCATCGAATGAGTCTTTCGCATCGGGATAAGCCCATACAATCGCAGCCTTAAGGTGCGGCCAAGTCACTTTCGTTAGAAGCTGGGCGAGTGTCATCGCACTAATCTCCGGGGCATTCAGGCCAAAGCTCAGTTGCGTTTGAGGCGGACAGTTGTTTGGCAGCAGCCAAACGGCTGGCCGGGTCAACGTCTGCTGCAACGCCTTATTAGAGCGCAGCATGTGGGCTGACTTCCTTGTTGAGACGGCCAGATAGTTCTTGCTCGGCGACCAGAAGATCATATCGCGCCTGCAAGTTCAGCCAGAACTGCGCTTCCATCCCGAAAAATCGACCCAACCGCAAAGCGGTATCGGCAGTAATACTCCGTGCACCTTTAACGATTTCACCAATACGCCGCTGCGGTACGCTTATGCTTTTCGCCAACCGGTACTGCGTGATCTCCATGGGCTCCAGAAATTCCCCAAGGAGAATCTCGCCAGGATGGATGGGATCAAAATCTCTACGCTTCATATCGGCCTCTAATGGTAGTCCACTATCTCAACGTCGTAAGCATCGCCGCGACGCCACCTGAAACAGATCCGCCACTGCCGGTTGATTCGTACGCTATAGCAACCTTTTCGGTCTCCTCGCAGTTTCTCCAGTCGATTAGCTGGCGGGACTCGCAAGGAGTTGATTTCGGTTGCGGCAGCAAGCATCTCCAGCTTTCTCCCCGCGATTCGTTGGACTTTTCGCGGGAACCGCTTAGAGAACTGGCCCTCGAAGATTTTAGGCGTCAATTGCGACGTTGCCATACCGATGGGTTTCTGGCGAGATGATTCACAGCGACTACCTTCACGACCGATTCTTTTTCGACATAAAACACTCCGACCGGAAACCTTTTCAACATTGCCCGTCGAATACCACGATAGAGTGTTGCGTAAATCCTGGGAGTCACTTGAATTCTGGCGTATACAACATCCAGCTCGTTAACGAATCGCCGTCCTAGTCCTGGCGATTGCTCTTCATACCAGTGGAACAATTCCTCAACATCACTCTCAGCCGCAGGCCGGACGCGGATGTCGAGCTTCACTGACCATTAAGCAGTCTAGCCCGCAGCTCAGACCACGGTATTCCGGCATCCGGATTTTTCTCCAGATCGTCCAACCGGCGGTCCAGCTCGCGCTTCTGCTCATCCGTGAGTTCTAGAGCTTCCGGGCACTCGGCAATACTGTCCCATATAGATTCAACCAATCGAAGTCGCTCTTCGATTGGCAATTGCAGTATTTCTGACAGGTTTACAGCCATGACCTTAGTTTAGCCGGTGAAGGATGCTATCGCTATCTCGAAAATTGCTGGTTTTACCGCCTAACGCCAAAGCTCAGCTGCGTTTGACGCGGACGCTGCTTTTGCGACAGCAAAAGGAGTGGCCGGGTCAAACGTCTGCTGCAGCGCATTGTTAGGCGGCACTAGCTGATTCGAGACTTCCAA
>JABDKV010000327.1 GCA_013002045.1 Gammaproteobacteria bacterium
ACCGAGACTGATAACACCGGTGCATCGGTTAACTACACGGGTCTGACAGCGACCTCGGGTAGCTTCGGTGGCACGGTCGTGCTCAGTGCAGCTGAAACGATCACACTCGGTGGTGGCGATGAAGCCAAGATCGGTTACAGTGCCGGTCAGGTCTTTGCCGTTGACTCGACGACGCTGCTTTCGGTAACGATTGATACCGTCGATAGCGCCAACGATGCCATTCAGCGTATTGACTCGGCCCTGACCTCGGTCAGCACCTACCGCAGCGCGCTCGGTGCTATCCAGAACCGTTTCGAATCGACAATCGTCAACCTGCAAACGGTTTCCGAGAACCTGTCAGCTTCGAGGAGCCGCATCCAGGATGCCGACTTCGCAGCTGAAACGGCTCAGCTAACCAAGTCGCAGATCCTGCAGCAGGCCGGCATCGCCGTTCTGTCGCAGGCCAACGCGGTACCACAGGCCGTGCTGGGACTGTTGCAGTAAGCGGATAACTCAGGATAGCCCGGGGCAACCCGGGCTATCCCGGGTGTAACAGGAGGACGTGAATGTCCAGCCAGGTAGCATTAGTCACAACTGAAACGCCACGCAGCGCGCCGGTAGAGCGCCAGCGTCGTGATGTCGGTGGTGCGGTGCCCAGTGCTGGTGCAGAACAGGCAGTGGAGCTACCTGGTCTCCTTACCAGCAACGCACCCACCTCCGCTGACGAACCAGCAAGCGTAATAGAAGCGCCGGAGCTGGAACAGGCAGTCGACAATATCCGAAATTTCGTCACTGATGTGCGCCGTGAGCTGCAATTCAGTGTCGACGAAGACAGTGGCCGGACGATCATCACCGTAATCGATTCTGATTCCGGCAGGATCATCCGGCAAATACCACCAGAGGAAGTTCTCGAGCTGGCCCGTTCTGTTGCCGACGGTGCTTTCAACCTTATTGACAGCCAGGCCTGACCCTCGCCTGACCCTAGTGCGGACGTGAACTAAAGATGCCTTCAATTACCTCCCCGGGAATCGGATCCGGTCTTGACATCGACCAGCTCGTTTCGCAGCTGGTTTTGTTCGAAGGCCAACCGGCGCAGAACCGACTCAATAGTCGTGAAGCAACATTCCAGGCGGAGTTATCAGGACTCGGGACGTTCCGTTCGGCACTCGACAGTTTTCGTACCGCGCTGGAACCGCTCAAGGAACTGAGCGGATTCGGCGCGCGTACGGTATCGAGCAGCAACGAAGACATATTTACTGTCAGCGCCGACAGCAATGTCGCCCCGGGTTCCTACGACCTCGAAGTCGTGAGCCTGGCGCAGGGTCAGAAGCTGACCTCGTCTGCATTTGCCGATGGTGAAACATTCGTCGGCTCCGGCACGCTGACTATTGCTATCGATCCGGGCTCGGAACAGGGCGGTACGTTTTCAATTGACCTGAGCGACTCCTCAGAAACGACGCTTAATGGTATCCGTGATGCCATTAACAGCGCATCTGACAACCCCGGTGTTGTGGCCAGCGTGGTCAATGCTTCCGACGGCTCCCACCTGGTCCTGAGCGGATCGCTGACCGGTACCGGGCGCGATATCACCATCACCGCGTCAGGTGGCGACGGTGGTCTCGAAGCACTGGGCTATGACCCCGACAACGGGATCAATAACCTGACTGAAGTGCAGGCGGCTGCCGATGCCGAGATTCGCATCGACTCGTTTACCCATTTCAGCAAGACCAACACGGTAACCGAGGCGATCGAGGGTCTGACGATCGACCTGCTGACCGCCGAGGCGGGTACTGTCGAGACCCTGAGCATTGGCCTCGATAAAGACGAAACCCGTTCGCTGGTCGATGACTTTGTGGCCGCCTATAACGGCCTGGTCCTTACCGCGCAGGGACTGACTGACTATAACGACGAGACGGGAGCGACTGGCGCCCTGCAGGGCGACTCGCTCGTGCCGATGCTGATGTCGCGGATCAATAACGAATTTAATACCACGCTCAATGTGCCGGCAGGCGATCTGTCGTCGTTACGCGAGTTGGGCATGAGTGTCACTCTCGAAGGCACACTCGACGTCGATGAGGATGTCCTCGACCAGGTCATCAATGAAAACTTCAGCGCCATTGGCCGCCTGTTTGCTGACGAGAGCAACGGTGTTGCAGTGCGCTTTGATGCGGTATTTGAGGACTATCTCAAGAGCGATGGCATCCTGGATACTCGCAACGAAGGGTTGCAGGCCAGTATCAAGACAATTTCCGATCAGCGGGCCCGACTCGACGAACGGCTCATATCGATCGAAACCCGCCTGCGTAAGCAATTTCTTGCACTCGATACGCTGGTGGCAGAACTCAACAGTACCAGTGGTTTTCTCGGCTCGCAGCTTGCCAATCTCCCGTCGCCGGGTGCATTGGTCAAGAAGCAGTGATAACCACGATCATTTTCAGGAAGGGACACGACGATGATGACCAGAGAAGCAACTGAGTACCGCGAAGTGAGCGCACAGGGTGGCGTTGCCGCCTCGGATCCGCACCAGCTGATATTGCTACTGATGAATGGCGCACTCGATGCCATTGCTGTTGCCAAGGGCCACATGCGACGGGGTGACGTGCCACAGAAAGGTGTGAGCATCAGCCGCGCGATTTCCATCATCGACGGTCTGCGTTTTTCGCTCGATCACGAGGTCGGAGGTGACCTGGTGACCAATCTCGACGATTTGTACCTGTACATGGGGCAGCGTCTGCTACAGGCGAATATCAAGGACGAACCGGAATGGCTGGATGAAGTCGCCGCGCTGTTACGTGAGATCAAGGATGCGTGGGAACAGATCCCACCCGAAGCGCGCAAAGTCAGCGAGGCTGAACAGGAACCGGCCCAGCCAGTCTCCAGCATCACCTGAACCGGCCGATTGAGTGAGGGCAATTCACGACATCGAGGTTCTTGGCGAAGCGCTGGCCACGGCGGTCAGCGAAGCGCAATGGGAGCGTGCGGTTGAGATTCTGGTTGAACGGCGCCAGTTACTCGAAGCAGCATTTTGCGAACCACCGCAGGACGAGACGCAGCTGGCGCAGCTGCGGGAGCTGGCCGAGCAGGTGATCGGCAGCGATCGGGAACTGGTTGCCGCCGCACAAGCAGCGCGCCAGGCCACCGTAGCGGATGTACGACAAATAAACGCAAACCGCCTGGCAGCCCACGCCTACCAGGAAAACGCGCGCTGAGGCGCGTGAGATGATTCCCCCAACTGTTACCGCTTCCGGCGTCGCGCCGGGTGCGCTGACTACGTCGGCGCCAGGCGGGCAGTCGTGGCAGGTTGGAACATTGCTGGAGGCGCTGACGCTAAGTTCGACCCGTGACGGCCGGGTCCGTCTGCAGGTCGGCAACCAGGTGTTGCAGGCGCGCACCGAGCTGCCGTTGCAACCCAATCAGCGGCTGCAGCTGCGCGTGGCGAGCGCGGGTGAGACGGTCGTGCTGCGGACCGAACAGGCACCGACCCGCAGCGAACGTGTCACGGTGGCGTTACGTGAAGCATTACCGCAGCAACGCGAGCCATTGCCGGTCGTGCAGTTGGCGCAACGTGCTCCGCAAAACCTGCCACAGAATGTTCAGCAGGCCATTACGCGATTGCTGCAGAGCTTACCGGTTGCCGAGAAACTGGTTGAAGCGAAGGGTCTGCGCGAAGCGTTACGACAGTCCGGTGTCTTCATGGAAAGACAGCTCGCCAGTAACCAGCCGGTAGCGCGGGACTGGAAGGCCGTGTTGTTACAACTACGACAACAACTGGTTTCCAGCGGTCAAGCTCAGGGTAATAATGCCGCTACACGTCCGGCAGGCAACGTGCCATCGGCGCCGTTATCCACGCCCGCTGGTACGCAACAAGGCAGCACTGCTGGGACGACCGTTGCGGCAGCGACGCCGGTTACGACTACGGTATCCTCAGCCAGCACTACCACCCCAGCACCTGCAGCAACACGGGCATTACCAGCGGCACCCGTAGCAGCAGCTGCGCCATCCGCATCAGCTACACCAGCAACACCGTCGATATCAGCGCCGCAGGCGGAAGTAATTGCTGCCCGCAACAGTCCGGCCGTGCAAACCTCGCCGCCAGCAGAAACCGTTGCCAGGGTGACAGCCGATCCGCTGCGGTTCGTCGAACAACTGACACGCCAGGTGGAGGGCGCGCTGGCGCGGGTTCAGGTTAACCAGTTGTCCAGCACGCCGGTGGATAGCGTAAATCCGAGGGCGACGTGGTTGCTTGACCTGCCGGTGCAACACGGCAACGGCGACGCCGAAGTTATCCCGGTTACGATCGAACGTGAAAAACGCAACAATGACGAGAATAGCGGCCCCACCTGGAGCATCGGACTGGCATTTGATCTCGGTCGCGGTGGCCGCCTGCAGGCGCGGATTACATTACGTGATGGGCAGGTCTACACAGCCCTGCATGCAGACCAGGTTACGACCCGCGAGCGCGTGCTCGAGAGCCTGCCGCGGCTGCAAAGCAGGCTCGAGCGCAACGAGATTGACGTTGGCTGTGTCAGTTGCTCGACCAGGCCGGTGGTACGAACAATGGTGCGAGATTCGCAGCTGCTCGAGACCAAGGCATGAAGGAACGTAACACCGACGTTGCCGTCGCGCTCAAGTACGGTGGCAAAGGCGCACCACGGGTTACGGCCAAGGGTCGCGGTCAAACGGCGGAAAACATTCTCGCACTGGCCGAGGAAGCCGGCGTGCCTTTGTGGAAAGATGCCAGCCTTGCCGATGTCCTGGCTCAGGTAGACCTTGACGATGAGATACCAGCACCGCTGTATCGCGCAGTGGCCGAAGTCATTGCTTTTGCATGGCAATTTCGCGGTGACCTCGACCCGCCGCCACCCAGCGACGATATTTCGAGCCAGGCTAGGCGTTATTGAGTCGATGCAGTAGCGAGGCCTCGCTACGGGACAATCCACACCGTTCGATGAGCTGCTCGATACTGGCCCCGCCACGTGCCAGTGTCGATGCCTCGTCGTAGCCAGCATTGCCGGCGCTGCCGACCTGCTGCAGTTGTAACTGGTCCACGCGGTGAACGATGCGCAGCAGGCTGCGATCGAGCGCGTCTATACGCATCTGTACGCTACCGACTTCATCCAGCACCGAGATCATATCCAGGCGATTTCGATCGGCGATCTCGCGCAGGGCGCGTCGTTGCAGCGGTGCCTGGATAGCAATCAGTACGACTGCGCAGCAGGCGACAACCAGGCTCATGATCAGGACTACATCAGACATTTCCATCATACATACTCGTCTATTCGGTGTTCGGTTTCGTCATCGTCATCTTGGTTGTTGGCGGACTCATCGTCCCGTTGCGACTGTTGCTCCCGGTCACGACGTTCACGCTCGATACGATGGGTCGCGGGAACGGGGTTCGGGGGTCGTACGGGATCGATCGGTTGCATGGTCTACTCTCTTGCTGTCCACTCCGACAGTCGTGCGCGCAGCCGCACCAGTGCCTGGCCGTGAATCTGGCAGACACGGGATTCGCTGACTTCAAGGATTTCGCCGATTTCGCGCAGGTTGAGCTCGTCGTCGTAATACAGCGACATGACCAGCTTTTCGCGTTCCGGCAGTCTGTCGATTTCACTGGCGAGACTCTGGACAAAGTCAGACTGCTCCAGGTTCTCCAGCGGATCGGGATCGGGGGTGCTCGGCGCATCCTGCATATTGTCTTCGTCAATGATTTGCTCGAAGCGGCACATTGGTGCAGCCGCGGCATCACGCAGGGGCTTGTGATAATCCTCGACGCTAACGCCAAGCTCACTGGCGACATCGGCATCACGGGCATCGTGACCAGTACGATTCTCGATAACACTGATTGCCGCTGACATTTCGCGCACCTTGCGATGGACCGAGCGCGGGGTCCAGTCGAGCCGACGAATCTCGTCCAGCAT